>DATLIR010000342.1:0-14477 GCA_035539315.1 Casimicrobiaceae bacterium
CCTCGGGCAGCGTCTTCACCGGGGCGAACGGAACATCGTGGCCGCGGAAATGCGCGGCCCATTCGTCGCGCGTCCGCGTCCGGAAGGTCTCGCGCAGGAACGCGCGCACCGGCTCCTGCGCGAGACCTTCCGGACGCGGACGCGCGACGAATGGGTCGCGCATTTCCGCGGCCACGATGTTCCGTTCGCCCCGGTGAAGACGCTGCCCGAGGTGCTCGACGATCCGCATTTCCGCGAGCGCGGCATGGTGCTCGGCGACACACGCGGCTGGGACCATATCGGCAACCCGATCAGGTTCGCCGACGAGCCGGCGCATGAGCGGCTGACGCTTCCCGCGCTGGGCGAGCACACGCACGAGATCCTGCGCTCGCTCGGGTATGCCGAGGCCGACATCGCGCAGCTGAGCAAGCAGGGCGTCATCGGTGATCGGGAGGGTCGGGCGTCTGCCTGACCACGCAGTCGCTGTCGCCCCTCACCCGGCCCTCTCCAACCTATGCGGGGAGTGGGAAATCGACCGTGCGGCGGTCGCGCCCGCTTTTCCCCTCGACGCAACGCGCGAAGAGCGGGGCCGGCAAAGGCGCGCCGATCGAACGTTCCCTTTCCCTGCCTCGCGGCGAGAGGACTAGGGTGAGGGGCGCGCCGCAGGGCTCGAGGCGACATACTTGCCGCCGGCCGCGCGAACCCGACCATCCTCGACCAGCTTGATCAGGTGCGCCTCGAGCGAGCGCGCGGCGGGGACGCGCAGCTTGTCCGGCACGTCGGGATAGACTTCGTCGAGCATGGCGTCGATGCCGGCGGGCCCCAGGCGCACGACCGCGTCGAGCACGCGTGCCTCGCGCCACAACCGGTGCCCGATCAGCTTCCGAAGTTCGCGTTGCGGCTGCCCGATCAGGTAGCCGTGACCGGGCGCGATGATCGCCACGTCGAGCGTGAGCAGGCGCTCGAGCGACGCCAGGTACTGGCGCATGTCGCCATCCGGCGGCGCGATCACGACAGTCGTGCCCTGCATGACGTGATCGCCGGTGAAGAGCATGCCGGTCGCGCCGAACAGGTAGCAGACGTGGTTCGACGCGTGTCCCGGCGTGTGCAGTGCCGTCAGCGCGATGTCGCCGAGCGCGAGCACCTCGCTGTCGCGGACGACGTGGTCGGGCAGGAAGGTCGCGTCCTGCCGCGGCCCCGCGGGCGCCGGCATGCCGATCACGCGCGCGCCGGTGGCGGCCGCGAGCGCGGCTGCCGCCGGCGAATGGTCGCGGTGCGTGTGCGTGCAGAGGATCCAGCGGATGCGGCCGTCGCCGTGCGCGATCAGGGCCGCAAGGTGGCTCTCGTCCAGCGGCCCCGGATCGATGACGGCCAGCTCGCGTTCGCCGACGAAATAGCTGTTGGTGCCGGCGCCGGTCATGACGCCGCGGTTGGGCGCGATCACGCGGACGACGCGCGCATCCAGTCGCTTGGGCGCGCCCGGCGCCAGGTCGTAGCTCGTCTGCATCGACTCCGACGGATCGGACCAGTGGATCTCGTGGTAGGCGGCGTCGTCGCGGTAGAACGTGCGCGCGCCGCCGCTGCCCTGCGCGACGCAGGGGCGATTGGCCTCGATCGCGCCGAGCGAGCGCGCCGCCGCGAGCGCTGCGTCGACGCTCGCGCGGGTGGCGAGCAGCCGCAGCGTGGCCGCGGTGGCATTGGCGATCTCGATGGCGCCGCGCTTCGCGTCGTCCAGCGCGTCGGCCGGACGCGCCCAGCGCGCGTCGACGACCTCCGCGCCATCGTGCGACGCGACCTGTCCTTCGGGCGCGCGCGCCAGGAAGAAGCGCGTGTCGAAGCGCCGCGGTCGGGTCGCCGGCGTGAGCCAGTGGTCGAAGTAGACGAGCGCGCGCGCCGGTACCACCAGCGCATGCCGCCCAAGCCAGTCGACGAACGACAGTTGCCCGGCGAGGAGCGCCGGGCGATCGGCGAGCGCCGCTTCCAGCCTCGCGCGGTCGAGCACGCCGGAGCGCTCGTCGACGGCCAGCACGATGCCGCATTCCTCGACGGTCTCGCGCACCGCCGCGAGCCAGAAGCCTGCACCGTGGGCCGGCAATCCCAGGCGCGCGCTCGCCTCGGCGTCGTCGAGCCCGCCCAGTCGCGCCAACGCGCGCGCATCGCGATCCTCGGGACCGTCCGCGCCACCCGGGAACACGTGGAACCCGCCGAGGAATCGCGCGCCCGGATCGCGGCGCAGGAGCAGCGTCTCGAGGCCTTCCGGACCGTCGCGCACGAGGACGACGGTGCAGGCGGGACGGATGGCGTCCGGACGCGCCGTCACTCGGTGAGCGCCCGGAACAGCGCGACCTCGACCCCTCCGTGGATCAGCGCCGCGGCTTCGCGGCGCTGGCGGTAGGCGGCGAGGTGCGGCGAGCGCCGATGCGCCTGGTACGCGGCGTCGTCGACGTAGGTCTCGTAGAACACGAACAGGTCGGGATCGTCGCTCCCGCGGTGCAGCCGGTAGGCGAGGCATCCCGGCTCGGAAGACCGGATGACGCCGCATTGCTCGGTCAGCAGCGCCGCGAGCGCGTCACCCTTGCCGGGCGCCGCCCGCAACCGTGCCACCACCGTCACTGCGCCTGTCATCGCGTCTCCATCGGGATCGGGGGTGGCGGGCGCGGCCGTGTCGCCGGCCCGTCTCGCGCACCGGGTTTTCGGGAATGTCGCGCCGCCGATCGAAGGCTTGCCGGCGGGAAGGGTTCGCAGGGTATGCTAGGGAGGCCCGACCGGCGCGTCAACCGCGCGCATCCCGGGCTCCCTCGATGAGCGACGAGAAGATCCGCATCCGCGTCACCGCCAGCGGGCAGCTGCTCGACGTCGTCGTCTACGACAAGCGCGAGAGCGCGATCACCGTCGTCATCGGGGAGGGCGTGCACAGCGTCCGCGTCGAACTGACGCCCACGCGCACCGGCATGGCCTACGTCGGCAACGCGATGGGGCGCGAGATCGTCTATGAGCGCAGCCGCGAGGACGTGAAGGCCGACATCTCGCACGCGGCGAAGGTGCGCCTCTTTCGTCGCTGACCGGAGGCGCGCGCGCCCACCCTCCGATGGTGGCCGGCACGCAAGCCCGCGTCGCGACGCGGCCGCTCTCCCCGCACGTCGGCGCCGAGGTGCTCGGCGTCGATCTCGCGAGCGGGGTCGACGACGATTCTTTCCGCGCGATCCGCGCCGCGTTCCTCGCGCACCAGGTGCTGCTGTTCGACGCCCGCGACCTGCCATCGGCACGCCAGGTCGAGTTCGCGCGCCGCTTCGGCGAAGTGCAGATCCACGTGATGAACCAGTACCACGCGGACGGCTATCCGGAGCTCTACCGGCTGTCGAACCTCGACGCCGACGGCAGGCCGAACGGGCGGCATCCGGATCGCGGCACGATGTCCTGGCATACCGACGGGTCGTGGCAGCGCGTCACCGGACAGGCGACGATCCTCTACGCCGAGGTGGCGAGCGCCGAAGGCGGCGAGACGCACTTCTGCGACATGTACGGCGCGTACGATCGGCTGAGCCCGGCATGGAAGGCGCGGCTGGCCGGGATGCGGGCGATCCACAACCTCGACTTCTCGCGCACGCGCCGCCACGGCGACGACCCCTTGACCGACGAGCAGCGGCGCGCGCGCCCGCCCGTCGACCATCCGATCGTCCGCACCCACGCGGAGTCCGGGCGCCGGTGCGTGTTCCTCGGCGACCACGCGGAGTCGATCGTCGGCATGCCCTACGACGCAGGACGCGCGCTGATCGAGGAGCTGAATGCGCTGATCGTCCACGACGACCTCACGTACCGGCACCGCTGGTCGGCCGGCCAGCTGATCGCGTGGGACAACCGCTGCGTGCTGCATCGCGCGACGCCCTACGACCCGGCCGTGCAGCGGCGCGTGATCCGGCGCTGCACGGTGCTCGGCGAGGTGCCGCAGTAACGCCGGCTCAGCGAGCCTGTGCCGATCCCGCGCGCCGCAACCGGTCGGCCCGCGGCTCGATCCAGCCCGGCGTGACCGCGCGGTGGGTTCCCCAGCCGCGCTCGAGCATCGGGCATTCGTCGCACTCCATCGTGCGCACCTCGCAGTGCTTGATCGTGCAGCGGACCTCGCGCCCCTGCAGGATCAGCCGCACGCGGTCGAGCTTCTGCCCGCGGCGGCCCTTGACCAGCACGACGTCGCCCGGCCCGAGGATCGAGCGGAGGTACGCCGCGGCATCGTGCACGGTGCGGCCCGCATCGACGATGGCGCCGCGCGGCATCCCGGCCTTGCGCGCCCCGGTCCAGTAGCGCCGGAAGCAGCCGCGCCCCACGGTGACGAACCGCGATGCCACGCGGGCGACGCGCATGCCGATCCTCACGTAATGCCGCCATTCGCGGCCCTGGATCTCCGAGAGGTCGCCGAACACCACGATCTTGCGCGACGCAGGCACCTCGGCGAGCACCTCGAGCGCCGCGTGGAGCGTTTCGCGCGATCCCTTGTAGTCGTCGCGCAGCAGGATCGCGCCGCTTTCGAGCAGCACCGGCTCGAGCCGGCCAGGCGTCGGCGCAAGCGCGGCGCAGCGCGACAGCGCCTCGTCGAGCGGAACCTCCTCGACGCGCGCGACCGCGATCGCGGCGAGCACCGGGTAGACCATCGTGCGCCCGATGAGCGCAATGTGCGCCTCGCGCGTCTCGCCGAACGCGTCGAGCCGGAACCGCGTTCCCCGCGGCCAGTCGAGCCGCACATCGCTCGCGCGCACGTCGCAGCCGTCGCCGAGCCCGAAGGTCACGACGCGACCCGGGGCGAGCGCCGCCATCCACCGCACGTTCGGATCGTCGCCGTTGAGGACGGCGACGCCCCCGGCGCGAAGGCCGGACACCAGGGTTCCCTTTTCCGCGCGCGTGTGCTCCAGCGTCGGCAGCTTCGGGTGGTGCTCGCTGCCGATCGACGTGACCACCGCCACGTCCGGCGCGATGATGCGCGCGTAGTGCTCCATCTGCCCGGGCCCGGAGATGCCCGCCTCGATCACCGCGTGGCGCTGCCATGGCCGGATGCGCAGCACCGCCCGCGCGACCGAGGTCCACGCGTTGTGCGACATCGCGCGATGCGTCGGCGCGCCGAGCGCGGCGGCGATCGCGCGCACCGTGGTCGACTTGCCGTACGAACCGGTGACGGCGACGGCGCGCGCCCGGCGCGCGCTCGTGCGGCGATGGAGCCACGCGAGCCGCGACAGCGCCGGCCACAGCCGGAACAGGACCCCGTCGCCGAACTGGCGCCGGCCGCCTGGCGTGCGCAGCATCGCGGGAACATCCCGCAGTCGATAGAGCATCGACACCGGTGGGCTACCTCGAAGGTCGTCCGGCAAGGGACGTCGTGGCGCGACCGCGCAAGGTAGCATTGTCGCCGGTCGTCCTTCCGGCGGCCACGAGGAAAATCAATGCGCCGTGTTCTCTCCTTGCCTGTCGCGCTCGTCTGGCTTCTGCTTTCGGCGGGGTTGGGCGTCGCCTGCGCCCAAGTCCCCGAGCGTCCGACGCCGCCCGCGTTCCGGTTGCCCGACGGTGCGCGGCCGACCGCCTATGCCCTGTCGCTGACCGTGGTGCCGGGCGCGCCGGTCGTGTCCGGCGAGATCGCGATCGACGTCGCGCTAGAGCGCCCGCATGCCCTCGTGTGGCTCAACGCGGACGCAGTGACGGTGAAGCGCGCCGGCGTCGACGACGCGGCGACACGCGTCGAGGTGATCGCGGGCCACGAGCAGTTCGTCGGTCTCGCGTTCGACCCGCCGCTGGCGCCGGGCACGCACCGGTTGACGCTCGCGTTCGAAGCCGAGCAGGCCACCAACGCGACCCGGGGCGTCTTCACGCTCAAAGACGGCGACGCCTCGTACACGATGACGCAGTTCGAGGCGCTCTCCGCGCGCCGTGCCTTCCCGTGCTTCGACGAGCCCGGCTTCAAGACGCCGTGGCAGCTCACGCTGCGCGTTCCGCGCGAGGCGGTCGCCGTCTCGAACACGACGGTGGAAAGCGAGAGCGTCGGCGCCGACGGCACCAAGACCGTACGCTTCGCGCGCACCGTGCCGCTGCCGACCTACCTGGTCGCCTTCGCGGTGGGGCCCTGGGAGGTCGTCGACCTCGGACGGCTCGGGTCCCGCGGCACGCCCACGCGTGTGATCGTGCCGAAAGGCCGAACCGCCGATGCAGCCTTCGTGGCGTCGGCCTACCCGGAGCTGTTCGTCGCGCTGGAGCGCTGGTTCGGCATCGCGTATCCGTTCGACAAGCTCGACCACATCGCGATCCCGCTCACCGTCGGCTTCGCGATGGAGAATGCCGGGCTCATCACCTACGGGCTGCCGATCCTGCTCGCGAAGCCGGGCGAGGCGAGTCCGCGCTTCCGACGCAATGCGGCCAACGTCGGTGCACACGAGATCGCGCACCAGTGGTTCGGGAACCTGGTGACGACCGCGTGGTGGGACGACATCTGGCTCAACGAGGCGTTCGCCACCTGGATCGCGGAAAAGGCCGTCGACCGATGGCGGCCCGGCTGGGACCGCGGCGCCGGGCGCATCGACGCGCGCGCCGAAGCGATGAATGCCGATGCGCTCCCGTCGGCGCGCCGGATCCGCGAGCCGGTGGCGACGCGCGGCGACGTCGCGAACGCGTTCGACCACATCACCTACGAAAAGGGCGCCACCGTCATCGGCATGTTCGAGGCGTGGATCGGCGAGGAGGCGTTCCGCCGCGGCGTGCACGATTACCTCGACGCCCGGCGAGAGGGCTCGGCCACCTCGGTCGATTTCCTCGCGGCGCTGTCGACGGCGAGCATGCGCCCGGTGGCGCCGGCGTTCGAATCGTTCCTCGGCCAGGGCGGCATCCCGCTGGTCGAAACGCGGCTTCAGTGCGGCAAGGGCGGCGCCCGGCTCGACCTCAGGCAGCGCCGCCTCACGCTCGTCGGCGCCGCGCCGTCGGGCCCGCAGCGCTGGCAGATCCCGCTGTGCGCGAAGCTCGGCGGCATGCGTTCCTCGAAGCAGTTCTGCACGCTGCTCTCCGGCGAGACCGCGTCGATCCCGCTCGGCGACGCATGCCCGGCGTTCGTCCTCGCCAATGCCGGGGGGGTCGGCTACTTCGTCGCCGATTACCGGGACGGCGCGCTCGAGCGCCTCGAGCGCCATCGCAACGCGCTCACCGCGGCCGAGTTTGCCAGCCTGCTCGACGACCTGCGCGCGCTCGTGCGCGCCGGCTCGGTCAATCACGCGCAGGCGCTGCGATGGGTGCAGCACGGCGCCGCCCACCGGGACCGCCACGTCCTGCGCGCCGCCGTGGACCTCGCGCAGTTCGAAGCCGACGTAGGCGTCACCGAGGACGGGGGTCCGGCGTTCGAGCGGTTCGTGCGGACCGCGTTCGGGCCGCGTGCCCGGGCGCTGGGCTTCGTGCCCAGGGCGGGCGAGAGCGACGACGACCAGCTGATGCGGCGCACGCTGCTGCGCTTCGCGGCCCCTTACGACCCCGCCCTGGCACGCGAGGCGCGCCGCCTTGCGCTGGCCTGGACGCGCGATCGAACGGCCATCGCCCCGGGCCTGGTCGACGTGACGCTGATCACCGCGGCGCGCACCGGTGACGCGGCGCTATTCGATGCGCTGCTGGCGGCGGCGCGGTCCACCACCGACCGCGACGAACGCCGCTACCTGACGATGGCGCTGGTCTCGTTCAACGAGCCGGCACTCGCGCAGAAGGGGCTCGGCGTCCTGCTGGACCCGTCGTTCGACGTGCGGGAGAGCTGGACGGCGGTATGGAACACGATGGGCTGGCAGCCGTCGCGGCGCGCGACCAACGACTTCGTCATGGCGAACTTCGACGCGCTCGCGAAGACGGTCAGTCCCTATGCCCCGAGCGGCTGGCCGAAATTTGCGGCGGGGCTGTGCTCGGCGCGCGACCGTGCCGCGGTCCAGGCGTTCTGGCAGCCGCGCGTCGCGAAATACGAGGGCGCCGACCGCGAGCTCGCGATGGCGCTCGAATCGATCGACGTGTGCATCCGACTGCGGCCGGCGCGCGGAAATGGCCTCCGGCCCCGGGTCGCGGAATAACGGCGTCGGAAGCATGTTGGCGTTCCTTGTCCGGTCGACCCTCGACCCCATCCCAGGACTCCGATGATCCCGTCCTACATCCGTGCCGCCGCGCTTGTCGGCTTCGCCGCCTGCGCGAGTATCGCTGCAGCGCAGAACGTGAAGATCATTCCGCTGGGCTCGCACGACGGCGAGCTGTGCAACCGCGACCGCGCGATGATCCTCGAGGATCCGTCCGGCGTGCGGATCCTATTCGACGCCGGCCAGTCGGTGACCGGCGGTGACGACGCGCGGCTTGGCGCCGTTCACGTCGTGCTGGTGAGCCACGCCCACGGCGACCACCTGGGCGACCAGCGCCTGAAGGCCGTCGGAGCCGGCACCTGCGGCAACCCGGAGATCGTCTCGGCGGCCCCGAATACGACCACCGGCGAGATCGCCGCAGCCAAGAACGCCGGAATCGTGATGATCGCGCAGATGGCGAACTTCCTCGGCAGGAAGGTCGAAGCGATCTCCGGCAAGCCGACGGCAGCGTGTCCGGCCCGGAACGGGGACGAGCACACCGTGCCGTTCGCCGCCCCCTGCGTCGCCGGCAACAACCTGGGGGGCGCGCGCACGTTCAGGACCGCGACTGCCACGCGCGGCGTCGAGATCACGCTCGTGCCCGCCTCGCACGACAGCACCGTCTCCCGCTCGCTCCTGAACGAGGCGGAGCGCAAGGACCTCGAGGCCGACAACCTGAGCCTCACGCTCGGGCCGCCCAGCGGCTACGTCATCCGGTTCACCAACGGCCTCGTGGTCTACTTCACCGGCGACACCGCCATCCACGCGGACATGAAGACGGTCGTGCACGACTTCCACAAGCCGAGCGTCATGGTGCTGAACCTGGGTATTTCCTCGCTGACGTCCGCGTCGGGCGCGTATCTCGTGAACGACCTGATCCAGCCCGCGACGGTGATCCTGACGCACGTCAACGAGGCCGGCACCACGGGTGGCAAGATCCGCCCAGGCTCGCGCACCGAGCAGCTCGTCGGATTGGTGAAGGGCCGCCCCGTGCACCTCGCGGTGTCGGGCCGCACCATCGAGCTCGACGGCAGCGGCAAGTGCGTGGCCGGGTGCAGCTGACGCGTCGTTCGACGACCCGGGCCGATCCATGAAGCGCATCTCCGCCATCGTCGTTGCCTTGGCCGTCGCCGTGGCGACGCTGCCCACGTACGCGCAGACCGCCAGCCGCATCCGCGGCACCATCGTCGCCGTCGACGCGACGACGATGTCGTTGAAGTCGCGCGAAGGGCAGGATCTCGTGCTGCGCCTCGCCGACAATCTCGGCGTCGCGGTCGCCAAGGCCGCGCGCTTCGAGGACATCAAGCCGGGCGACTACGTCGGCACCGCGACGATGCGCGCCCCCAACGGCGACGACGTGGCGCTCGAGGTGCACTACCTGGCGCCGACCGTGCCGCCGGGGCAGATCGCGTGGGACCTGCAGCCCAACGCGCGCATGACCAACGCCACCGTCGTCAGCAAAGTGGTCGGCACCGGCAGCCACCAGCTGGTCCTGCAGTTGGCCAACGGCGAGCAGAAGGTGATCGTGCCCGAGGGCACGCCGATCGCGCGCTCCGTGCCCGGCACGCGTGCCGACCTCGTCCCGGGCGAGTACGTGTTCGTCGCGGCGCAGACCGGTGCCGATGGCGTCGTCACGGCGCTGCGCGTGCAGGTCAGCAAGGACGGCGTGCGGCCGCCGCTGTAGGACGTCGCAGGGACGGCGGAAACCTCCGGGGGGCGAGCCGCCGCGCGCCGCCAAGTAGAATCCGGTCCGAACCGGAGGCTACCCGCCATGCGCGTCCATCCAGCAGTCATCGACTACGACGGTCCGATCGTGATCGTCGGCTTCGGCTCCATCGGCAAGGGCTCGCTGCCGCTGATCCTGCGCCACATCCACGCGGATCGCGAGCGCATGGTCGTCGTCGACCCGGACGATTCCAGCCGCCGCCTGTGCGAGCTCGAGGGCGTGCGCTTCGAGAAGGCCGCGCTGCGGCCGGACAACTACCGCGAGATCCTGACGCCGATCGTCTCCGGCGGCTTCCTGGTCAACCTGTCGGTGGACGTGTCGTCGGCGGCGCTGATCGCGCTGTGCCACGAGATCGACGCGCTCTACATCGACACCTGCATCGAGCCGTGGGCGGGCGGCTATCTCGACCACAGCAAGCCGCTCGCCGCCCGCACCAATTACGCGCTGCGCGAGGAAGTGCGCGCGATCCGCAGCGGCGGGCCCACGGCGATCATCGCGCACGGCGCGAACCCGGGGATGGTGAGCCACCTGTACAAGCGCGCGCTGGTGCGGCTCGCCGCGGACCTCGGCCACACCGTTGCGCCGGAGACGCGGCGCGAGTGGGCCGAGCTCGCGCGCGGCATCGGTGTCAAGGGCATGCACATCGCCGAGCGCGATTCGCAATGGGCGGACGTGCCCAAGCGCGTGAACGAGTTCGTCAACACCTGGTCGGTCGAAGGCTTCCTCTCGGAGGGCCTGCAGCCGGCCGAGCTCGGCTGGGGCACGCACGAACGCAAGGTCCCGCCCGAAGCCACGTTCCACGACCACGGCTGCCGCGCGGCGATCTTCCTCACGCGCCCCGGCGCGACCACCCGCGTGCGGTCGTGGACGCCCAACGCCGGCCCGATCCAGGGCTACCTGATCACGCACAACGAGTCGATCTCGATCGCCGACTACCTGTCGATCGAGGAGAACGGCGAGGCGGTCTACCGGCCGACCGTGCATTACGCCTACCACCCGTGCGACGACACGATCCTGAGCCTGCACGAGCTGCAGGGCCGCAACCTGCGGCACCCCGCGGTCATGCGCGTGATGAACGACGAGATCGTCGACGGCATGGACGAGCTCGGCGTGCTCCTCTACGGGCACGGCCGCAACGCCTACTGGTACGGCAGCCAGCTCACGATTCACGAGGCGCGTGCGCTCGCGCCCTACCAGAACGCGACCGGCCTGCAGGTCTCCTCGGCCGTGGTCGCGGGCATGATCTGGGCGATCGAGAATCCGCGCCGCGGCGTCGTGGACGCCGACGAGCTCGACCACGATCGCATCCTCGCGATCCAGGAGCCGTACCTCGGCCGGCTGGTCGGCGCCTACACCGACTGGACGCCGCTCGACAACCGCGAAGGCGACCTTTTTCCCGAGGACATCGATCGGGACGATCCGTGGCAGTTCCAGAACGTCATCGTCCGGTAGCGCGACGCCGGCCCACCTTCGAGAGCGGGCTGGGCCAAGCGTCCTGGCGCGCGAGGCGATCGCCGGGGTGAGGGGCTCGCCGAGCTAGTTCCGCGGACGCTGCGCGTGGGCGCGCGCGCTGGCCGCCCCGCGCATCGCCTGCGGCAGGATCGCGTCGAGCGCCGCGCTGAAGGTCGGCCGGGTCGCGTCGGTGAAATCGTGCGCGAACCCCGCGGTGTCGCCGCCCGCGTTGAAATAGAGCTCGAACGGCACCGGCGCGATGTTCTTGGGCCAGGCGAAATAGAGCGGCCCATAGAGCGTCAGCACCTGGATGTCGCGCTTCGCCTTGCCGGTGCGCGCGACGATCTGCTGGATGCCCGCGTCGCGCACCGCGGCGTCGCGCGACGCGACGAGCGCGACGAGGCCCGGTTGCGCCGGTGCTTCCGGCGCAGGCGCGGCGACGCTCGGGCCGCCCCCCAGGAGCGCGACCACCAGGACGATCCACCGTACATCGATCATGGCGGGAAGGATTGAATGCGGAGGAATCGATGGTCCTCCCTGCGAGCCGCGATCGTCAATGCCCGGGTGCGCGCCCGGCGCTCGATCAGTTCCGCTGGCCCTTCTCGAGCATCTCCTGCAGCTGTTCCTGCTTTTCCGCATTGGCCCGCTGCTTCGCCGCCGGATCCGTTGTCGCACCCGTCGATCCGCCGGCGCAGCCGGTCAGCGCCAGCGTCATCGCCACGGCGGCAACGCAAGACAGCTCGCGAACCCATCTCATGGCAAGGGCCTCCTGCGCGGGGCGCTGACATCGCCCGTCCCACGCCCGGCAAGTATGCCTCCGACGCGAGACGCGCGCCTTTGCCGTCGGCGATCTCCCGGAGGCGGAATCGGCATCTCGCGGATGCCGGGTCCGTAGGCGGCAACGTAAGGTGAACGACATCACTCGTACTTCACGAGGAGGCCGACATGCCTTATCGCACCGTGAGCGATCTGCCGAAGGCGCAGACCGACCAGTACAACGCCCACCAGAAGCACGCATTCCTCGAAGCGTTCAACCACGCGTTCGAGCAATACAAGGGCGACGAAGGACGGGCGTTCGCGGTGGCGCACAGCGCCGCGAAAAAGGCGGGCGACAA
This sequence comes from Casimicrobiaceae bacterium, assembly GCA_035539315.1. Taxonomy (GTDB): domain Bacteria; phylum Pseudomonadota; class Gammaproteobacteria; order Burkholderiales; family Casimicrobiaceae; genus VBCG01. The sequence continues at coordinate 12,381 of DATLIR010000342.1, forward strand.
GCCCGGGCCGGGGTGACCCCTTCACGGCAGCGGATCGACCGATGGGGCCCGCGGGGCCTCCCCGCGGGGCCTCTTTCGACCCACGGAGGACACATGAACCGGAAACTGATTCGACAAGGCATCGGGGCGGCACTCGCGGCGGCGTTGCTGGCCGCAGGCGGCACGGCATTCGCGCAAGCGGACAACACCAACTCCGCCAGCGACCCGACCTACTATGGATCGTGGTACTGGTGGCACCCGCAACCCGCGGCGCGCTACAACGATTTCGACGCTACGCCGCGCGTCTACCTCTACGGTCCGACCGTGACGTATCGCGGCCCGGCGGTCTACGACGGCTGGCGCTACTACGATCCGCCAGGCGTGACCTATTACACCTATCCGGCGGAGACACCGCTCGGCATCGTCACCGACCCGGCCTACATGGGGCCGCGTGACGCGACCCGCTGACGGCACGACGCGGGTCGACCCGGACGCGCCGCCGCAGTCGGGCGGCGCGTCCGCTTTGGGTTGGACCTGGTGAAATGTTCTCCTCTCCCCGCATCGCGGGAAGAGGGTTGGGGAGAGGGGCGACGCGTCATCCCGACGCAGCCTCCTTCAACACCCGCACCTCGACCGTCACCGATCTTGCGCCATCGGTGACATGCACGTGACCGTCCTGGACGGTGAACTGCAGCGTCATCGTTCGCGCGGCGAATCCTGCCAGCGCCTGGCTCGCCTCCTGTGGCACGTCGAGCACCGCGAGCGCCGGCTGCCGTTCGAGTGTCGGGCCGGCCTTCTCCCACCACAGCGCGACGGCGCGGCCACCGTACGCGTAGACGAACACCTCGCGCGCGCGACCGCAGGCCTTGCGCACCTCGCGTTCGTCGGGCAGGCCCACGTCGATCCATTGCTCGACGACGCCGGTCAGGTCGCGGCGGCACAGGTCGGGCTCGTCTTCCGCGCTCAGGCCGCGGCCGAACTCGAGCCGCTCATCGGCGTGCAACGCGAATGCCAGCAGCCGGACCATCATGCGCTCGTCGGTCTCCGAAGGATGCCGCGCGAGCGTGAGCGCGTGATCGCGGTACACGCCGCGGTCGATATCGGCGACCGAGAGGTCCGCCTTGAAGATGGTCGCCTTGAGGGCCATGGACCGCAGTGTAGCGACCGTGTCGCAAGCGCCCCGCGGATTCGCGTCGAGCCCTGTATTTGAAGCGCAACCGGGCAGGGGCGGACCGCCCGTGCGACACTGCGACATGCGCGGGCATCGGCCGATGCTCCCTTCGCGCCCGCGCCGCCTCGACCCGGCCGCCAGGCGCCCGTCGAGCAGTCCTTCCGGCCCCGGACCACGACATGGTGTCGCGAGACCGCATTTCATGACCTATTGCGTCGGCTTGATGCTCGACGAGGGCATCATCTTCGCGTCCGACTCGCGCACCAACGCGGGCATGGACAACATCGCGAAGTTCTGCAAGATGACCGTGTTCGAGCGGCGCGGCGACCGCGTCGTCGTGCTGTTGAGCTCGGGCAACCTCGCGGGCACGCAGGCGGTGATCGGCGTGCTCAACCGGCGCTGCGCCGACCCCGGCGTCGCAAACCTGTGGAACGCGACCACCATGTTCGACGTCGCGACGCTGGTCGCTGACGCCATGCGCGACATCGAGCGGCGCGACGGCCCCTACATGCAGGAAAGCGAGGTGACGTTCAACGCCTCGTTCATCGTCGGTGGCCAGGTCGTCGGCGAGCACGCACGCCTGTTCCGCATCTATGCGGAAGGCAACTTCATCGAGGCGGGACTCGACACGCCGTACTTCCAGACCGGCGAGACCAAGTACGGCAAGCCGATCATCGATCGCGTGATCACGCTCGTCACGCCGCTTGCAGAGGCCGCGAAGTGCGTGCTCGTGTCCTTCGACTCGACCATGCGAAGCAACCTGTCGGTGGGGATGCCCATCGACCTGATCTGCTACGAACTGGACACCTTTGAAGTGAAGAGAAGGCGCCGGTTCGACGACGGGGACGCGTACTTCTCGGCGCTCAGCCGCGAATGGAGCGAAGGCACGCGGCAGGTCTTTCGCCAGCTGCCCGAGCTCCGCTGGTAACCGGCCACCGCGATCGACG
>DATLIR010000343.1:0-11445 GCA_035539315.1 Casimicrobiaceae bacterium
GTGCCGGCCGCCGAACTCGACGCCGCGGTGCAGCAGGCCGATGCGCGCGGCCTCGTGCGCGTCGAACAGCTCGGCGGTGAGGAACAGGCGGCGCGCCTGGCGCGCGCCGATCGCGTCGATCACGTAGGGCGAGATCACCGCCGGCACCAGCCCGAGCCGGGTTTCGGTCAGGCCGAACCTGGCGCTGTCCACGCCGATCGCGATGTCGCAGCAGGCGATCAGGCCGACGCCGCCGCCGTACGCCGCGCCGTTGACGCACGCGACGGTCGGCTTGGGGCACTGCGCCAGCGTCGAGAGCATCCCCGCCAGCGCGTTGGCGTCCGCCAGGTTCTCGGCGTGGCCGTACGCGGCCATCCGCTTCATCCACTCGAGGTCGGCGCCGGCGCAGAAGCTCGAGCCGGTCGCGTGCAGCAGCAGCACGCGCACGGCGGGATCGGCGCCCGCCTCGCGCACCGCGTCGGTCAGCTCCGCGATGAGCGTCTCGTTGAACGCGTTGTGCACCTCGGGGCGCGCGAGTCCGATCAGACGCACGCCTTCGCGCGCGACGACGTCGAGCGTCGTGTACTTGCCGCGCGGCGCGGCGCCCGTTGCCTTCTTCTTCCTGTTGGCCATCGTCGGCTACATCCTGAACACGCCGAACCGCGTCGGGGCGATCGGCCGGTTGAGCGAAGCGGAGATCGCGAGCGCGAGCACGCGACGCGTGTCCGCGGGGTCGATGACGCCGTCGTCCCACAGCCGCGCGCTCGCGTAGTACGGGTGCCCTTCGCGGTCGTACTGCGCGCGGATCGGCGCCTTGAAGGCTTCCTCGTCGTCGGCGCTCCACGCGCCGCCCTTGCCCTCGACGGCGTCGCGGCGGATCGTCGCGAGCACGGTGGCGGCCTGCTCGCCGCCCATCACCGAGATGCGCGCGTTGGGCCACATCCACAGGAAGCGCGGCGCAAACGCGCGTCCGCACATGCCGTAGTTCCCGGCACCGTAGCTGCCGCCGATGATCACCGTGAATTTCGGCACCTGCGCGCACGAGACTGCCATGACGAGCTTGGCGCCGTCCTTCGCGATGCCGCCGGCCTCGTACTTCCTGCCCACCATGAAGCCGGTGATGTTCTGCAGGAACACGAGCGGGATGCCGCGCTGGCAGCACAGCTCGACGAAATGCGCGCCCTTCTCCGCCGACTCGCTGAACAGCACACCGTTGTTCGCGATGATGCCGACCGGGTAGCCCCACAGGCGGGCGAAGCCGGTCACGAGCGTGGTGCCGTAGCGCGACTTGAACTCGTGGAGCTCGCTGGCGTCGACGATGCGCGCGATCACCTCGCGCACGTCGTAGGGCTTGCGGATGTCGGCGTTGATGACGCCGTAGAGCTCGTCCGCCGCGTGCAACGGCTCGACCGGCGTCACCGCGTCGAGCACGGCGCGGTGCGGCGGCTCGAGCTTGGCGACGATCGAGCGCACGATCGCGAGCGCGTGGTGGTCGTTCAGCGCGTAGTGGTCGGCAACCCCGGAGATGCGCGTGTGCACGTCCGCGCCGCCCAGCTCCTCGGCGGTCACGATCTCGCCGGTGGCGGCCTTCACCAGCGGCGGGCCGCCGAGGAAGATCGTGCCCTGCTCGCGCACGATGATCGACTCGTCGGCCATGGCCGGCACGTAGGCGCCGCCCGCGGTGCACGAGCCCAGCACGGCGGCGACCTGCGGGATGCCCTCCGACGACATCGTGGCCTGGTTGTAGAAGATGCGGCCGAAATGGTCGCGGTCGGGGAACACCTCGGTCTGGTTGGGCAGGTTGGCGCCGCCCGAGTCGACCAGGTAGATGCACGGCAGCCGGTTCTCGCGCGCGATCTCCTGCGCCCGCACGTGCTTCTTCACCGTCAGCGGGTAGTACGTGCCGCCCTTGACCGTCGCGTCGTTGCACACGATCACGCACTCGCGACCCGACACGCGGCCCACGCCGGTGAGGATCCCCGCCGCGGCGATCGTGTCGTCGTACATGCCGTACGCCGCGAGCGGCGACAGCTCGAGGAACGGGCTGCCCGGATCGATCAGCGCGCGGATGCGCTCGCGCGGCAGCAGCTTGCCGCGAGCGACGTGCTTCGCGCACGCCGCCGCGCCGCCGCCCTGCTCGACCTCGGCGACCTTCGAGCGCAGGTCGGCGACGAGCTCGGTCATCGCGGCGCGGTTGCGCGCGTACACCGGCTCGCGCGTGTTGAGTCGGCTGTCGAGGACCGGCATGTCAGGCGGGAAGCGGATGCCCGGGCATCAGCGCGTAGGGATGCTTCCAGCGCGGCTCGGACTTGAGGCGCGCGAGCCAGGCGTCGATCGCCGGGAACGCGGTCCAGTCTACGCCGATCTCGTCGTCGAAGAACAGGTAGCCGCACAGCGACAGGTCGGCGATCGTGAGCCGCTCGCCGACCACGTAGGCGCGCGACGCGAGGTGCGCGTCCAGCACGCCCCAGGCGGCGCGCGCGCGCTTGCCGAACTCGGCCAGCACGGCCGGATCGGGGTCCTTCGAGAACACGCGCATGAAGCGGAAGGTCGCGGTGTAGCTGGTGAACTTGTGGTTGTCCCACAGGAGCCAGCGCAGGATCTCGCGCCGCTCGTCGTCGTCGCGCGGCCCGAATCGCCCGAGCGTCGCGGCGAGATAGTCGAGGATCACGCCCGACTGCGTCAAGGTTCGGCCGCGATGCTCGAGCACCGGCGCTTCGCCCATCACGTTCAGCGCGCGGTAGCCGGGCGTGCGCGTCGCGCCGTGGAAGTAGTCGACGAAGCTCGGTGTCCAGTCGGCACCGGCGAGCTCGAGCGCGAGCGCGGGCTTGTAGGCATTGCCCGACTGGGCGAAGCAGTGCAGCGTGTAGTCGGCCATGGGCGTGCGGTCACGCGGCCGGCAGCCGCTGCCACAGCTCGACCAGCGTGCCGGCAGGATCGCGCAGGTGCGCGACGCGCTGCAGCCACGCCGGCTGGTCGTGCGGCTTGCGCACGAACGCGACGCCTTGCGCGGCGAGCCGCGCCGCGGCGGCATCGACGTCGTCGACGCGCAGGCACACGACCACGGCGTCGCCCGCGCGCGGCGCCGGGCGCCCGACCACCGCGCCCATCGTCGCCTCGCTCACCAGCGCGAGCCGCGCGCCGGGCGTGTCGAACTCGGCGTAGGTGCTAGGCACGTTCACGACCGGCTCCGCCTCGAGCACCTGGCGGTAAAACGCCGTCGCGCCGGCGAGATCGGCGACGATCAGGCGCACGTGCGACACGGCGCGCACGCGCCCTTCGGTGGCCGCCGCCCTCGCGAGGAACCAGTCGAGCTGGTCGAACCGGTCGAGACCCCAGAAGGGCTCGCCGTCGGCGAACACGAACGGCGAACCGAACACGCCGTGCGCGAGCCCGGTCTCGACCTCGTGCTTCAGCGCCTCCTTCCACGCCGGATCGTCGATCACGGCGCGGGCGGCGGCGGCGTCCAGACCGGTTTCGCCCGCGACCGCTGCGGCAGTGTCGGGGGCCGAGATGTCGCGGTCGTCGACCCAGTAGGCGCGCAGCAGCGCCTTCGCGACCCGCGAGGTCGACGCGGGATCGCGCGACTTCGCCCACAGCAGGATGCGCGCCGGGCCCTGCGTCGCGATCGGGAAGCGCGACGGCAGCCGGAAATCGTCGATGCCGTGGAAGCGCGCGCTGCGCACGAAGTCGCGGCGCGAGTAGTCGCCCTTGAGGGGGATCTCGGTGAGCGGCGCCGTGCCCGCCACCTTGAACGCGACGCCGAGCAGCATCGGGTGCCAGTCGACACCGCGGCCGTGACGCGCGGCGAGCGCCTCGATGCGCTGCGCGGCGAGGTAGCCGTACGGCGAGCTGAAGTCGAACCAGAACGCGAGCGGGGCGGCCATGGCGCTCCTTCAGCCTGCTAGCGCGCGTCCGATGACCAGACGCTGGATGTCGCTCGTGCCCTCGTAGATCTGGCACACGCGCACGTCGCGGTAGATGCGCTCGACCGGGAAGTCGGCGAGATAGCCGTAGCCGCCGTGCACCTGGATCGCGGCCGAGCATACGCGCTCGGCCATCTCAGACGCGAAGAGCTTCGCCATCGAGGCCTCCTTGAGGCAGGGCTCGCCCGCGTCGCGCAGCGCCGCCGCGTGCCAGGTCAGCTGGCGCGCCGCCTCGATCTCGACCGCCATGTCGGCGAGGCGGAAATTGACCGCCTGGTGCTCGACGATCGGCTTGCCGAACGCGACGCGTTCCCGCGCGTACGCGAGCGCGGCCTCGAACGCCGCGCGCGCCATGCCCACCGCCTGCGACGCGATGCCGATGCGGCCGGCCTCGAGGTTCGCGAGCGCGATCCGGTAGCCTTCACCCTCCGCCCCGAGCCGGCGCTCCACCGGAACGCGGCAGCCGTCGAGCACGACCTGCGCGGTGTCCGAGGCCCGCTGCCCGAGCTTCTCCTCGACGCGCGCGGCAACGTAGCCGGGCGTGGCCGTCTCGACGACGAACGCCGAGATCCCCTTCTTGCCGGCGCTGCGGTCGGTCACCGCGAACACGACCGCGACGTCCGCCTCCTTGCCGCTGGTGATGAACTGCTTGACGCCGTTCAGCACATAGTGGTCGCCCACGCGCTCGGCGCGCGTGGTGATCGCGCCCGCATCGGAACCGACGTGCGGCTCGGTGAGGCAGAAGCAGCCGAGGTGCTCGCCGCGCGCGAGCGGCGGGAGCCACGCGTTGCGCTGCGCGTCGGTGCCGAACGCCTGGATCGGGCCGCACACCACCGAGTTCTGCACGCTGACGATCGTGCTGGTCGCGCCGTCGCCTGCGGCGATCTCCTCGAGCGTGACGGCGAGCGACACGTAGTCGAGGCCCGATCCGCCCCACCGATCCGGCACCACGACGCCCATCGCGCCGAGCTCGCCCAGCGCGCGCAGCTCCTCGCGCGGGAAATGGTGCTCGCGGTCCCAGCGCGCAGCGTGCGGGGCGAGACGCTCGGCCGCGAACGACCGCATCGTGTCGCGGACCAGGCGCTGTTGGTCGTCGAGCAGCATCGCGTCAGCTCGCCGCGACCGGCACCGGCACCGGCTGAGGATTGCGGTTGATCATCCACACGCCGGTGACGACGATCAGCCCGCCGAGGACCATCGAGGCCTCGAGGCTCTCCCCGAGGAGCAGCACCCCGAACACGATGGCAAACACGGGCACCAGGTTCACGAATACCGCGGTGCGGGCCGCCCCGAGCAACCGCAGGCCGTCGTAGAACCAGACGAAGGCCACGCCGGTGCCGAGCACGCCGAGGAAGGTCAGCGCGACCCAGACCGGAATCGTCGCCGGCGGCAGCGCGAGGTCGCCGGACAGCGCGGCAATCACGACGAGCATGGCGGTGCCGAGCCATGCCGCGCAGGTCGTCGCGACCAGCGGCGACAGCCCGGCCAGCACGCGCTTGCCGATGAGCGTGTAGGCCGACCAGGACAGCACGGCGCCGAAGATCAGCGCCTCGCCCGCACCGACGTGCCCGGCGAAAAGATCGAGCGGGTGGCCGCGGCCGAGCACCACCACGACGCCGGCGAGCGCGACGACCGCCCCGAGGACGCGCATCCGCGTCAGCGCCTCGCCGAAGAACAGTGCACCGCCCAGCATGGTGGCGACCGGGTTCAGCGCGACGATGAGCGAGCCGCGCGAGGCGGGGATCTTCTCCATCCCCGCCATGAAGAACAGGTTGTAGGCCATCACGCCGGTCGCGCCGAGCAGGCTCACGCCGAGCCATTGGCGCGCATCGAGCCGCGGCCATCCGCGCTGCTGCACGACGGCGAAGGCGAGGAGTGCGACGCTCGCCACGAGGTAGCGCCACAGCGACGCCGCGGGCGCGCTCATCACCGTCGCGACCACGCGCGCCGCGATGAACGTGCCGCCCCAGATCGCCGCGACGGCGACGAGCTTCGCATAGACCGCGGCGGGCGCGTGCCCGGTCACCGGCGCGATTCGAGCGCGAGACGCAGTGCGAGCGCGCCGAACACGCCGGCGAGCAGCCGCCGCGACCACAGCGCCCAGCGGCTCGCGCCGGTGAAGCGGCGCTTCAGGCTCGCCGCCGCCAGCACGCACAGCGTGTCGAAGCCGGCGACGATGGCCAGCTGCGTGGCGCCGAGCACGAGCGATTGCGCGAGCACGCTGCCGCGCGACGGATCGACGAACTGGGGAAAGAGCGCGAGCTGGAACAGCGCGACCTTCGGGTTGAGCAGGCTGGTCATCACGCCGGCGCGGAATAGTGCGCCGTTGGGCGCCGCCGGCGCGCTGCCGGCGTCGGGCAGCGGCTTCGCGTCGCGCCAGGTCGTCCACGCGAGCCACGCGAGGTAGGCGGCGCCGGCGTAGCGTACGGCGTCGTACGCGACCGGCACCGCCGCGAGCAGGGCGGACAATCCGAACGCCGCCGCGAGGACGTGGCACACGAAGCCCGACGTCGTGCCCGCGAGCGAGACCAACCCCGCGCGACGGCCTTGCGCGACGGTGCGCGCGACCAGGTAGACGAGGTTCGGCCCCGGCGTGATCGCTAGCGCGACGCAGGCCGCGGCGAACAGGAGCCAGGTGTCGGGCGCGATCACGTCCTTCCCCTCACCCGCGTCCCGTCTCCCCGCCGAGGCGAAGCGAGCCGGACGGGCGCGACGGCGCGAGAGGTCATAGGCGCTCGACGGCCATCGCCGTCGCCTCGCCGCCGCCGATGCACAGCGACGCGACGCCGCGGCGCTTGCCGTGCTTGCGAAGCGCGCCGATCAGCGTCACGAGGATGCGCGCGCCCGACGCGCCGATCGGATGGCCGAGCGCGCAGGCGCCGCCATGCACGTTCATGCGCTCGTGGCCGATGCCGTGCTCGCGCATCGCGGCCATCGTCACGACCGCGAACGCCTCGTTGACCTCGTAGAGGTCGACCTCCCTCGCCGTCCAGCCCGACGCCGAGTGCACCTTGGCGATCGCGCCGACCGGAGCGGTCGTGAACTCGCCCGGTGCCTGCGCGTGCACCGCGTGCGCGACGATCACGGCGAGGGGCGCGAGCCCGCGCCTCTCGGCGGTCGAGCGGCGCATCAGCACCAGCGCCGCGGCGCCGTCCGAGATCGAGCTCGAGTTCGCCGCGGTCACCGTGCCGTCCTTGCGGAACGCGGGCTTGAGCGTGGGGATCTTGTCCGGCGCGGCCTTGGCGGGCTGCTCGTCGTTGGCGATCACGACCTCGCCCTTGCGGCCGGTCACCGTCACCGGCGCGATCTCCCACGCGAAGGTGCCGTCGTTGTTGGCGGCGAGCGCGCGTGACAGCGATGCGAGCGCGAAGCGGTCCTGCTCTTCGCGCGTGAACGAGAACCGGGTCGCGCATTCCTCGGCGTAGGTGCCCATCAGCCGGCCCTTGTCGTAGGCGTCCTCGAGCCCGTCGAGGAACATGTGGTCGAGGACCTGCTGGTGGCCCATCCGGTAGCCGGTGCGCGCCTTCGGAAGCAGGTAGGGCGCGTTGCTCATCGATTCCATGCCGCCGGCGACGATGATGTCGTGCGAGCCGGACGCGAGCATGTCGTGGGCGAGCATCGCCGCTTCCATCGCCGAACCGCACATCTTGTTGACCGTCGTGCACGGGACCGACTGCGGCAGGCCGGCCTTGAGCGCCGCCTGGCGCGCCGGCGCCTGCCCCTGGCCCGCCGGCAGCACGCAGCCCATGATCACCTTGCCCACGTCGCCCGGCGCAACGCCCGCACGCTCGACGGCGGCCCGGATCGCGACGGCGCCGAGGTCGCTCGCCGCGAGCGACGCGAAGTCGCCCTGGAAGCCGCCCATGGGAGTGCGGGCCGCTCCCACAATCACGATCGGATCGTTCAACATGGTTCGTCCACCTTCATAACGCGCTCGAGCATCAGGACCCGGCCGACGAAGCACCGGCGTATCGCATCGAATGCCAGTTCTTCATCCGAGTGCCATCATTTCGTCTCGTTGAAGAGTTCGCGCCCGATCAGCATCCGGCGGATCTCGCTGGTCCCGGCGCCGATCTCGTAGAGCTTCGCGTCGCGCCACAGCCGACCGGTCGGGTACTCGTTGATGTAGCCGTTGCCGCCGAGGCACTGTATCGCCTCGCCGGCCATCCAGGTCGCCTTCTCGGCGGCGTAGAGGATCGCGCCTGCGGCATCCTTGCGCGCGGCGGTGCCGCCATGGCCTCGGTCGAGCGCTTGCGCGACTGCGTAGACGTAGGCGCGCGACGCCTGCATCGTCGTGTACATGTCGGCGAGCTTGCCCTGCATCAGCTGGAATTCGCCGATCGGCTGGCCGAACTGCTGGCGCTCGTGCACGTAGGGAATCACCGCGTCGAGGCACGCCTGCATGATGCCGAGCGGCCCGCCGGCGAGCACCGCGCGCTCGTAGTCGAGACCGCTCATCAGGATGTTGACGCCGCGGCCCTCCTGCCCGAGCACGTTCTCCCCGGGCACGACGCAGTCCCGGAAGACCAGTTCGCAGGTGTTGCTGCCGCGCATGCCGAGCTTGTCGAGCTTCTGCGCGGTCGTGAAGCCCGGCATCCCCTTCTCGATCAGGAACGCGGTGATGCCGCGCGCGCCCGCCTCGGGATCGCTCTTGGCGTAGACGACCAGCGTGTCGGCGTCCGGGCCGTTGGTGATCCACATCTTGCTGCCGTCAAGCACCCAGTCGTCGCCGCGCCGCGCCGCGCGCGTGCGCATCGACACGACGTCGGAGCCGGCGCCCGGCTCGCTCATCGCGAGCGCACCGACGTGCTCGCCGGAGACGAGCTTCGGCAGGTAGCGGCGCTTCTGCGCGTCGCTCCCGTTGCGGCGGATCTGGTTGACGCACAGGTTCGAGTGCGCACCGTAGGACAGCCCGACCGACGCGGAGGCGCGCGAGATCTCCTCCATCGCGATCACGTGCGCGAGGTAGCCCTGTGCGCTGCCCCCGTACTCGTCCTCCACCGTGATGCCGAGCACGCCGAGGTCGCCCATCTTGCGCCACAGGTCGGCGGGAAAGGCGTTGTCGCGGTCGATCGCGGTCGCACGCGGCGCGATCTCCGCCGCGGCGAACGCGCGGATCGAGTCGCGCAGCATGTCGATCGTCTCGCCGTGGTGGAAGTCGATCGAGGGGAGCGAGTGGAGCATGGGTCGTCCTTCGCGGCGCGCGGCCTTCGGCCTGCTAGAGGTCGGCCTTGCCGTGCATCACCATCAGTGTCTGCTGCATCAGCGCCACGAGCTTGCGACGGCCCGCCTGCTCGGCATGCACTTCGCCCCGCGTGACGCACAGCGTGCGCCCCGGCTTCACGACGAAGCCCTCGGCGACGAGCCGCTCGCCCGCGGCCGGCGCGAGCAGGTTGACCTTGAACTCGACGGTCAGCACCGACGCGCCCGCCGGGAACAGCGTGAACCCGGCGTACCCGCCCGCGGTGTCGACGATCGCGGAGACGACGCCGGCGTGCACGTAGCCGTGCTGCTGCGCGACCGCGGGCGTCGGGACAAGCGAGATCGCGCAGTAGCCGGGCTCGATCGCGCCGAGCGACGCGCCGAGCGTCGCCATCGCACCCTGCCGCGCGAAGCTCCGGCGCACGCGATCGGCGCCGTCGGGCGTGCCGAACGCGAAACCGGTTCGGGTCATGGGACCGTCCTCGTGGCAAGGCGCCGCGTGGGCGCGAGCGCAGGATCCTGCATGACGTTTACGTAAACGTCAAGACTGGCGGCCCGCAGCGAGCGAGCGCTCACGGCTGTCCCGTCCCTGGCGCGGGGCGGGCACGCGCCGGCGCGGGCCGTTCGCCACCCTGCTCCTTGAGCCGGCGCCGGCAATCGCGCTCGATGGCGGCGATCTCGTCGAGCAGCGCATCGATGTCGCCGCGCTGCACTTCCAGCTGCTGGCGCCGGTGCTCGAGCACCTCCAGGAAGCGCGCCAGCTGGCGCCGGTCGCCTTCGCGGCTGTCGTAGAGGTCGAGGATCTCGCGGATCTCCGCGAGCGCGAGACCCAGGCGCTTGCCGCGCAGGATGAGCTTGATGCGGGTGCGCTCGCGCTCGCCGTAGATGCGCGACTGGCCATGGCGGCGCGGGGCGAGCAGCCCTTCGTCCTCGTAGAAGCGGATCGCGCGCGTCGTGAGCGCGAACTCGGCCGCGAGCTGCGAGATCGTGAACTGCGCCTCGCGGGCCGGGGCGCCCCCTTCGGCGGGCGTGGTGCGGCGTGACGGGCTCATCGCGGAAGGCGCCCGCGGAGACCCTCGGACGGGCGATGGCCACGATACCATACCGGGTTGACGCGTCCGTCAGGATCGCCGATGATGGGCGGCTTTGCTGCACCGCACAAAAGCGCCCGCCCGACGCCGGCGGCGCCTCCGCGCCTGCCGGCGCGCCCGCGAATGTGAACGCGCCCTCTCCTCCCCTGCTCGACTATCCGCACGCCGCGCCTCCGCCACCCGGCGGCGCGACCGAGGTCGCGCCGGGCCTGTGGTGGATCCGCATGCCCCTGCCGTTCGCGCTCGACCACATCAACCTGTGGCTGGCGCGGGAACGCGACGGGCGTTGGACCGCGATCGACACCGGATACGGCAGCGACGCCACGCGCGCGCTGTGGGAGCGGCATTTCGCGACGACGCTCGCCGGCGCTCCGCTCGAGCGCATCGTGGCGACGCATTACCACCCCGACCACCTGGGCAACGCCGCGTGGCTCGCCGCGCGGTTCGGCGCCCCGGTGCGCATGACGCAGGCCGAGTTCCTCACCGCGCACGCGGTCCTCGACCAGCGCGCGACGCACGCGCTCGCCGACACCTGCGCGCTATTCCTCGCGCACGGCCTTGCGCGCGAGCACGTCGACGCGCTGGCCGCGCGGGGCAATGCCTACGCGCGCGGCGTGCAAGCGGCACCGCGCACGATCGAGCGGATGATCGCGGGCGACCGGTTCGCGTTCGGCGGGTGCGACTGGACGGTGATCCCCGGCTTCGGTCATTCGCCCGAGCACGCGTCGCTCTTCGCGAGCGCCCCCAACGTGCTGATCTCCGGAGACATGCTGCTGCCGCGCATCAGCACCAACGTGGCCGTCTGGCCGGCCGACCCGGACGGCGATCCGCTCGCACGTTTCCTCGCGTCGCTCGACGCGTTCGACGCGCTTCCCGGCGACGCGCTGGTGCTGCCCTCGCACGGGTTGCCGTTCCGCGGCATCGCCGCCCGCGTCGCCGAGCTGCGTGCCCACCATGCGGCACGGCTCGCCGAGCTTACCGACGCGCTCGCGGAAGCCGGGCGCCCCCTCTCGGCCGGCGAACTCGTCCCCGTGCTGTTCCGCCGCCCGCTCGACCTGCAGCAACGCTTCTTCGCCACCGGCGAGGCGATCGCGCACCTCAACCACCTGTGGCACGCCGGACGCGCGTCGCGCAGCGTCGGCGACGGTGGCGCGATCACCTTCGCCGCCTGACCGCCGCGCGTACACTCGTCGCCGATCTCCCCAGCCTCCAGGCCTCCATGTCCACCGCCGCCCCCGCCCAGACCC
>DATLIR010000344.1:0-2337 GCA_035539315.1 Casimicrobiaceae bacterium
CCTACGGCCCGCTCGCGCTCGGCGGCTGCGAGGCGATCCGGCACGTCGTCGTCTACCGGCGCACCGGCAACCCCGTCGCGATGCACGCGGGGCGCGACGTGTGGATGCACGAGCTTGCCAGCCACCAGCCGGACACCTGCCCGCCCGAGTGGGTCGGCGCCGAGCATCCGCTGTTCATCCTCTACACGTCGGGCTCGACCGGAAAGCCGAAGGGCGTGCAGCACTCGACCGGCGGCTACCTGCTGTGGGCCGTGCTGACAATGAAATGGGTCTTCGACATCAAGCCCTCGGACGTCTTCTGGTGCACCGCGGACATCGGCTGGGTGACGGGCCACACCTACATCACCTACGGCCCGCTCGCCGTCGGCGCGACCGAAGTCGTGTTCGAGGGCGTGCCGACCTACCCGAACGCCGGCCGCTTCTGGGAGACCATCGCCAAGCACAAGGTGACGATCTTCTACACCGCGCCGACCGCGATCCGTTCGCTGATCAAGGCGAGCGAGGCCGACGCCCACGTGCATCCGCAGCGCCACGACCTGTCGAGCCTGCGCCTCCTCGGCACCGTCGGCGAGCCGATCAACCCGGAAGCGTGGATGTGGTACCACCGCAACGTCGGCAACGAGCGCTGCCCGATCGTCGACACGTTCTGGCAGACCGAGACCGGCGGCCACATGATCACGCCGCTGCCCGGCGTGACGGCGTCGAGGCCGGGCTCGTGCATGACCGCGCTGCCCGGGATCATGGCGGCGATCGTCGACGAGACCGGACACGACGTGCCCAACGGCCAGGGCGGCATCCTCGTGGTCAAGCGGCCGTGGCCGTCGATGATCCGCACGATCTGGGGCGATCCGGATCGCTTCAGGAAGAGCTACTACCCCGCGGAGCTCGGCGGGAAGCTCTACCTCGCCGGTGACGGATCGGTGCGCGACAAGGACAGCGGCGCGTTCACGATCATGGGCCGCATCGACGACGTGCTGAACGTATCGGGCCACCGGCTGGGCACGATGGAGGTCGAGTCGGCGCTGGTGGCGAATCCGATCGTAGCCGAGGCGGCCGTGGTCGGCCGGCCCGACGACCTGACCGGCGAGGCGGTGTGCGCGTTCGTCGTGCTGAAGCGCGCGCGGCCCACCGGCGACGAGGCGCTCAAGATCGCCAAGGAGCTGCGCGACTGGGTCGGCAAGGAGATCGGACCGATCGCCAAGCCCAAGGACATCCGCTTCGGCGACAACCTCCCCAAGACGCGGTCGGGCAAGATCATGCGCCGGCTGCTCCGCTCGATCGCCAAGGGCGAGGCGATCACGCAGGACATCTCGACGCTGGAGAACCCGGCGATCCTCGACCAGCTCAAGCACTCGGCCTGACGCGCCGCCGAACGCGCGCCATTCCATCCACGGAGCGGGACGCGGCCCTTGCAGGGACCGCGTCCCGCGCACATCTTCGCGACGCCATGCCGGAACTCCCCGCGATCCTTTTTGCCTGGCGGCTGGTGAAGCTCGTCCTCGAGATCTGCCTGCTGGCGCTGCTCGGGCAGGGCGTCGCGACGTTCCTGATCCGCGCGAGCGGCCAGGATCCGCGCAACAACCTGTTCCATCGCCTGCTCGCCACGATCTCGTCGCCGTTCACCTGGCTCGTGCGCCGAATTACCCCGAACGTGGTCGCCGACCGCCACGTGCCGCTCGCGACATTCGCGCTCCTGCTCGTCGCCTATGCCGCGGTGCTGTTCGCGATCGCCGACACCTGCATCAGCCACGGGCTCGGCGTGGCGGCCTGCCTCGAGACGCGCTGACGCATGGGAGCGCTCGAGCGCTGGTACTTGAGGCAGGTCGCGATCTGGGCGCAGGTGTTCGGCCTGAAGGCGGCCGCGCTCCGGGCGCAGCAGCGCATCCTCGCCGCAGATCCGGACGACGCGCGCGCGCTCATGTCGGTCGGCTTCGCGCTCGCGCAGGAGGATCGCTTCCGGGAGGCACTCGCGCGCTTCGACCACGCCGCGCGCGTCGCGCCCGACAGCTTCGAGGCGCACTACAACCGTGCCTACCTGCTGCAGAAGCTCAACGACCACGACGCGGCGCTCGACGCGTTCGTGCGCGCGCTCGCGCTCGCCCCGGACAACGACCTCGCCCTCTACGGCCAGGCGCTGTCGCTGATCGCGTTGCGGCGCCTCGACGAGGCGATTGCGCCACTCGAGCGCAATACCCGGCTGCAGCCGATGAGCCCCTACGGGTGGTACCAGCTGGGGCGCGTCCAGTTCGACCGCGGCAAGCCCGAGAAGACGCAGGTGATCATCGACCACCTGGGCAAGTTCGAACCCAAGATCGCGGCGCAGCTCGCGCGCGAGAC
>DATLIR010000345.1:0-5673 GCA_035539315.1 Casimicrobiaceae bacterium
CTCTCGCGCCGCCACAGCGGCTCGAAGAGCACGTTGCCGAAGCGCAGCGCCATCAGGTTCTGCACCGCCGGCTTGCCGACGTAGTGGTCGATGCGGAACGCCTGCGACTCGTCGAACGCGGCGCGCACCACGCGGTTGATCTCCTGCGCGCTCGCGAGATCGTGGCCCAGCGGCTTCTCGAGGACGACGCGCACGCGCGGGCCGTTGAGGCCGGCGCGGCCGAGCTCGCCGCACACTACCGGGAACAGGTGCGGGCTCGTCGCGAGGTACATCACGACCGCGTCGGCCGAACCGGTGGCGCGGCCTTCCGCGGGCGATGCGAGCCATTCCTTGATTCGGGAGTAGTCCGCCGGCTGCGACAGGTCGGTGCGCTGGTAGTGGACGAGCGACGCGAACCGCGTGAACTCGCCGTCGGCGGGGCGCTTCTCGTCGATGACGTCCTGGAAGCGCTCCCACAGCCAGCGGCGGTACTCATCGTCGCTGTAGGGATGGCGCGCGATGCCGAGGATGCGACCGCCCTCGGGCAGCGTGCCGTGGCGATGGGCCTGGAACAGCGCGGGCATGAGCTTGCGCCAGGCGAGGTCGCCGGTGCCGCCGAAGATGACGAGGTCGAAGGACATGGGGGACGTCGCGCGGCGGCGACGCGCCGGGCCAGTCGCGGGGACCGCATTCTTGCACGAGGGGTGAACGCCCCTCACCCCGACCCTCTCCCCGCGATGCGGGGAGAGGGAGCGGATCGCGCGACCGCTGGGGTTTCAGGCATCGCGGCAACCCGTTTCGACGAGAGCGACAACGTCGACTCCCTCTTCCCGCATGCGGGGAGAGGGTCGGGGTGAGGGGCATCTCGAAGCGTCGCTCGCTCGCGCGGCATAGCGCGAAGCGCCACGCCGATCGTGGCGGAGCTGCCCTGTCCGCCTTTCAGAAGAAAGCGGACAGGCAAAAACTTGCCACGGAAATAGCCGCTCGGCGGTAGCGTTCCGGGGAGCGGCCCCGAACTCCCGCGATCAACGCGCCGCGACGAGCTTGATCTCCACCTGCCGATCGCGCTGCAGGCAGTCGACCAGCTTCCGGTTGGTGCCGCTGTCCGGACCCATGTCCTTGCACGCGCCGCCGGTCATGGCCTCGCTCTCGCCCTTGCCTTCGGCGCGGATGCGGCCGGCATCCACGCCCTTGCCAACCAGGTAGGCGACGACGGCCTCGGCGCGCTTCCTCGACAGCTGCGCGTTGTACGGCTCCTCGCCGATCCGGTCGGCGTAGCCGACGGCGTCGAGGCGCTCGACCGTGCGGCCCTTGATCCTGGCAGCCAGCTCGTCGAGCTTCGGCACCTCGCCGGATCGCAACGCCGAGTGGTCGAAGTCGAACAGCACCGACACCGTCACCGGCTCTTCCGCCTTGGGCGCGGCCGGGGCGGGAGCAGGCGTCGCCGCGAGCTGGACCGGAGCAGGCGCCGGTGCGGCCGCGACTGGCGGCTTGGGCGGATCGCCCGTCCTCCAGAACATCCACAGCGCTCCGGCGATGAGCGCGAGCACAACACCGATGCCCCAACGAATGGCAGGTGACATGGAATCCCCCCGTCGACGACAACGCCGCGCGCCGGACCTCGACCGGGGCCCGTACGCCGGGTTGCCTCGAGCATCCTACCCACCCACACCGGATTCGTGCAATGCCCGCGGAAGGCTCGCAGGGCAGCAATCCCCTGCGATCGAATCGCCGGATCACACCCAGGCGCCTCCCTGCGACAAATGCGAAGCCCGCAGCATGCACGCACTGCGCGCGGGCTGCGCTGCGAGCTTTTCCAGTCGCTTACCATGGCGTCGATGAAGGTCCTGGTCATCGGCGCGGGCTTCGCCGGTTGCTGCGCCGCGCTCCTGTTGCGCGATTCGCTCGGCGCCGACGTGACGGTGCTGGAGCGCGAGCGCGCGCCGGGCGGCATGCTGCGCACGCTGCACACCGAGGACGGGCTCGCCTACGAGTACGGGCCGCGCATCGTGAGCGTGTTCCGGGGCACGCCGGACATCCTGCCCTTCCTGCGCCGCTACCTCGTCCTCGAGGAGCGCGACATCTACCAGGGCACGCGCCTGCGCCCCGATTATCCGGTCGTCCCGTTCCCGGTCGATCGCGAGAGCCTGATGAGCCTGCCGTGTGGCGCGGCCGTCGAGCGCGAGCTCGCGGCGATCCGCGCGCGCGGGCAACCGCCGGGCGAGCGCGACCTGCGCGACTACCTCGAGACGTCGGTCGGCCCGACGCTGACCGCGCTCGCGTTCGAAGGCTTCAACCGGAAGTTCTGGGGCCGGCGCCTCGAGGACATGCCGGCCGACTGGGGCAAGCTGCGCCGCCTCGAGCGCATCGCCGAGCGCGGCCAGTACCGGCTGCCGAGCGAGGCGCCGCACTACTATCCGAAGGGCGGCTTCAACCCGCTGTTCGACCGGATGCTCGACGGATTCGACGTTCGCTGCGGCGTCACGGTCGAGCGCATCGACGCGGACGGCCGCAAGCCCTCCGCGCTCACCGACGCCGGGACGTTCACCGCCGACCTCGTAGTGACCACTGCGCCCATCGATGCGCTGCTCGACCGCCGGCACGGCGCGCTCGAATGGCGCGGCTACCGCGTCGAAGTCGACCGCGTCGAGCGGGGAGCGACGCCCCCGCTCGGCGCGGCGCCCGACGGGATCCCGTTCGCGTGGCTCTACACGCCTTGGGCCGAGACGCCGGTGTGCCGCACCACCGACTTCGGCGTGATCCACCACGGGCCGCGCCGGACCGATCGTGACGGCCAAAGCGTGCTGCTGCGCGAGATCGTCGACGACTCGGTCAGCATGTACCCGGTGTGGTGGGAGGACGCGAAGTTCCTTCGCTACCTCGACGACGCCGTGCGGCTCGCGAACGTCATTCCGCTGGGGCGCCTCGGGCTCTACAAATACACGACGATGGACAGCACCTACGCGATGGCGAGGCGGCTCGCCGATTCGCTCGACGACTACCTGTCCGCCGGGCCGGCACGGCGCGTCGAGATCCTGCGCGGCGTGCGCGGGGACTGGGGCAACTAGAGCTCCCGCTCGACCGCCGCCATCAGCTCGCGCGCGTCCGACACGGCCACCACGCGCGCGCCTGAGAAGCGGTCGAACCAGCGGTCGTAGGCGCCGCACGCGACCTCCCAGCCGCGCCTCGCGTAGACCACGTTGGTCCCGCCGAAATAGCTCGCGAGATAGGAGCTTCCTCCCAGCACCGACACGAACCGCTCGCACGCGGCGAACAGGCGAAGCTGCAGCTCGTTGAAGCTCAGGCCCGGATGGCGCGCCCGCAGTTGCTGGATCGTGAGCACGTCCGGGTAAGCGCCGGTGACCGCATCGATGTCGCCGGCCTCGCGGATCGCCTGGTGATCGTTGACGATGTCCTCGGAGCGCGGCCGGTCGTAGACGACCTGGAAGCGCGTGCGCAGCGCGCCGATCAGCGCCAGCAGCAGGTCCGTCGGCAGGAAGTTGGTCGGCGTGCGGTGCCACCGGTACTGCTCCGCGGTCGCCTTGTTGCAGACGACGACCGTCGGCCGCTCGAAGCGGAAGCGCTGGTCGGCGTACACCTCGCGGTACGGCGGCGCCGCCCAGCGGGTGGTGTCGAGCACCTCGGGAAACGCCTTGCGATCGTAGCGCAGCCGTCCCGGCACGCCGGCCGGGTACTCGGTGATCGGGACGTAGCGCCGCGCGAGCGGCCGCTCGACGTGACGCGGTGAGAACCAGTACAGGCATCGTGTATCGGGCGTCGAGACGGTGAACTCGAGACGGCCTTCGCGGTGCAGCCAGTACGCGTACGGGACGACGGCCAGCATCTCGAACGCGAACTCGCCGAAATATTGCGTCCCGCGCGCGAGGAGCTCACGGCACGGCGTCCCGGCCACGCTCGCGAGATGGTCGGCGAGCGCGAAGTCCTTCGCCGAGTAGCACGCGAACGCCCCGATCTCGCCCGCACGCAAGCGACGGAGCAGCCCGGGCGCACGAAGGAGTGCGCCGAAGCGCGCCCCGCGCGTGCGCGCCGATGCGCACGCGAGTGCCATCCGGTCGTGCATCGAGGCCGGGACCGTCATCCAGTCGACGATCGCTTTCGGGACGTCATGCAGGAAGCGTCCCGGCTCGCGCAGCGGGTCGGGCAGGTCGACCGACCCGGCATCCCCGGTCGCGAGCCCCAGGAGCGCCGGATCGCAGCGCCGCGATGGCTCCGCGAATCGCTCGAGCATCGCGACCTTCATGGCTCGCCGGAGCTCGCTCCGCGCTCCGGCGCGGGGGGAGCGCGCTCGTCGGCGATCTGCAGCAGCGATGCGAGTCTTTGCGCCTTGCGCGGGACGACGAATTGGCGCCACGCTTCCCGCGCAACCTCGACGATGCCGTGGAAGCGTCCGGGCGCCGGCATTCCCGGGCTCCGGGGCGGATGCGCGAGCCGTCTCGCGATGCTGCGAGCGAGGGCCCGCGCATCCGGGCTCGTGTTGAAGTGGATCAGGCGGCGCCCGTCCGCGAAGGTGCGGACACGCTCGCGATGCGGTCGCGCGAAATAGGCGTCGCGTGCGCGCCCGAGCGTCGCGAGCAGCGGCTCGATCGACGCGTCGAACGAATACCCGGCCCGCTCGCGCACGGCGCTTGAACGGCGCTCGCGTGTGCGGATCTCCTCCTCCAGGCGGAGGCGCAGCCGGTCGTAGTCGTCGAGATCGAGGTTGACGCCCAGGCGTGCCACTTCGTCGTAGCGGTACCAGCCGGGACGGACGTCGGTGATCACCGGCAATCCGGCGGCGAGGCAGGTCGAGATCCTGCTCGGGATCGCGGCGCGATCGTCGAGCGCTTCCCAGGGCAACGGCCGTCCGACGTACGACCAGCCCGCGTCGTAGCGAGAGAACTCCCGCACCCAGGCGGACTTCGCCCGGCGGACGTCGTCCCACGACGCGCCGGTCGGCTGCATCGACGGGTGCACGTGCACGTGGCGTCGCAGCAGGGCCGCCCCGCGCTTCGCGTCGCCGAGCGACATATCGCGCGCGATTCCCCGGGTCACGTCGTCGTAGGCGTTGCCGTAGAGATGCACGTGGATGCCGCGACGTGCGGCGGCGAGGAAGTCGATGCCGAACGGCCGGCCGGCGCATACCGTGTGGATCTCGCCGTCGATCCGCGACAGCGGCTCGGCGAAGTCGTCGGTCATGAACTCGAGCTTCGGCCGGTCGCCGTCCAGGTAGGCGATGACGCCGCATTCGTCGAACGCATCGACGCCGCACCCGCCTTCGCGCACCGGGCTGCGCCAGTAGCGCTCCTTCTCGCGGTTGCAGAACAGGTGGCCGTCGAGCGAGCGGACGACGTCGGCCGCGAGGTGCTGCACGTCGAATCCCCAGTGGCGCACGATCGGGGCGTCGAACGCGCCGTGGCGCCGCTCGTCGAGCAGCGTCCGCAGCAGCGTCCACACGTCGTGATCGACGCCGGGTGCGCTCGCGCCCCACAGGCGCGGGTGGTAGGCCTGGAACAGGCTGTAGACGCAGTCGATGCGTTCGTCGCGGATCGTGCGCGGGGCGTCCGCGAGTGCCACCGGCGTCACCTGGCCGTCGAGCGACGGATAGGGCCCCTGGTCCCACGCCATGCTGCGCGACCACAGTCCCCACAGCCGATGGCCGCGCTCGCGCAGGCTGCGAATGCGCTCCGGGTTCCA
>DATLIR010000346.1:0-6366 GCA_035539315.1 Casimicrobiaceae bacterium
AGCTCGATGCGCTGGTCGACGCGATCAACGCGACCGGCTACGGCCTCACGATGGGCATCCACAGCCGCATCGACACGACCGTCGCGCGCATCGCGGCGCGCGCGCGCGTCGGCAACCTCTACGTCAACCGCAACATCATCGGCGCGGTGGTCGGCGTGCAGCCGTTCGGCGGCGAGGGGCTCTCCGGCACCGGTCCCAAGGCCGGCGGCCCGCACTACCTGCCGCGGTTCGCGCTCGAGCGCACGCGCACCGTCAACATCGCGGCTGCGGGCGGGAACGCCGCGCTGCTGGCGCAGGACCAGTAGGGTCGGAGACGACTTTCGTGCGCCGCACGACCGACGTGCGGGCCCTACGCGTAAGTCGTCTCCGACCCTGCTCAGCGCACGATCTCGACGCCGATCTCGCGCACGCCCGGCAGCGCGCCGAGCTTGGCGACGCGCACGCGCACCCACGGCGCTCGAAACTCGTCCCGGACGATCGTCGCGATGCCCTCGGCGAAGCGCTCGAGCAGCGGGTGCTCGTGCCTGGTGGCGTAGGCGCGGATGCGCTCGACGACCGCGGCATAGTCGAGCGCGTCCTCGAAGCGACCCGACGCGAACGGCGCCGCCGACGGCGCGCCGATATCGAGGTCGAGCCGCACCGTCTGGTCGATGTGCGCCTCCCACGCGTAGATGCCGATGCGCGTCGTCACGCGGAGGTCGTGGATGAAGATCGTGCTGGTGGGGTCGCGCACCGGGATTCCCGCTCGGCCGCCCGGGCGCGGCAGTCGCGCGCGGTCGCTGGCTTACAATCTTAGCAACCCCCTCCCCGGCCCGCCGACGTCATGACTCCCATGCTCGCCGCGATCGCGCTCGTCCTCGCCGCGTACCTGCTGGGCTCGGTGTCGTTCGCCGTCGTCGTCAGCAGGGCCTACGGACTCCCGGATCCGCACGAGTACGGCTCGGGCAACCCGGGCGCGACCAACGTGCTGCGCACCGGCAACCGGAAGGCGGCGCTGATCACGCTGGTCGGCGACGGGCTCAAGGGCTTCGTCGCCGTGTTCGCCGCGAAGATGATCGCGCCGCTCGTGGATGCACCGGACTGGACCGTCGCCGCCGTCGCCGTCGCCGTCTTCGTCGGCCATTGCTGGCCCGTCTTCCACCGCTTCGCCGGCGGCAAGGGCGTCGCGACCGGCGCAGGCATCGTGTTCGCGCTGCATTGGCCGCTCGGCCTCGCGCTGTCGCTGGTCTGGCTCGTGATGGCGTTCGGCTTCAAGATCAGCTCGCTCGCCGCGCTCACCGCGGCGGTGCTGATGCCGCTCGGCATGTTCTACGTCGCCGGCAACGCGCCCGTGGCATGGGCGATGGTCCCGATCGCGCTGATCCTGATGTGGCGCCACAAGGCCAACATCCAGCAACTGCTGGCGGGGCGCGAGCGGTCGATCGGGCGGTGACGCGAACGCCGTTGGCCGCCCTTCCGGTACCAGGTTCCGGAAACGGGCACCCAGTCGTCAGCCCGTTGCGGACGCGGGCGCCGGCACCGTCTCCAGCGCCCAGCGCGGCCGCACGGTGAACGCGCCGCCGCCCGCCGCCGCGTGCCCGAGCCGCAGCGCGCCCGCCAGTGCGATCATCGCGCCGTTGTCGGTGCAGAAGACGAGATCCGGGAAATAGACGTTCGCCCCGCGGCGCGCCATCGCGCGCTCGAGGCGCGCGCGGAGCTCCTGGTTCGCGCCGACGCCGCCGGCGACGACGAGCCGCGACGCGCCGGCCTCGTCGAGCGCGGCGACCGCCTTCGCGACGAGCACCTCGACGACCGCCTGCTGGAACTCCGCGGCGATGTCCGCCTTCGCGCTCGCGTCGAGGCGACCGTCAGCCTCGCGCTTTCGCACCAGCGTGAGCACGGCGGTCTTGAGTCCCGAGAAGCTCATCGCGAGGTCGCCGGAATCGATCATCGGCCGCGGCAGCTTCACCACGCCGGGACGTCCGGACTCGGCGAGGCGCGCGAGCGCAGGACCGCCCGGATAGGGCAACCCGAGCAGCGTCGCGGTCTTGTCGAACGCCTCGCCGGCGGCATCGTCGAGCGTGTCGCCGATCAGCCGGTAGCGGCCCACTCCTTCGACCTCGTAGAGCTGGGTGTGGCCGCCGGACACCAGCAGCGCGACGAACGGGAACGCCGGTTTCGGGTCGGCGAGCAGCGGCGAGAGCAGGTGGCCTTCGAGATGGTGGATGCCGACCACCGGCTTGCCGAGGGCGAAGCCGAGGGCGTTGGCGACGCTCGCGCCGACCAGAAGCGCGCCGGCCAGCCCGGGGCCCTCGGTGTAGGCGATGCCGTCCAGGTCTTTGAGCCGCATGCCGGCTTCGGCCACGACCTCCTCGATCAGCGGCACCAGCCGGCGGACGTGGTCGCGCGATGCGAGCTCGGGAACGACACCCCCGTAACGCGCGTGAAGGTCGACCTGCGAGTGAAGGCGGTGGGCCAGCAGGCCTGCCGCCGTGTCGTAGACGGCGACGCCGGTCTCGTCGCAGGAGGTCTCGATGCCGAGGACGCGCATGGCCCGATCCTAGCAGGGCTTGTCTGCCCGCCCGGCCCCGGCTATACTGATGGGCTGACTGCGGTCATACCGGGCGAACCCGGCACCTGGCCCTCCAAGCCCCTGATTCGAAAGGTCGACTGCCCTCATGCCCAGCGTCCGTGTCCGCGAAAACGAGCCGTTCGAGGCCGCCCTGCGCCGTTTCAAGCGCACGATCGAGAAGACCGGCCTCCTGACCGAGCTCCGCGCCCGCGAGTTCTACGAGAAGCCGACCTCGGAGCGAAAGCGCAAGAAGGCCGCCGCGGTGAAGCGCCACTACAAGCGGATCCGCAGCCAGCAGCTGCCGCCGAAGATGTACTGACCGGGCGCCGAAGCGTCCGGAACCGCGGAAAGGGGCGAAGCGATTCGCCCCTTTTGCATTTGCGGGGTCAGGTTGCGAACCCGGTTGGCAACCCGACCCCTCCGACCCCATCTGACGACCATGACCCTCAAGACCCGCATCCAGGACGACATGAAGGACGCCATGCGCGCGAAGGATGCCGCGCGGCTGTCGACGATCCGCCTGCTGCTCGCGGCCATCAAGCAGCGCGAGGTCGACGAGCGCAAGGAAATGGCGGACGCCGACGTGCTCTCGGTCGTCGACAAGATGATCAAGCAGCGCAAGGACTCGGTGACGCAGTTCGTGGCCGGCAAGCGCGAGGACCTCGCCGCGGTCGAGCGCGCGGAAATCGTCGTGCTGCAGGGCTACCTGCCGGCGCAGGCCACGGAGAGCGAGATCGACGCGATGATCGCCGACACCATCGCCGCGACCGGCGCCGCCGGCCCCGCCGGCATCGGCAAGGTCATGGCGGTGGTCAAGCCCAGGCTCGCCGGGCGGGCGGACATCGGCGCCGTGTCGGCCAAGGTCAAGGCGAAACTGGCCTGAGGACAGGGGTCAGGGACGACACTCGGGTCGCCGGCGCGTGCAACGACGGCTGCCCCTCATTCGGAGTGTCTTCGCTGACCCCACGCTGGCGGGAGTCGACGACGGACGGCAACGCTGCTGGCGCGCTCCTTGCGGGACTGGCGGATCGCCGCCCCCCACCTATAATGAAATCGTTCCCTGCCGTGTGATTCGTCCGCGCGGCCGGCTCACCCCGGCCGCGCGCGGCGTCTTCGTGGGGGTCCGAGACGACTTTTCGCGCTGCTGCGGCGCCCGGCTCAAGCGTTCAACGAAAAGTCGTCTCGACCGCCGATGATCCCGAACGATTTCATCCAGACGCTGCTCGCCCGCGTCGACATCGTCGAGGTCGTCGACCGCTACGTCCCGCTCAAGAAGGCGGGCGCGAATTACCAGGCCTGCTGCCCGTTCCACGCGGAGAAGACGCCGTCGTTCACGGTGTCCCCGACCAAGCAGTTCTATCACTGCTTCGGCTGCGGTGCGCACGGCACCGCGATCGGCTTCTTGATGGAGCATGCCGGCAAGACGTTCCCCGATGCGGTCGAGGAGCTCGCGCGCGACGCGGGCCTCGAGGTCCCGCGCGTCGAGCGCCCCGGCGAGCGCGAGGAGCGCAAGGCGCTCGATGACCTGACCGAGCGCCTGACCACCGCCGCGAAGTTCTACCGCGCGCAGCTCAAGGAGTCGCCGCGCGCGATCGAGTACCTGAAGTCGCGCGGCCTCACCGGCACGATCGCGGCGCATTTTGCGATCGGCTTCGCACCCGACGAATGGACTTCGCTCGAGCGCGCGTTCCCCGATTACCAGGACGCCGGTCTCGAGACCGCCGGACTCGTCGTCAAGGGCGACGGCGGCAAGCGCTACGACCGCTTCCGCGACCGCGTGATGTTCCCGATCCACGACGGCCGCGGGCGCATCGTCGGCTTCGGCGGCCGCATCCTCGACAAGGGCGAGCCCAAGTACCTGAACTCGCCCGAGACGCCGCTCTTCTCGAAGGGCCGCGAGCTCTACGGCCTGTGGCTCGCGCGGAACGCGATCCGCGACGCCGAGCGCGTCGTCGTCGTCGAAGGCTACATGGACGTCGTGGCGCTCGCGCAGCATGGCATCGAGTACGCCGTCGCCACGCTCGGTACGTCGACCACCAACGCGCACGCGCAGAAGCTCTTCCGCCTCACCGACAACGTCGTGTTCTGCTTCGACGGCGACACCGCCGGCAGGAAGGCCGCGTGGCGCGCGCTGGAGAACACGCTGCCGGTGCTCGCCGACGGGAAGCATCCGCGCTTCCTGTTCCTGCCCGACGGCGAGGATCCGGACGACTACGTTCGTCGCCGCGGCCGCGCCGCGTTCGAGGATGCGCTCGAGCACGCGATGCCGCTGTCCGATTTCCTCGTGGCCGAGCTGTCGGCGCGCCATCCGCCCACCAGCGACGAAGGCCGCGCCGCACTGGTCGCAGCAGCGCGTCCGCTCGTGAGCCAGATCGGCGCGCCGGTGCTCGCCGCGCTGATCACGCGCCGCCTCGCCGAGATCGCCGGATTGTCCGAGGCGCAGATCGCGCCGATCGTGCAGACGCCCGTGCGTCCGCGCACGTCCGACACGATGGGTGAACGCGGCCGCGACGATGACGCGCGACGCGATCCTGCGTTCCGACCGCGCACCGGCTCGCGCCTGCCCGTCCGTCGGGCGCCGTCGCTCGCGCGGCAACTTCTGCAGGCGGTGCTGCTCCAACCCTCGATCGTGCGCGACGTCGACGTTCCTGCCACCGGCGAGAACTCGCCCGACGCGGCGGCGCTCGCCGCCGTGGTCGAGTACTGCGCGCGCGCGGAAGGCACGATCACCACGCCGGGTGTCGTGCAGGCGTTCGCCGACAGCGAGCACGAGGCCGCGATCGCCGCGACGCTAGCGTCCGCGGAGGACAGCGGACTCACGCCCGAGCAGGCGGAGACGCACCTGCGCGAAGGGGTGATGCGCTGGCGCGAGCAGGACGAGCAACGCAAGCTCGAGGCCCTCACCACGCTGCCGCTCGACCAGCTGACCGCCGAGCAGCGGGAGGCGATCTCCCATCGGCTGGGGGCCGGACGCCTGCTGCCCAAGGGGCCCGAGACATGAGGCCGGCGGGCACCGACGTCACGGGGGCCCTCGAGCGAGAAAAATCGGCCTCGACGCCGCGTTTTTCATCCAGCCACGGCAGCAATGGGCCGGACGCCAGGGATTGCACGGCGACGGAGACGGAATTCGGCCCCGACAGGGCCGCGAAAACGACGCATGGGTCGCTTTTGGCCCCGTTTTCACCCCCTTTCCTACAGCTGCAGGCGGTTCCTTGCCACATTTACACAGTTTGGCGGACCGCCGGCCGTGCCTCACGGTCACGTGCTGCCGGCACGGACAACTGCATGATAAGATTTGAGGTTTTCCAGCGCAGCCCCCAACTGTCGAGGGCTGCGCCCCGCCACCCCGGAACCGCCCCGGGTCGGTGACGCCGCCCTCAGGATGCCCATGGCCAAGAAGCCCGTCCGCAAGTCGTCCGCGAAGTCCAAGCACGCGGCGAAGTCGAAGAAGCCGTCGCCGCGCAAGCCGGCGCCCAAGTCGGCTGCGAAGAAATCCAAGCCGGCCGCGAAGAAGCACGTCGCGAAGAAGCCGGTCGCGAAGTCGCACGCGGCGAAAAAGCCCGCGCCCAAGCCGGTCGCGAAGAAGCCGCACGTCGTCGCCGTCGCGAAGTCCGCGGTGAAGCCGCATGGCAAGCCGCTCGCGTCCGCGAAGCCGGTGCCGTCGGCGAGGCCGACCGCGCCGGCGCACAAGCAGGCCGTCGTGGCCAAGACTCCTGTCGCCGCGACGAAACAAGCCGTCGTGGCCAAGGGGCCCGCGGCCAAGCCGGTCGCGCCTGCCAAGGGGGCAGCCGTGAAGCCTGTGGCTCCGGCCAAGG
>DATLIR010000347.1:0-9571 GCA_035539315.1 Casimicrobiaceae bacterium
CGATGCGCGGCGGGAGGTCCGTGCCGACGCAGCCGCCGGCGCCGCGGTCGGGCGGCGTTTGCCTATCGCCTATCGCCCATCGCCGCCTTTCACGCTTTAACGCTACGCGCAGACGATGGGCGGCGGGAGGTCCGTGCCGACGCAGCCGCCGGCGCGTAGCGTCAAAGCGTGAAAGGCGGCGATAGGCGATAGGCAAACGCCGCCCGACCGCGGTGACGACGCCGGCATCTGCACGGACCGTCGCCGCGCATCGCCTATCGCCCATCGCCTGCGCGTAGCGCGCAGCGCGTAGCGCGCAGCGCCTAATGCAACCGCTCCCGCGTCTTCCGCCCGCCGTCCGGCGGACCGCGGCGCGAGCCGCGCTCGCGCGCCGTGCCCTCGCGCTTGCGCTCGTGCCAGTAGCGGTAGATCAGCACCGCTGCGAGCGGGAGCTCGTCGACCAGCGACGCGCGCTTCTCCTTGTCGTCGATCCACTCGGAGAACTCGGGGTCCTGGTCGCCGTAGGCGAGCGCCTCGAGCGGGAAGATCCAGTCGCGCGCCTCGCGGGCCTCGTAGAGCGGCTGCCATTCGTCGTCGCGGAGCTTCACGCCGGCCATGTAGCCCTCGCACCAAGCGGTCGCCTCGCCCGGCGCCTTGTCGCCCTTGCCCGCGCGTTCCTGCTCGGCGAGGTAGAGCAGCGGCTTGAAGCGCGTCGGCGACTCGTCGAGCGTGCGCTGCAGGCCCACGACGTGACGCAGCATCAGTCCCATCACCCGCTGCGCCTGCTCGCTCGAGCCGTAGGCCGGCGTCGCCGCGCGGCCGCCCTCGCTCCACACGCCGGGAAGCCACTCGGACGGCTGTACGACCGCGGGGCCGCTGACGATCGCGCAGAGGTAGCCGTCGAGCATCTCGAGGTCCATGCAGTCCTGCGGGACCGCGTCGGACGCGAGGAACGCCTCGAGCTCGTCGAGCTCGGCGTCGGTGAGGGGTTCGTCGAGGGCACGGTCGGACATGAAGCGTTCGCTTTCTGTGACGGCTAACCCGCTATGATCGCTTGCGGGGCCGAGGAACGCAATCCCGGCCGCGCCGGGGCGGCCGCGCGCCGACCCCGTGCTACCCTTCCCGCCGCACCGACCGCCCCCCGATGCCGCCGAAGATCAAGACGCAGGCGTTCCTCGCGACGCTGCCGCTCTTCAAGGAGCTCGCGCCCGCGGAGCTCGACCGGCTGGCCGCCGGCACGACCGAGCTGCACGTGCCGCGCGGCGAGATCCTCTTCAACAAGGGCGATCCGACCACCGGCTTCTACCTCGTCATCTACGGGCAGGTGAAACTGTCGTTCGTCACGCCGGCGGGGCAGGAGAAGGTGGTCGAGATCATCACGCCCGGCGCGTCGTTCGGCGAGGCGCTGATGTTCATGGAGAAGCCCTACATCGTGATGGCGCAGACGCTCGCCGACACGATGCTGCTGCACGTCGCCAAGGAAGTGGTGTTCGACGAGCTGGCGCGCGAGCCCGGGTTCGCGCGCAGGATGCTCGCCGGGCTGTCGCGCCGGTTGCACTCGCTCATCTCCGACGTCGAGAGCTACTCGCTGCAGTCGGGAACGCAGCGCGTGATTGGCTACCTGCTGCGCCAGGACGACGCGCAGGCGGCGGACACCGGCCCGACCACGCTCACGCTGCCCGTGTCGAAGGCGGTCGTCGCCTCGCGCCTCAACCTCACGCCTGAGCACTTCTCGCGCATCCTGCACGAGCTGCAGACGCTGGCGCTGATCCGCGTCGATGGGCGCGACGTGCACATCGACGACATCGCGCGGCTGCGGGCGTACGAGGGGTAGGGAGAACTCGGTTGGTGGATGGTGGATCGTGGGGGCGAAGCGGAGTAGCGATGCGTTGAGACCTCGCGGAACACTCACCATTCACGATTCACCATTCTCCATGTTCCATTCACCACCCCTAGTGGCTGGTCCCCGGCTCCCGCGTGATCTTGTTCCACACGTTGTACTTGCCGACCGGCTTCGACGCCGGTAGCCGCTTCACTTCCTTGAGCGTCGCCGCGTCGTAGACGACGATGGCGCCGTCGCTCTCCCACACGCTCGCAAGCGCGTAGCGCCCGTAGCGGTCGAACTCGATGTGCGCGGCGGTCTTGCCCGGCGACGGCGTGACCTCGCCGACCACGGCCAGCGTGCGCTTGTCGATCACCTGCAGCGTGTCCTTGCGCGCGCCCATCATCGCGTCGACCCATGCGTAGGGCGTGTTGTCGTGGCTGCGCATGAAGAAGCCCGGGCCGTGGGTCGAAATCGCCTTCACCGGCTTCCACGTCGTCATGTCGATGACCGTGACTACGCCCTCCTTGAGGTTGGGCGTGGCCATCACCGGGCGGCCGTCGTGGACGAACGTGATGCCGGAGCCCAGGTGCGGCATGCCGGGCAGGTCGAGGTCGGCGATCTTGCGGCGAACGTCGAGGTGCACGACCTGGCCCTTGCCCGCCTCGCGCGAGGCGCCCATGACCACGTTGTAGTCCTGCGTGAAGAAGAAGTCGTCGAGCGTGTCCTGCAGCATCGTGCGGCGCACGTTCAGGAAGCCGGGCACGAAGGCTCCCTCGCGGTACTGGAAGTCATGGATGACGCCGATCGGGATCTCGGGCGCCTTCGGGTCGTAGCTCACTTCCCACACCTCGGGGATGTCCTTCAGCGCGACGACGAAGCTCTTGCGCGGCGCGGCGTCGTAGACCGCCGACACGCGGGAGCCTTTCTTTCCCTCGCGGTCGACCGCCGGCATCACCTTGACGAGGTTGAGATCCGCGTCGAGCACGACGACCGACTGCGGCAGGTAGTTGCCGACCATCACGTAGCGGCCGTCGGACGACACCGCGGCGTTGCGCGTGTTGAGGCCCGCCCGCACTTCGGCGACCATCGCGAGGTTCCACAGGTCGTATTTGCTGATCCAGCCGTCGCGCGAGGCGAAGTAGACGTAGCGCCCGTCCGGCGAGAACTTGGGGCCGCCGTGCAGCGCGTAGCGCGTCGGGAAGCGCGCGATCCGCTCGAGGCGGTCGCCGTCGAGGACCGACGCGTGGTGGTCGCCGCCTTCGACGACGATGAACAGGTTCAGCGGGTCCGCCGAAAAGGCCGGCTTGTCGGGCAGCGAGTCGCGCGTGCGGTGGACTACGCGCGACGCCCGAATCTCCGCGTCGCCCCACGCGGGCCGGGTCGCGGGCGGCGCGTAGACGTAGGCCACCAGCGCATCGATCTCCTCCTTCGACAGCGCAGGCGAAAATGCCTGCATCTGCGTCGCGGCGCGACCCCTGGCGATCGTCTCGGCGGCGGCCGGCTTGCGCAGCCGCTCGAGGCTCTCGGGCAGGAGCGCCGGCCCCATCAGCCCGTAGCGGTCGGCGCCGTGGCAGGACGCGCAGTGCGCGCCGTAGAGCGACGCCGCGTCGGGCGTCGCCGCCGGGATCGGTGCCTGCGCGGCTGCAGCGCCGACCAACGCGACCACGAGCGCCGCGAACGCGGCGTAGGCCGCCCAGCCGATGGCGCAGCGCCACCGGCCCATGGCCGACGCCGTCCCGCCGCGGAACGCGCAGGCGGATCTCACGATGGCCCGTCGCCCGCGACGACCGTCGCAGGCGACGCCGCGTCCGCGCGCCGCACGCGGATGTACGGCTTCGCGACCAGCCGCTCGCCGCCGCCCTCGATGCCGAGCTCGTCGTCGTCGAGGTAGCAGCCCGGGTCCTCGGCCCACGCATCGCGCGCGATCTGCCAGGCGCGTACGCGCGTGTTGCCGCCGCAGATGTCGAAATACGCGCACCGCCCGCAACGTCCCTTGACCGGACGCGGGCTCTGCTTGAGGCCTGCCATGAGCGGATCGGTCGTGTCGGGCCAGATCGCGGAGAACGGCCGCGCCTTCACGTTGCCGAGCGAGTAGTCCCACCAGAACGTGTCCGGGTGGACGTTGCCGAGGTTGTCGATGTTCGCGACGTTGACGCCGGAGCTGTTGCCGCCCCACTGCGCGAGCTTGGCGCGAAGGTGCGCCTCGCGCTCGGGGAACCGGTCGCGCACCCAGTGCAGCAGCCAGACGCCGTCGGCGTCGTTGTTGCCGGTGACGAACTCGCGCCGCCTGCCGTAGACGATGGCGCGCCACGCCGCGTCGAGAACGAGGTCCATCGCCACGCGCGTCGTGCGGAAATGCGCGTCGGTCTTGCGGTTGACGTTGCCGCGTCCGCCGTAGTTGAGGTGCGACAGGTAGAACTTGTCGATGTCCTCGGTCTCCATCAGCTCGAGGAGCGCCGGGAGGTCGTGCGCGTTGTCCTGCGTCAGCGTGAAGCGGATGCCGACCTTGATGCCGGCATCGCGGCAACGGCGCACCGCGGCGAGCGACGCCGCGTACGCGCCCTGCTTGCGACGGAAGCGGTCGTGCGTCGCCTCGATGCCGTCGAGGCTGATGCCGACGTAGTCGTAGCCGACCGCGGCGATCGCCGGCAGCAGCGCGTCGTCGATCAGCGTGCCGTTGGTCGACAGGCCCACGTAGAAGCCCATCGCCTTGGCCCGCTGCGAGATAGCGAAGATGTCCGGGTGCAACAGCGGCTCGCCGCCGGAGAGGATGAGGACCGGCACGCCGAACGCCTTCAGGTCGTCCATCGTCCGGTAGATGTCCGGTGTCGCGAGCTCGCCCGGGAAGTCGACATCCGCCGAGATCGAGTAGCAGTGCTGGCACGCGAGGTTGCAGCGGCGGATCAGGTTCCAGATCACCACCGGACCGGGCGGCGCACGCCCGGGCGCGAGCGGCGTGGGACGGCGCACTTCCTCGAGGAACTGGGTGACGCGGAACATGGCTCTCGCTCTTTATGGGCTCAGGCGAAACGCAGCCCGGTCTTTTTCAGGATGCGCGTGCTGTAGAGGACGTCGAATGCGCGCGCCGCGTCGCCGAGCAGCGCCGCGATGCCCGCGACCTGCGCTTCCACCTCGGCGCGGTCGCGGCCGTGCACCATCGCGAACAGGTTGTAGCGCCACTGCGGCAGCCGGCGCGGCCGCCGGTAGCAATGCGTCACGCCGGGCAGCGCCCCCACCTGCTCGCCGAGCGCGTCGACGCGGGCGTCGTCGACGTCCCAGACGCTCATGCCGTTGGCGGTCCAGCCGAGCCGGTAATGGTTCGGCACGACGCCGATGCGGCGGATCGCGCCGCTGGCCAGCATCGCGCGCAGGCGTTCGATCACGAGCCCCGGTTCGACGTCGAGCGATGTCGCTATTGCGTCGTAGGGGCGCGCCACGAGCGGCAGGCCCGCCTGCGTCGCGCGGACGATCGCGGCATCGATGAGCGCGTCGCGCGCCGTGGCGTTCATGCGCGCAGCATCATGGTGACGAAATACTCGCGCTCCTTCGGGAACGCGAGGACCGGCACGCCGGCCGCCTGCTCGATGCGGGCGACGGCGTCGTCGATGGCCGCCGGCGTCGGCGCCGCGACCACGAACCAGAGGTTCAACGCATGCTCGCGCAGGTAGTGGTGCGCGACCTCCGGAAAGCCGTTGACGATCGCCGCGACGCGCTCGACGTCGTCCGCCGCGACCGCCATGGCGGCCAGCGTGTAGCCGCCGCCCATGCGCCCCGCGTCGAACAGCGGACCGAAACGCGTAAGCGTGCCGTCGGCGAGGAGCCGGTCGATGCGCGCGATCAGGTCGTCCTCGACGAGGCCCAGGCGCTGCGCCGCGGCCGCGAACGGCCGCTCGCACAGCGGGAAGTCGGCCTGCAGCGCGTTGACGATCGCGCGATCGACCGGGTCGGCGAGAGCGCTCATGCTGGCACTCGCCCGGAGCGCTCGACGTAGCGTGCCCCGCGCTGCTTGTACGCGACGGTCGAGAACAGCACGGTGTGCGGATGGTCGTCGAGCCCGAGCGCCGCCGCGATCGCGTTGCGTCGCGCCTCGACGATCCCGCGGTCGCGCCCGTGGATCATCGCGTAGAGGTTGTAGCGCCAGCCCTCGGCGCGCCCGCGACGGTACGCGAGCGTCACCGACGCCTCGCGCGCCAGCGCCGCCCCGAGGCCGTCCGCGCGCTCGTCGGGGACGTCCCACACGCACATCGCATTCGCCGTCCAGCCGAGCGGGCGATGGCGCACCACGAGGCCGAAGCGGGCGATGGCACCGCGGTTGAGCCACGCGGCGAGGCGGACGCGCGCGAAGGCCGGCGCCACGCCGGCGCGCTGGGCGAGGTCGTCGTAGGGACGCGGCGTCGGGGCCAGCCCGTCCTCGAGGGCGGCGACGAGGCGGGCGTCGCGCTCGTCGAGCGTGATCGGCGTCACCGGCGCCGGAAGACGGCGCGCGGACGCACCGCGCAGGTCGCGACCGTCGAGGTCGAAGCCGAGGTCGATCCAGTAGTCGCGCAACATCGGCAACCGCATCACCGCGCAGCGCGCTACGCGCTCGATCTCGTCGAGCGCGCGGTCGAGCGCACCGGCGTCCGGCGCGGTCGCGACGAACCACAGGTTGACCTCGTGCTCGCGCGCGTAGTTGTGGTTGACGGCGCCGTGGCGGGCGACCGCTCGCGCGACCTCGGCGAGCCGCGCGGGCGGCACCCGCATCGCCGCGAGCGTCGACACGCCGATCGCACCGGGACGGAATACCGCGCCGACGCGGCTCACGACGCCGTCGGCGAGGCGTCGCGCCACCGCATCGATCACGTCGCGCTCGCTCGCGGCCAGCCGCTCCGCGATGCGCGCGTAGGGCCGCTCGTCGAGCGGGAAGTCGCGCTGGAAGCCGTCGACGAGCCGGCGCTCGAAGGCGTCGAGCGGGACGATGGCCGCCGTCGCGTCCATCAGAACCCCATGCGCGCCGCGCGCGACGTGAAGAAGATGCCCGACGGGCTCTCGGCGCGCAGCGTCGCCACGATCGCGAGCGTCGCGGTGTCCACCACGACGACGCGATCGTCGTCGCGCGCCGAGATCCACACCTCCTCGCCGCGCGGCGTGAACTCCAGGTGCAGCACCGCGCGTCCGGGCTCGAGCGACGCGGTCACCGCGCGCTTCTCCGCGTCGATGACCTGCACGCGCCCGTTGTCGGGAAACGCGAAGTTGACCCAGACCTGGCGCGCGTCCGGGCGCGCGATCACGAACACCGGCTGGCCCGCGACCTTCACGCGCGCGACTTCGCGCCAGTCGCGCGTGTCGACGACGAGCACCTCGTGACGGCCGACCGCCGGCAGCCACGCGTAGCCGCCCGCGATCGCCCAGCCGCGCAGATGCGGCATCTTGTAGACCGGCAGCTTCTCCTCGCCGCGGCCGTAGCCGGGAAGCACCCGCTGGACGCCGCGCTCGGGGTGCCACAGGTCGAGCAGCGCGAGGCCGTCCTCGCCGAACAGTCCGGCGAGGTACCAGCGCCCGTCGGGCGTGACGAGTCCGTCGTAGGGTTGCTTGCCGACGTCGCGATGGCGCTCGACCTTCGGGGCGCGCGGGTTGCGCGCGTCGATCACCCAGATCTCGCCCGCGTCGAACAGGCTCGCGACGAAGCGCTGCCCCGGCGCATCGGCCAGCCCGACGACCTTCGACGGCTTGCCGTCGGGCCCGGGCGCCGAAGGAATGTCGGCGAGGAGCTCGAGCGTCGCCGCATCGAAGAGCTTGATGCCGCCGGGCGTGTAGTTCTGCGCGGCGACGATGCGCCCGTCCTGGCTCACGGCGCCGCCGATCGAGTTGCCGGCCTGCATCACGCGCGCGGCGATCCGCCGCTCGAGCAGGTCGACCTTGGTGAGGCCGCCGTCGCGGCCGAAGACGTAGGCAAAGCGCGCGTCGCGCGAGAACACGACCGACGCGTGCGACAGATCCCCCAGCCCCTCGACGCTGCCGAGCGAACCGCGCGCCGTCGTGTCGACGACCTGCACGCGCCCGGCGGCGCGCTCGATCACCACACCCAGGTCGCCGGTGCCGCGGAGATCCGCGCCGGGCGCAGGTGCGGCGGCCGCGGTGAACAGGGCGAGCGCGGCGATCCGGCACCAGGCGAGGTCATTGCGGCGCATCGGACACTCCGTCGATCAGCCGTGCGGCGAGCCACGACGCGTCGGCGTCGCTGAGAAAGCGGCCCCACGGCGGCATCGGGGTGCCGGGGCGGCCGTGCACGATCGTGGCGGCGACGTGCTCGCGGGGCTTGTCCTTCAGCGCATCGCGCGTGAGCGCGGGGCCGAGTCCGCCGGTGAGACGCATGCCGTGGCAGCTGCCGCAGTCCTGCCGCAACAGCGTCATCAACTCACGCTGGCGCGCCGGGACGGGTTCGGGGCCGGGGGTGCCGGTCGCCGGGCTCGTGGCGGCGCCGTCCGCACCGGCGAGCGGTGCGGCGAGCGCGGCGAGCGCGAGCGCGCCGGCGAGCAAAAGGGGACGGGCGGCCTCCACGTCGATCCTCCTCGGATGACCCCATCATCCCGTGGCGCGGGCCCGCGGTCATTGACGCAACTCAAGCGGGAGGGGGACGCTGCGCCGAAACGACGACGGCGGCCAGGGCGGCCGCCGTCGCATCCCCGCCGCCGTCGGGCGGTCAGTAGACGTCGTGCTGCGTGTTGTAGACGTTGAACTTGCCGGTCGGCGTGATGAGCTTCGGGTCCTTGATCACCGCCTTGACCTTGAGCGTCTTGTCGTCGACGACGACGATGGCCGACTGCTGGTTCTTGGCGCTCCACACCGAGAACCACACCTCGTCGCCCGCCTTGTTGTACTCCGGCTGCACGACGCGCTTCGCGCCCTCGGTGACGCCCGCCCACTCGGCGATCGGCAGCACCTTGAAGCCCGCCTTCAGGTTCTTGGTGTCGTAGACGGCGACGGTGCCGGAGATCTTGGCGTCCGGGTGCAGCGGCGTGTCGACGTACAGGTGGGTCGAATTCGGGTGCGTCTTGATGAACAGGTTGCCGCCGCCCTGGCCGTCGATAGTCTCGCAGACCTTCCAGGCGTAGTCCTTGTGTTTCTTCGGGTCGGTCCCGATCAGCGAGATCTTCTCGCTGCCGAGGTGGCCCGTGGCCCACACCGGCCCGCACGTCGGGTGCACGAAGTTGGCGCCTCTGCCGGGGTGCGGGATCTTGTCCACGTCCACCAGGGCCGCGAGCTTGCTCGTCTTCGCGTCCACCACCGCGATCTTGTTCGACTGGTTCGCGGCCATCATCACGTAGCGATGCGTCGAGTCCCAGCCGCCGTCGTGCAGGAAGCGCGCGGTCGGGATCTCGGTCACCGACAGGTTGTCGATGTCCTTGTAGTTGACCATCAGGACCTTGCCCGTCTCCTTCACGTTGATGACGAACTCGGGCTTGAAGTGCGACGCGACGATCGCGGCCACGCGCGGCTCGGGGTGGTATTCCTGCGTGTCGACGGTCATGCCGCGCGTGCCGACGATCTTGAGCGGCTCGAGCGTGTCGCCCTTCATGATCACGTACTGCGGCGGCCAGTACGAGCCGGCAATCGCGTACTTGTCCTCGAAGCCCTTGAACTTGGAGGTGTCCACCGAGCGCGCCTCCAGCCCGACCTTGATCTCGGCTACGTTGTCGGGCTTCTCCATCCACAGGTCGATGAGATTGACCTTCGCGTCGCGGCCAATGACGTACAGGTAGCGTCCGGATGCCGACAGCCTCGAGA
>DATLIR010000348.1:0-8007 GCA_035539315.1 Casimicrobiaceae bacterium
GATGCCGCTCGGCCTGATGATGGGATTGCATCCGCGGTTCGAGCGCTTCGTCGATCCGACGTTCGAAGTGCTGCGTCCGATCTCCGGAATCGCCTGGATCCCGCTCGCGCTGTTCATCTTCGGGATCGGCAACGCGCTGCCGGTGTTCATCATGACGTATGCGGCATTCTTCCCGATCCTGCTCGGCACCGTCGCCGGCGTGCGGGGGACGGACGCTCGCCTGGTCGATGCCGCCCGCACGATGGGAGTGCCGCTGTCGACGATCGTGATACGCGTCGTGGCGCCCGCCGCGCTGCCCTCGCTGATGGTCGCGCTGCGCCTGGGGATCGCGACGGCGTGGACGGCGGTCGTGGCCGCTGAGCTGATCGGCGCACCGAGCGGTGTCGGCTATGCGGTCGAGTGGTACCGCGAGCTGTTGATGACGCCGCAGGTCATGGCGTTCATCGCGACGATCGGCTTCCTGGGCTACCTGACCGACCGGGCCGCGCGCTCGCTGTCGGAGCGCTGGTCGCCTTGGGCGCCGAAGCGGAGCGAGGCGTGAACGCCCGCCCGTTCGACTTCGCCCGCGGCGCGCTGCTGCCCATCGCGCTGGTCACGCTGTGGCAGGCGTGGGTGATGCTCGCCGGTCCGTCCCGCGCCCCGGTGCCCACGCGCGTCGCGCTCGCGGCGTGGGACCTGGTCGCCTCGAACGAGCTGCCGATGGCGATCCTGCAAAGCATCGGCCGCGTATTCGGCGGCTTCGCGGTCGCCACGGCGCTGGCGGTCCCGCTGGGATTGGCGATGGGAACCTCGGCGCGCGTCGAGCGCGCCCTCGACCCGCTGGTCGAGAGCTTCCGCCCGATCGCGGCGATCGCGATCCTGCCGCTCGCGATACTGTGGCTGGGCACCGGGACCGCGGCGGCGGTCGCGATCGTCGCCTACGCCGCATTCTTTCCGATCGTGATCAACACCGTCGCGGGCGCGCAGCGCGTGCCGGCGACGCTGTTGCGCGCCGCCGCGACGATGGGACTGGGGCGCGCGGCGACCCTGCGGACCGTCGTGATCCCCTCGGCGCTGCCGTCGATCGGCACCGGCTTGCGCATCGGCATGGGCGTCGCCTGGACCGCCATCGTCGCCGCCGAGCTCGCGGTGGGGGCGAAGGCCGGGGGTGGAGGCTCGGGTGGCGTCGGCCAGATGATGTTCGTCTACTACGCCTACAGCATCGAGCTCAACCGGATCGTCGTGTGCATGATTGCGGTCGGGCTCGTCGCGTTCGCGCTCGACCGGCTGATCCGCGGCGCGCTCGCCTTCGCGATGCCATGGACCGCACGATGAGTGCGCCGAAGCTTTCCATCGACCGCGTCGGCAAGCGCTTCGACGCTGCGGGCCACGCGTCGACGGTGGCGGTGCAGGATTTCACGCTAGACGTGCACCGGGGCGAGTTCCTCGCCATCGTCGGTCCTTCGGGATGCGGCAAGACGACGGTGCTGAACCTTCTGGCGGGGCTCGAGCTGCCGAGCGAAGGCAGCGTGGCGATCGACGGGCGACGGATCGCCGGCCCGGCACCCGAGCGTGGCGTGATGTTCCAGGACTACGCGCTCTTCCCGTGGCAGACGGTGGAGGGCAACGTCGCCTTCGGCCTGCGGTACGGCCCGGCGGGCGCCGGGATGAGCGACGCGGCGCGCGCCGATCGGGTGCGCAAATGCATCGACCTGGTCGGGCTCGCGGGTTCGGAGCACAAGGATCCGCACCAGCTCGCCGGCGGCATGCGCCAGCGCACCGCACTGGCGCGGCTCATGGCGATGGAGCCGCAGGTGCTCCTGATGGACGAGCCGCTCGCTGCGCTCGACGCGCAAACGCGGATCATCCTGCAAGGCGAGCTCCTGCGCATCTGGGGCCAGGAGCGGCCGGCGAGCGAGCGTCGCACCGTCGTGTTCATCACGCACGCGATCGACGAGGCGGTGTTCCTCGCCGACCGCGTGGCGGTGATGACCTCGCACCCGGGCCGCCTCAAGGCGCTGATCGACGTGACGCTGCCGCGGCCCCGCGACGACGCGACACGCGCGACGCCGGCGTTCCAGGCGCTCGTGCAGACCATCTGGGCATTGATTCGGGACGAGGCGTATCGCGCCATCGTGACTTGATCCACCGACGGAGGAGAACGAGATGACCACGGAATTCGATCGCATGCAGGCATCGCGGCGTCGCTTCATGACCGCGGCGGGAGCGGCGTCGCTCGCTCTCGCGGTGCAGGGCAAGGCGCGCGCGCAGGGGCGCCAGGCGCTCAAGGTCTCGGTGGGCCGCCAGCCGTGGGCGGCAGGCAACTCGCCGGTCACGCAGTCGATGATCGCCAACAAGTCCTTCGAGAAATACGCGGCCGACGCGGGGTACGACATCACCGTCGACTGGCGCGACTACCCGTCGGCGCTGCCGATGGTCGAGGCCTTCGTGTCGGGCAA
This sequence comes from Casimicrobiaceae bacterium, assembly GCA_035539315.1. GTDB lineage: Bacteria > Pseudomonadota > Gammaproteobacteria > Burkholderiales > Casimicrobiaceae > VBCG01. The sequence continues at coordinate 2,439 of DATLIR010000348.1, forward strand.
CCTCGACTTCGGCATGTGGGGCAACACGCCGATCGTGCGCCTGATCGCGCAGAACCAGCCGCTCCAGATCGTGTCGGTCGGCGAAGGCCACTTCCGCTTCGTGCTCGCGACGCGCAAGGACTCGCCGATCCGCAACGTCGCCGACCTCAAGGGCAAGACCGTCGGCGCGCTGCTCGGCGGCGACCCGTACAACGTGCTGGTCCAGTGGCTGCGCTACGAGCTCGGGAATCCCGATCCGAAGGCGCACGGCATCACGGTCGTCAACACGCCGACGCAGGCGCAGGCCGCGACGATCCCGACCGGGATGGACGCCGCGGTGCTGATCCATCCGGCGTTCCTGAAGGCGCAGGCCGAGATCGGCACCGTCGGCATCGTGAACTCGTTCGGTTATACAGAGAGCCACTACAAGGGGCCTGCCGGCGAGGGTGCGGGCATCCTGCTCGAATCGGTGAAGAAGTCGCCGTTCTACCCCGACGGCTACTACCTGCACCGCTCGTTCTGGATCGGCCATGCCACCCTGATCCGCAACCACCCCGCCGTCGTGACGGCGTTCGTGCAGGCGCAGCAGGAGGCGGTCGCGCGGCTCTCCGGCATGGACCCCGGCCAAGTGTCCGAGCTCGCGCGCAAGTACTGGGAGCTCGACCCGAAGCTCGGCAGCGCGGTGGTGAAGGACGAGGTGCTGTTCGAGCGCGGCTGGGTGTGGCCGACCGAGGGCGACGCGCTCGCGCTGCTCGAGACGTCCAAGTACATGGTCGAGGGCAAGATGATCCCGAAGCCGCTCGAGTGGGCCCAGGTCAAGGGCGCGTTCGCGCAGACCGCGGCGCCGCTGCGCACCGCGTACGAGAAGAGCGGGCGCAAGCCCGACGCCGCCGCTTTCAGCGCGAAGGACGCGAAGGACGTGCGCGGCGCGCCGGCCTGGGACATCGCCTCCTGGCGCGAGCGCACGTAGCCCCGAAGGAGAACCATGAAGGTCGGATTCATCGGACTAGGCACGATGGGCGCGCCGATGGCGCGCAACGTGCAGAAGAAGGGCCACGCGCTCGTCGTGTTCGACGTGAACCGCGCGTCGGTCGAGGCGCTCGTCGCGTCGGGCGCGACGGCGGCTGCCTCGCCGAGGGAGGTCGCGGCGGCGAGCGACCTCGTCATCACGATGCTGCCCGACGCGCCCGACGTCGAGCGCGCGGCGCTCGGCCACGACGGCGTCGTGCCCGGGTCGATCGTGCTCATGTCGACGTAGATCGCGCCCGGTCTGATGCCGTGCACGACGCGCAGGGTGGCGGCCGCGATCCACGCGAAGGGGGCGTCGATGATCGACAGCCCGGTGGGCAAGACGGCGGACGCGGCGGTCGAGGGCACGTCGACGTTGATGGTCGGCGGAGATCCGGACGTCATCGCGCGGGCGCGGCCGGTGCTCGACTGCATGGCGACCGACATCTTCCATTGCGGCGCGCTCGGGGCCGGGCAGACGATGAAGCTGCTCAACAACCTGCTCGCCGCGGCGATCGGCGAGGCGTCGGTCGAGGCGCTGGTCGCCGGCACCAAGGCAGGGCTCACGCTCGACCTCATGATGTCGGTGCTGCGCACGACGATGGCGTGGAACCAGCACCTCGCGGTCTCGATGCCCAAGCGCTCGCTCGCCGGCGACTTCAAGCCCGGCTTCATGATGAAGCTCGCGCACAAGGACTGCAGGCTCGCGCTCGGGATGGTCGACGCGCTCGGCGTCAAGGCGCCGGTCGGCCACGCCGTGCTCGCGAGCCTGCAGGAGGGGCTCGACCGCGGCCTGTCGAACGACGACGTCGGCGCGCTGCTCAAGCTCCGCGAGGAGCCGGTCGGCGTGAAGGTGCGGCTGGCGGGCGGCTAGCCCGGTTCAGTCGCGCTGCGCGAGGCGCTCGGGACGGTTGGCGTAGCTGTCAGGCGCCTGCGGTCCGGGCTCGATGCGCACGTACGCGACGGCGTTCGTGTAGACGCAAGCGCCGTCGCCGCCGTAGCGGTCGGTGACGTGCAGCCGGCGGTCGCGGCCGAGGTCGAGGCCCTCGCCGACGCCCAGGCCCAGGATCGGCGTCGGCGTCATGTCGAGCGTCGCGACGATCGCGCCGTCGAGCGACACCGTCCCGACGCCGCGGCGCGCGCCGAGCGCGCGATGCGCGAGCTCGAACGCGTGGTCGCCAGCGCGCGCGGGCAACTCGCAGCTCGCGCAGCGACCCTGGCCGCCGTGGTAGAAGAACGTGAGCACCCCGTCGCGCGCGTACAGCGCGAGCCCGGCGATCGGGTCGCCGAGCGCGAAGACGACGCCGCGGTCGCCCGGCGCGTAGCCGAACTCGCACACGAGGCGATAGTCGCGGTCGGCGACCATCGGCGCGACCGTCGCGAGCGCGGCGGTCCCGGCGTCCGGCCAGAACGTGCGCGGCTCGTCGAGCTCGGCCTCGAGGTACGGGGGCACCGTCAGCGACCGCCGCACGTCGCGGTTGTCGAGCGGATAGACGGCGTTGCGCTCCGCGTCGTCGTCGAACGCGCGCACGAGCTCGGCGAGCCTGTCGCGATGCGTCGCGGCGAGGTCGGTCGTCTCGGTCGGGTCGTTCGCGACGTCGAACAGCATCCAGTTGTCGAGCTCGATCGGCTTGCCGGGCGGCTGCAGCGACACGATCTTCCAGCCGTCGAGGATATAGCCGCGGTTCCCCGCGAGCTCGTAGTGCTGCGCGTTGCGCGACACCGGCGCGTCGGCGCGCTCGAGCGCGGCGCGGAAGCTCGCGCCGTCCAGGGGCGCCGGCGACGTGATGCCGAGGACGTCGAGCACGGTCGGCACGACGTCGGTGACGTGCACCCACTGCTGTCGCACCGCACCGCCGTCGCGGATGCGCGAAGGCCAATGAACGACCAGCGGCACGCGTATTCCGCCGTTCATCGTCGTCGTCTTGTAGAGCCGAAACGGTGTCGACGAGACGTCGGTCCAGCCGAGCGGGTAGGCGGGCCACGAGTCGCTCTTGCCGATCCGGCCGCGCTCGAGCAACTCGCGCACCCATTGCGGATCCTCGAACTGCGTCAGCCGCTTCGACAGGTTGTTCGCGGCGCCATCGATGCCGCCGATGCCGTTGGCGCCGTTGTCGGACGTGATCACGAAAAGCGTGTTGTCGAGACGGCCGAGCCGCTCGAGGCCGTCGACCAGCCGCGCGACATTCTGGTCGATGTTGTGGACGATCGCCGCGTAGAGCTCCATATAGCGCGCGAAGAGCTTGCGGCGGTGGGGATCGACGTCGTCCCACGCGGGCACGCCGGGGCTGCGACCCGGCAATGACGGCGGGTGCGCGAACAGGCCTTCGCGGCATTGGCGATCGAATCGTTGCGCGCGGATCGCGTCCCACCCGGCGTCGTACGCGCCGGCATAGCACGCGAGGTCCGCCGCCTTGGCGTGGAGCGGCGCGTGCGGCGCGTTGTGCGCGACGTACAGGAACAGCGGCTTGCCTGGCGACGCCGACGCGTGCGCCTTCAACCACCCGATCGCCTTGTCGGTCCAGTCGTCGCTCGCGTAGTAGCCGTCGCGGTAGACGTCGTGGTCGAGGAACGCGTTGTCCTCGACGAGCTGCGCAGGTGCGAAGTAGTGCGTCTCGCCGCCGAGGAAGCCGTAGAAACGGTCGAAGCCGCGGGACAGCGGCCACGACGATCGGTCCGCCGACGGGGCGACGTGGTGCTCCGCCGTGTTGTGCCACTTGCCGACCATATAGGTCGCGTAGCCGGCCGTGCGCAGCAGCTCCGGAAGCGTCGGCGCGTCGAGCGCGATCTCGCCGGCGCGGTACCCCGGATAGCCCGGGTCGTTGAACGTGAGCCAGCCGCAACCGACCGCATGCGGATTGCGGCCGGTCAACAGCGCCGCGCGCGCCGGCGTGCACATCGGCACGGTCGTGTAATGGGCAAAGCGAAGCCCGCGGGCCGCGAGCCGGTCGATCGCCGGCGTCGCGATCTCGGCGCCGAAGCAGCCGACATCCGAAAAGCCGAGATCGTCGAGCAGGAGGACGACGATGTCTGGCGCGTACGCCGGCGGCTCGCGACGCGGCGGCCACCACGGTTCCGAGTCGCGCAGCGTGCGGCCGATGCGACCGCCGAAGGCCTCGCCGGCCATGCTCAATCGACGGCGATGTTCGCCGCCTTGACCACGCCCTTCCAGCGCGCGACGTCGTCCTTCATGAACGTCCCGAACTCGGCGGGCGTGTTCGCCTTCGCCGCGTCGATGCCCATCGACTCGAGCTTGGCGACGACCTCGGGCGCCGCGAGGACTTTCATGAGCTCGGCGTTCACGCGCTGCACGATCGCGGGCGGCGTCTTCGCCGGCATCGCGAGCCCGAACCACGTCGTCATCACGAGCTCGGGCTGCCTGAGCTCAACAACCGTCGGCACGTCGGGCAGGCGCGGGTGGCGTCTCGAATCGAGGATGGCGAGCGCCTTGAGCTTACCGGCCTTGAGCTGCGGCTCGGCTAGGATCATCCCGAGCGTCATGAACTGGACGCGGCCGGTGATCAGGTCCGGGATCGCGCTCGGCTGGCCCGGGTAGCTGATCGTCTCCATCCGGATGCCGGCGTTGTGCATGAACATCTCGGTCGCGAGGTGCACGACCGTCCCGCGCGCGGACCCCGCGTACGAGAGCTCGCCGGGCCTCGACTTCGCGTAGCCCTCGAAGTCGGCGATGGTCGTGACCGGCAGCGTCGCCGGAACGACGAACAGGAACGGACTCGTGCCGATCAGCGCGACCGGCGCGAAGTCGCGCAACGGGTCGTAGCGCAGCGTCTGCGGGCGCACGCTCGGCTGGATCGTCGTCGGCGGGCTCGCCGCGAGCCATGTGTAGCCGTCCGGTGCCGCGTTCGCGACGAGCTCGGTCGCGATGTTGCCGTCGGCGCCCGGCTTCGCCTCGACGACGATCGGCTGCCCGAGCACCGGCGCGATCCGCTCGGCGACCAGACGCATCACGACGTCGAGCTGCCCGCCCGCGGGGAACGGCACGAGCAGCCGGATCGGCCGGTTGGGCCAGTCGGTCTGCGCGTGCGCGGCGGCGGGAAAGGCGCTTGCGAGGGCGCAAAGCGCCGCGGCGACCCAGCGTTTCATCGATCCTCCTCGTTCGTCCTAGCGTTGCAGCAGTCCCCAGCGCGCGACGGTGCGCCGCTCGATCGCATCGAACACCAGCCGGTCCATCACGACCCAGATCAGCCCGATCACGATCATGCCGAGGATGATGACGTCGGTGCGCTGCCACTGCACCGCCTCCATCGTCATGTAGCCGAGCCCGCTGCTGCCGGCGATCATCTCCGATGCGACCAGGGCGCGCCATCCGTACGCCATCGACGTGCGCACGCCGAGCAGGAGCTGCACGAGCGCGCCGGGCAGGATCAGGTTGGCGAGCAGCGACCAGCCCTTGCCGCCGTGGCTGCGCACCGCACGGTAGAGCGGCGTCGGGATCGACTGCACACCGACGATGGTGTTGTACAGCGACGCGAAGAAGATCGTGTTCGCGATGACGAACACGACCGACCCGTTGCCGATGCCGAACCAGATGATCGTCAGCGGCACCCACGCGATGCCGGCG
>DATLIR010000349.1:0-14623 GCA_035539315.1 Casimicrobiaceae bacterium
CACGTCGAGCGCGCCGAGGGAACGTTGCGCGACGGCGACTGGACCGACTTCGATCCCGTCGCGACGCCGCAGCTCATCGATGCGCCCCCGGCGCCGGGCGACGCGCTCCGTTCGACGCCGGAGGCGCGGCCATGAGCGCCGTGCGCCAGCGCCACGCGCGCCCGCGCGTGCCCGGCCTCACCGCTCCGGACGCGGGCGCTCGCGTGGCGACCGACGGCGGCGAAGCGCCGATGCCGCGACTGCCGCACGAGCGCGACGAGTCCGCGCAGGCGATGGCGCCGCCCACGCGGCCGATGCGCCTCGCGGCGGACGACCTCGCGGAGGGACGCGTCGACACGGACTGCCGCGGCAGCCCGACCGGACGCGACTGCTCGGCCGAAGTCGCCGCGCTGCTCAAGCCGCCCCCCGCCGCGGCGACGCGGCAGCGCTAGGCGCCGACGAGCTCCACCGCGCGGCGCGCGAACGCCGGCCCCAGCGTGCCCGCCTCGGCCGCGTCGTCGGAGGACGCGTTGCCGGCGCGGGCGCGCGCCGCGATGCCCTCGAAGATCACCGCGAAGCGGAACAGCGCGAACGCGACGTGGAACGGCGCGATGCTCTCGCGGCGCCCGGCCGCCGCCAAGTACTGCGCGAGGTAGTCGTCGAGCGCCGGAATCCCCAGCGCGTCGAGCGCCAGTCCGCGCACGCCGCCGTACTCGTCGGGACGCGTATGCCACGCCATCGCGTTGAAGCCGACGTCGGCGAGCGGATGGCCGAGCGTCGACAGCTCCCAGTCGAGCACGGCCACGACGCGCGCCTCGAGCGGATGGAACATCAGGTTGCCGATGCGGAAGTCGCCGTGGCAGATCGCCGTCTCGTCGCCCGGCGGGATGTGCGAGGGCAGCCACGCGATGAGCCGGTCGAGCGCCGGGTTGTCGCTGCCGCGCGAGGCTTCCCATTGCTTCGACCAGCGCGCGATCTGGCGCGCGAAATAATTGCCCGGCCGGCCGTAGTCGCCCAGTCCGACCGCGCCCGGATCGATCCGATGCAGGGCCGCGAGCGTGCGCGCCATCGAGGCGTACATCGCGCGGCGTGCAGCGGGCTCGACGCCGGGCAGCGCGTGCGTCGGGAAGACGCGGCCCTCGACCTTCTCCATCACGTAGAAAGGCGTGCCGACGACATCGCGGTTGGCGTGGAACAGGAGCACCCGCGGCACCGGCACGTCGCTGTCGCCGAGCGCGCGCATCACGCGGTACTCGCGGTCGACGGCGTGCGCCGAGGGCAGCAGCGCGCCCGGCGGCTGCTTGCGCAACACCAGCGCGCGCCCGTCGTAGTCGACGAAGAACGTCGGGTTCGACTGGCCGCCGCCGATGCGCGCGAGGCGCATCGCCCCGTGCACTGCAGGCAGTGCGCCGCGCAGGAACGCGTCGAGGCGGCCGGCGTCGAAGTGCGCGGCACGCGCGACGTCGCGCGCCGTCGCGTCGACGCCGCTCACGCGCCCGCCGACCGCTTCGGACGGTCGAGGTGGTTCCAGTCGAAGAACGCGTCGGCGTCCTCGGCCAGGTGGCGCGCGATCACCATCCGGTGCACCTCCGAGGCGCCGTCGACCAGGCGCGCCTGGCGCGCGTAGCGGTAGATCCACTCGAGCGGCGTGTCCTTCGAATAGCCGCGCCCGCCGTTGAGCTGGATCGCCGTGTCGACCGCTTTCTGCAGCGCATCCGCGACGTGCACCTTCGCCATCGACAGTTCGTTGCGCGCCATCCCGCCGGCGTCGAGCCGCGTCGCCGCCTGCATCACCAGCAGCCGCCCGATGCGCACCTGCAGCGCCGCGTCGCCCATCAGGAGCTGCACCGACTCGCGGTCGGCGAGGCGCTTGCCGCCGCTCATCCGCTCGGCGATGTAGGCGCCGGCGATCTCGAGCGAGCGGCGCGCGAGGCCGAGCCAGCGCATGCAATGCGTGAGGCGCGCGGGCCCGAGGCGGATCTGCGCGACCTTGAGGCCGTCGCCGACGCCGAGCAAGCGGTTCTCGTCGGGGATCGCCAAGCCTTCGAACACGAGCTCGCCGTGGCCGCCGTGCTCCTCGGGCCCCATGATCGGGATGCGGCGCACGACGCGCCAGCCGGGCTGGTCGCGATGGAACATGAACGCGGTGTGCCCCTTGCGCGCATCGTCGCCGGTGCGCGCGATCAGCAGGAAATGCGCGGCCGCCGACGCCCCGGTGATGAACCACTTGTGGCCGTGCACCACCCAGGCATCGCCGCGCTTCTCCGCCGTCGTGCGGATCATCGACGGGTCCGAGCCGCCGCCCGGATGCGGCTCGGTCATCACGAACGACGAGCGCACCGCGCCGTCGACGATCGGCGCGAGCCAGCGCGCCTTCTGTGCCTCGGTGCCGACGCGCTCCAGCACCATCATGTTGCCGTCGTCGGGCGCGGCGCTGTTGAACGTCGCCGGGCCGAAGATCGAACGGTTCATCTCCTCGTAGCACGCCGCCATCCCGACGAACGACAGGCCGCCGCCGCCGCGCGCGCGCGGCGTCTGCAGCGCCCACAGCCCCTCGGTCCGCGCCACGGCACGCATCCGGTGGAGCACGTCCTCGCGCACGTTGTCGTGCTCGTCGTAGTTCGCGCGGTCCGCCTCGAGCGGGATCAGCCGCTCGTCGACGAAGCGCCGCACGCGGCGGCGGATGGCGTCGTTCTCGCGATCCAGCGTGAAATCCATCGTCCCCCCTAGAGCGAGCTGATCGCGTGGCCGCCGTCGACGGCGAGGGTCGCGCCGGTGATGTAGGCCGACGCGTCGGAGGCGAGCAGCAGGAGCGGCGCCTCGAGATCCTCGACGCGGCCGAGGCGACGCTGCGGGATGCGCTTGACCAGCGCCGCACCGCCCTCGGTGGCGAAGAAGTCGCGGTTGAGCTCCGTCTCGACGTAACCGGGCGCGAGCGCGTTGACGCGAATGCGGTGGCGCGCGAGCTCGAGCGCCATGGCGCGCGTGAGCTGCACGAGCGCGGCCTTCGAAGCCGCGTAGGGGGCGACCTGCGCGGCGACGCGCTCGGCGAGCACCGAGGCGATGTTGACGATGCTGCCGCCGCGGCCGGCGTCGCGCATGCGCCTCGCCACCGCCTGCGCGACGCGGAAGGCGCCGTCGAGGTTGACGTCGAGCACGTTGGCCCAGTCGCGCTCGGTCAGGTCGAGGAACGGCCGCGTGATCGCGACGCCGGCGTTGTTGACCAGCACGTCGATCTCGCCGAGCGAGCCCGCGGCCTCGGCCAGCGCGGCATCCACGCTCGCACGGTCGGTGACGTCCATGGCGACCGCGGTCACCGTCGCGCCGGCCTGGCGCATGGTGCCGGCCAGCGCGCGGCCTTCGTCGACGCGGCGCCCGGCCAGCGCGACCGACGCGCCGGCGCGCGCGAGGATGTGCGCGAACTCGCGTCCCAGTCCGCCGAACGCGCCGGTCACCAACGCCACCTTGCCGTCGAGTCGAAGCTGCATGCGCGGCTAGTTTACCCGCGCGCGGCCGACGCAGGGCTCGCGCCTCAGCGCTGGTGGAACACGTGCAACGCCTTGCCGGTCGCGGTGCGTCGTGGCGTCTCGCGCGCGACCGACAACAGGCGGGCATCGCGCCACTGCATTTCCATCAGGCGCTCGCCGCCGCTGCCGCCACCGATGGCTTCGAGGAACGCGTCGGCGACGGCGCGCTCGTCGAGCGGGCCGACCGCGGGATCGACCACCAGCACCACCTCGGGGCGCGCACGCGCGCCGTCGGCGCGCTCGCACAGCTGCCAGTCGGCGGCACGGCCGCCGAACCGCGCGGGCAGCGTCTCCTCGAGCACGCGGATGACGTCGACGTCGAGGAACGTCATGCCGCCGGCGGTGAGCTTCTCGTACGAGCGCACGTCGACGACGTGCAGGTGCCAGCCGTCCCGCTCGAGGCCGCACCCGCAACGTCGCCGCACGAGCGTCGCCCGGTCGCCCATGCACACGTTCAGCAGCACGAGCGGGGCGGTGTCCAGGAGCGAGGTGAGGAGCATCGCGTCGCGCCTCACGCGGGGACGCTCGCCGTCCGCGCCGGGCTGCAGCAGCGCATGGCGGTCGTCGAGGAAATGCATGTCGTCGGCACCCTGCGGCCGCGCGCAGGCGTAGGCGAGGATGTCGGTCTCCGTTGCACCCATGCGCGGCAGCGCGACGGCGCCGACCGCCTCGACCGCAGCGCGCCGCGCCGCAGTCGTCGGCTCGCCGCCCATCGTGAACCGCGCCCCGGCGATGTCGGCGCCCGCCTCCGCCGCAGCCTGGCAAATCCGCACGGCGGTGCTCGCAAAGCCCCACAAGTGCGGGATGCGGCCCTGCGCGATCTCATCGGCCATCCAGCGCACGACGGGCGAGGGATCGTCGAACGGCGCGAGCGTGGGGCCGGGCAGCGGCACGCCGGCGAGCCGGCTTCCCCAGCGCATCGCGCGCACGCCCCACCGGTACCGCGGCGCCAGCCCCGGCGCGCCCACGTCGACCGGCGTGAACCAGCGCGCGGGCGGCCGACCGCCCTTGGCGAGCTCCAGCGGGTTGGTGACCGCGGTCCCGCCCGGCACGCCGTGATGCGCGTGCGTCCAGTCGCGGCCGCCATGCGCGTCGAGCGCGACGTGCGTGTTCACCGCGTGATCGCGCACGAACGCGAGGTCGATCGGCACCGGCGTGCGCGCCCCGCGGCTGCCGCTCGATTCGGCGAGGCCGTGCACGACCGCGCCCGGCCGCACCAGCGTCGCCGGGTCGACGTCGAATGCGAGGCTGCCGCGCACGACGGCGACGCGCCCCTTGAACTCGTCGCCGGCAAGGTACACGCCGGCGCGGTAGAGCATCGCGAGCGCGCCTTCGACGCCCTCCTGCCGCACGGCCGTCGCGACGTCGCCGGACGTGCACCCGGCATGGGCGAACAGGCGCGCGTAGGGCGAGCTTGGCGCGCGCAATGCCCGCTCGACGGTGGCGATGAGCCGCGCGCCGCGGTCCGCCAGGCGGTCGCGCACCGTCGCGCGCATCGTGTCGAGCGCGAGCGGCGTGCGCAGGAAGCGCGGAAGGGCGGCGAGGAAGCGCACCCCGACGCGCCAGTCGTCGCCGCCCAGCCGCGCCGGCGCGGCGCGCATCACGACAGCGAGGCGAGCGCGCGGCGCAACGCGCGGTCGACGGCCACGAAGCGATGCAGGCAGCGGCGGGGGTACCCGTCGATCGCCACGATCATGGGGGAGTGGGGCCAGGCGCCGGGAGGAAGGCCCGCATCATCGCATCGCGCGACGTGCCCGGCCATGCGAGGCGGCGTTCGCGCGCCCGATGCGACGACGGCAGCGCTTCCGCTGCCGTCGTCCGCTACCGGTCGCGATCGCGTCGGCCGACGCGTCGCGTCCCGCGAAGGATCACGTCCGCGTCGGCGCGCGCTCCGTCACTTCGACGGGGCAGCCGCCGGCGTGGTCGCAGGCGCCGCGGGCGCGGCCGGCGCCGAGATCGTCGGAACCGGCGCAGGCATCACGTTCGCCTTGCCGAGCCCCCAGGTGGCGAGCAGCGGCACGATCATCAGCGCGACGATGTTGATGATCTTGATCAGCGGATTGACGGCCGGGCCCGCCGTGTCCTTGTACGGATCGCCGACCGTGTCGCCGGTGACCGCCGCCTTGTGCGCGTCGGAGCCCTTGCCGCCGTGGTGGCCGTCCTCGATGTACTTCTTCGCGTTGTCCCACGCGCCGCCGCCGGTCGTCATCGAGATCGCGACGAAGATGCCGGTGACGATCGTTCCCATCAGCAGGCCGCCGAGCGCCTGCGGGCCGAGCACCAGGCCGACCACCACCGGCACGAGCACCGGCAGCAGCGACGGGACGATCATCTCCTTGATCGCCGCCTTGGTGAGCATGTCGACCGCGACGCCGTATTCCGGCTTCGCGGTGCCTTCCATGATGCCCTTGATGTCGCGGAACTGGCGGCGCACTTCGTGCACGACCGCGCCGGCCGCGCGACCCACCGCCTCCATCGCCATCGCGCCGAACAGGTAGGGGATGAGGCCGCCGAGGAAGAGGCCGACGATCACCTTCGGGTTCGACAGGTCGAACGAGGTCGAGAGGCCGACGCGCTCGAGCGCGTGCGTGTAGTCGGCGAACAGCACCAGCGCGGCGAGGCCCGCGGAGCCGATCGCGTAGCCCTTGGTCACCGCCTTGGTCGTGTTGCCGACGGCGTCGAGCGGATCGGTGACCGCGCGCACCGAGTCGGGCAGGTTCGCCATCTCGGCGATGCCGCCGGCGTTGTCCGTGATCGGGCCGTAGGCGTCGAGGGCGACGATGATGCCGGCCATCGACAGCATCGACGTGGCCGCGATGGCGATGCCGTAGAGGCCAGCGCACCAGTACGACGCGAGGATCGCGACGCACACCGCGATCACCGGCCATGCGGTCGACTTCATCGACACACCGAGCCCCGCGATGATGTTGGTCGCGTGCCCGGTGGTCGACGCCTCGGCGACGTGCTTGACCGGCTTGAAGTCGGTGCCGGTGTAGTACTCGGTGATGACGACCATCGCCGCGGTCAGCACCAGGCCGACCAGCGTCGCGAGCCACAGCTTCATGGGCGAGAGCCCGGCCGCCACGGCGCCGATGTCCTTCATCATGTACTCGGTGATGAACCAGAAGCCCACCGCCGAGATCACGCCTGCGACGATCAGCCCCTTGTACAGCGCCTTCATGATCTTGCCGTCGGTCGACTTGACGAAGAAGCAGCCGACGATCGACGCGAGGATCGAGAAGCCGCCGAGCGCGAGCGGATAGGTCACCGCGGCCTCGGCCATCATCGGCATCAGCAGCGCGCCGAGGAGCATCGTGGCGACGATCGTCACCGCGTAGGTCTCGAACAGGTCGGCGGCCATGCCGGCGCAGTCGCCGACGTTGTCGCCCACGTTGTCGGCGATCACGGCGGGGTTGCGCGGATCGTCCTCGGGAATGCCCGCCTCGACCTTGCCGACGAGGTCGGCGCCGACGTCGGCGCCCTTGGTGAAGATGCCGCCGCCCAGACGCGCGAAGATCGAGATCAGCGAGCCGCCGAACGCGAGGCCGACGAGCGGCTCGATCGCGTGGTGCAGGCCTTCGCGCATCAGGTTGGGCGCGTAGTGCGCCGCGTTCACCAGGTACCAGTAGAAGCCGGCGACGCCGAGCAGCCCGAGGCCGACCACCAGCATCCCGGTGATCGCGCCGCCGCGGAACGCGACGGCGAGCGCCTCGTTGAGACCGGTGCGCGCGGCCTCGGCGGTGCGCACGTTCGAGCGCACCGACACGTTCATGCCGATGTAGCCGGCGAGACCCGACAGGACGGCGCCGACCGCGAAGCCCGCCGCCGTCGTCCACGACAGGAACCAGCCGATGACGACGAACAGGATGATGCCGACGATGCCGATCGTCGTGTATTGCCGGTTCAGGTAGGCCTGCGCGCCCGCCTGGATCGCCGCGGCGATCTCCTGCATGCGTTCGTTGCCGGCCGGCTTGGCCAGGATCCAGTTGATCGACCATGCGCCATAGACGATGGCCGCGATCGCGCAGACGAGCGCGAGGACGAGCGCGGTGGACATGCGGGTTTCTCCCTGTGATTCGAAACGTGGCAAAGGCGACGGGGCGGGAACGCTTCGTGGCGTTCCTCGCCCCGGGGGCGCCCGGCCATGCCCCCAAGGCACGCGCGGCGCGGGCTTCCCCTCGGGCCTTCGGCGGCGGTCCGGTCAGCCTCGTCCGGCCCCGCGTCGGGCAAACACGCTATTTTGACAGAGCGCGGGCCAGGAAGTCGAGCCGGTCCTGTCCCCAGAACGGCTCGCCCCGGAACACGTACCAGGGAACGCCGAACACCTGCGCGTCGATCGCGCGCTGGGTGGACGCCTCGTAGGCGGCGGCGATGTCGGGGCTCGCCTCGCGTGCGGCCAGCGCATCGGCGTCGAGCCCGCGGTGCCGCGCGATCTCGCGCAGCGTCGCGGCATCGGCGATGTCGCGCTCCTCGGCCCAGCGCGCGCGCAGCGCGCCGCCCGCCATCGCGAGCCCGGCGGCGTCGCCCTGCTCCGCCGCCGCGAGGATCCAGCGCGCGGCGGGGTCGCCACTCGCCGAAGCGAACCTGGGCTGCGCATGGATCAGGAGCCCGAGGTGCTCGCTCCAGCGCTTGAGCTCGACCAGCCGGTACGCCTGCCGTTGCGGCGCGCGCTTGGCGAGCGGCAATCCGCCGGAGACCGGGAACACCTTCGAGAGGTCGACCGGATGGAGCCGTACGGCGGCGCCGTGCTGCTTCGCCAGCGCCACGAAGCGGTCGTGCCCCAGGTAGGTCCACGGCGACACCGGCGCCAGGAAATAGTCGACGACCTTGTCCATGGCGCGTCCCTCCGCTAGACCTTGAACGTCGCCGCGAGCTTCTTCGGCACCGCGACGTTCTTCAGGCGCACGTACTGAGGCAGCCCGTCGCGGAACGGCGGCGGCGCCTCGCCCTTCATCAATGGACCGAGATAGGCGCGCGCCTTCGCGGTGATGCCGTAGCCGTCCTTCGCGATGAAGTCGCGCGGGAGCATCTTCTCGACGTTCGCCACCTTCGCAAGCGGCGCCTCGGTGATCTTCCAGCGGTACGGCCGGTCGGACACGCGCGTGATCGCGGCCATCACCGCGTTCTTCCCGGCGATCGCGTACTCGACCGCCGCGCGGCCCACGGCGTAGCTCTGCTCGACGTCGGTCTTCGACGCGAGGTGGCGCGCCGCGCGCTGAAGGTAGTCGGCGACCGCCCAGTGGTACTTGTAGCCCAGGCGCTCCTTCACCAGCGTCGCGATCAACGGGCCCACGCCGCCGAGCTGTGCATGCCCGAACGCGTCCTTCGTGCCGGCCTCGGCCATCAGCGCGCCGCTGGCGTTCGTCAGCCCCTCCGACACGCCTATGCAGCAGTAGCCGTGCTCGCGGGTCTTCGCGTCGACGGCGGCCAGGAACGCGCTCTCGTCGAACGGGACCTCGGGGAACAGGAGCACGAGCGGGATCGGCGTGCGCGCGTCGTCCGCCATGCCGACTGCCGCGGTGATCCAGCCGGCATGGCGCCCCATCACCTCGAGCACGAAGATCCGGGTCGACGTCTTGGCCATCGACGCGACGTCGAACGCGGCCTCGCGCATCGACGTGGCGACGTACTTGGCGACCGACCCGAAGCCGGGGCAGTTGTCGGTCACCGCGAGGTCGTTGTCGACGGTCTTGGGCACGTGGATCGCGGCGAGCGGGTAGCCCAGCTTCTCGGCGATCTGGGAGACCTTGAGGCAGGTGTCGGCCGAGTCGTTGCCGCCGTTGTAGAAGAAGTAGCCGATGTCGTGCGCGCGGAACACCTCGATCAGTCGCTCGTACTGCGCGCGCGACTCGTCCAGTCCCTTGAGCTTGTAGCGGCACGAGCCGAACGCGCCCGCCGGCGTGTGCTTGAGCGCGCGGATCGAGGCGGCCGGCTCCTTCGACGTGTCGATCAGGTCCTCGGTCAGCGCGCCGATGATGCCGTTGCGCCCGGCGTAGAGCTTGCCGATCGACGCGCGATGGCGGCGCGCGGCCTCGATGACGCCGGCGGCCGAGGCGTTGATCGTGGCGGTGACACCGCCGGACTGGGCGTAGAACGCGTTGCGCTTGGGCATGCCGGGGAGGATCGGGCGGACCGCGGGAAGCGCGATTCTAGCGCGCGGGCGCGCGGGCGCCGGCGAGCTTCGCGAGCCACCCGCGCGCGCCGGCGTGGTCGGGCGCGAGCGCCACGACGCGTTCGAAGCACTGCCGCGCCGCGTCCGGCAGCTCGGCGCCCGCACAGGCGACGCCGTAGTTGAACCACAGGTTCGCGTCGTCGGGCCGTGCGCGCACTGCGCGCTCCATCAGGTCGACCGCCTCGCGACGCCCGCCGGCGCGATGGCGCAGCATCGCGCGGAGGTTGAGGATGTCGGCGTCCTCCGCGGTGTCGCGCTCGAGCTCGGCGAGCGTCGCCTCGGCCAGCGCGACGTGACCGTCGCTCGCCTGCGCCATCGCGCGCGCCATCAGGTCGTTGTAGCGCGCGACGTGGCGGTTGTAGACGTCGGCCCACTTGTCGCGCACGTAGGCGTGCTGGCGCGAGAACTTGTCGGCGTCGAAGTTGCCGAGCCCGCCTCCGCCCGAGGTGCCGGTGTCGGCATGCCAGCGGAACGACGCCTGGTCGACGAAGCGGAAGCGCGTGCGCTCGGACAGCTGCAGCACGAAGTCCCAGTCGTCGTGGATGTCGAGCGCGGTGTCGTAGCGGATGCCGGTGTCGAGGAGCTCGCGCCGGTACAGGAGGCCCGAGTGGTGGATGTACGACTTCTCGAACAGCGCGATGCGGTGGAACGGCCGCCCGATCGTCGCGAAGTGCGCGCCCTGCTCGCAGACCTCGAAGCGCGTGTAGGCCGCGCCCGCCGCGCCGTCCTCGGCGAGCGCGGCGATCAGCGCCGAGAGGTGCCCGGCCAGGAACTCGTCGTCGTGGTCGAGCATCGTGACGTACGCGCCGCTCGCCGCCTCGATGCCCGCATTCGCGGCGACCGGTCGCGGGAGGCGGCCGTCGCGCACGACCCAGGCGAGCCGGAACGGGTAGGCGGACGCGTCGACGGGGCGGTGCGACGGCCCGCACGCGGCGACCAGCACCACCTCGATCGCCGGATGGTCCTGCATCGCGACCGAGGCGAGCGCGCGCGGCAGCGTCGGCGGATCCATGCTGCGGATCACGACGCTGATCAGCGGTGCATTCATGGGGCGGACGCGCCGGCCCGGCGCGCCGGGATCAGGACGTCAGCGCGGCCAAGCACGCGTCGCGGATCGCCTCGACGCTGCCCTGGCCGTTCACTTTACGGTAGCGCGGCGCGCTCGGATCGCCGGTCGCGGCCCACTGCGAATAATAGGCGACGAGCGGCTCGGTCTGCGCGTGGTACACGTCGAGCCGGTTCTTCACCGTGGACTCGCGGTCGTCCTCGCGCTGGATCAGCGGCTCGCCGGTCACGTCGTCGCGGCCGGGGACCTTCGGCGGGTTGTACCTGTCGTGGTAGGTGCGCCCCGACGCGACGTGCACGCGGCGGCCGCTCATGCGCTCGACGATCGCCGCGTCGGGCACGTCGATCTCGAGCACGACGTCGAGCGGGACGTTCGCGTGGCGCAGCGCCTCCGCCTGCGGGATCGTGCGCGGGAAGCCGTCGAACAGGTAGCCGTTCGCGCAATCCGGCGCCTTCAGCCGCTCGCGGACGAGGCCGATGATGATGTCGTCGGAGACCAGCGCGCCTGCGTCCATCACCTTCTTCGCCGCCAGGCCGAGGGGCGTGCCGGCCTTCACCGCGGCGCGGAGCATGTCGCCGGTCGAGATCTGCGGGATGCCGTACGCCGCCTTGATGTAGCCGGCCTGCGTGCCTTTGCCGGCCCCGGGAGGCCCGAGCAGGATCAAGCGCATGTCGTGGACGCCTTCGCGGACGCTGGGTCGGGGAGCGGACGCCGGGTGCCTTCCGTCGCGCAGGGCGCCCCCGCCGATTGTCCCTGCAACGGCTGCGGACGGTCAACGAGCCTGCGGCGGCGCGCCCGCGCCCGCCGCGTAGATCGCGCGCACGCGCTCGAGGTCCTCGGGCGTGTCGACGCCGGGCGCGGGCGTCCCCTCGGTGACCTCCACGACGATCCGGTGCCCATGCCACAGCGCGCGCAGCTGCTCGAGCGCCTCGAAGCGCTCCACCGGCGCGGGCGCGAGCGACGGGTAGCGCGACAGGAACGCGACGCGGTACGCATAGAGCCCGTAGTGGCGATAGATCGGCAGCCCCGCGGGCAGGCTCGCGCGGTCGACGGCGAACGCGTCGCGCGCCCAGGGAATCGTCGCGCGGCTGAAATAGAGCGCGTAGCCCTGGGCGTCGCGCACGACCTTGACGACGTTGGGGCTGAAGGCCTCGGCCGGATCGTCGATCGCGTGGCACGCCGTGGCGATCGACGCGTCGCCGTGCATCATCAGGAGCGTGGCCATGCGCCGGATCAGCGCCGGCTCGAGCAGCGGCTCGTCGCCCTGCACGTTGACGACGATCGCCTCCGGCCCGAGCCCCAGCTGCGCGGCGGCCTCGGCGAGCCGATCGGTGCCGGTCGGGTGCTCGGCGCGCGTCATCACCGCGTCGATCCCGTGCGCGCGCACGGCCGTCGACACCCGCTCGTCGTCGGTCGCCACCACCACGCGCGCCGCCCCGCTCTCGCGCGCGCGTTCGGCGACGCGCACCACCATCGGCTTGCCGGCGATATCGGCGAGCGGCTTGCCGGGGAGGCGGGTCGAGGCGTAGCGCGCCGGGATGAGGACGGTGAACATCGCGCTACGCAACGACGCGCCGCGCCGGCCGCGACGCCATCATCGCGGCGCCGCGCGCACGCGTCCTCCGTCAGCCTTCATGGAGCTTGTCGACCTCGTCGGGCGAAAGCCGGCGTGCCTCGTCCTCGAGCATCACCGGGATGCCGTCGCGGATCGGGTAGGCGAGGCCCGCGGACTTCGACACGAGCTCCTGCCGCTCGCGGTCGTAGACCAGCGGGCCCTTGGTCACCGGGCAGACCAGGATCTCGACGAGCTTGGCGTCCACTTGAGTTTCTCCTCGATCCGGTCGACGAGCGCGGGGTCGATGCGGGCGCGGATGTCGAGCGCCCAGAAGCGCTCGTCGGCCCAGGGCGTGCATTTTACCGCGTCCTTCGCCGTCATCAGGATCGCCTGCGCGCCGGGGAGCGCGAGGTCGGCAGCGACGTAGCCGTGGTGGTCGGGGAACGCGCGCGTGCGGGCGTCGATGCCGAGCTTGGCAACCAGCGCGAAGAAGCGCTGCGGGTTCGCCGTGCCGGCGATCGCCCACGCCGACGGGGGCCGGAACGTCGCCGGATCGGCGCTGCGCGACCGATCGGCGAGGTTGCGCCAGCGCACGGGCTCGTGCGCCATCAGCGTCTCGCGCGCGTCTCCCGTCGGCCGCCACGCCTCGCTCGCGACCAGTCGCACGACGGCGTCGACGTCGGCGAGGCGCGAGCGCGGCTCGCGCAACGGGCCGGCCGGGAGCATGAGCCCGTTACCCAGCGCGCGCTCGTCGTCGATCGCGGCGACCTCGACGTCGCGCGCGAGCTCGTAGTGCTGCAGCCCGTCGTCCGCGACGACGATGTCGCAGGCTGGCACGCGCTCCAGCAGCAGGCGCGCCGCGGCGGCGCGACGCCGTCCGATCGCCACCGGCCGCCCGGTGGCCGCGAGCAGCAGCGGCTCGTCGCCGACGTCGTCGGGAGCGTCGCCGGCCTGCACGAGACGCACGTCTCGCGCGCGGCGTCCGTGGCCGCGGCTCACGAAGCCCGGATGCCAGCCGCGCGCCGCGAGCGCCTCGGCGAGCGCGATCGCGAGCGGCGTCTTGCCCGAGCCCCCCGCGGTGAGGTTGCCGACCACGACGACGGGCGCGCGCACGCGCTCGACATGCAACATGCCATGGTCGTAGAGCGCGCGCCGTGTCGCGACCGCGGTGGCGAACACGCCGGCGAGCGGCGAGAGCGCCACGGCGAGCGGCGTCATGCGCCGCGCATACCAGGTGGCGAGGAGGCGGTCGGCGGACGGCATCGGCCCGCGCGGGGGCGCCTACTTCCGCGCGCCGGTGGACTGGGTGGCGAACGTGATGTGCACGAGGCCCGCCTGCCGCGCGGCCTCCATCACGTTGACCACGGATTGGTGCGTGGCGCTCGCGTCGGCGCTGATGACGATGACCGGGTCCTTGGCCGTTCCCGCGACGCGCTTGAGCTCCTCGGCCAGCGCCCCCGCGTTGGTCCATGTGAACACGGTCTTGTCGATCACGTAGCGGCCCTGCGCGTCGATGCCCACGTTGATCTCGCGCGGACGGTCCTTGCTGGCGTCGGCGTCCGCCTCGGGCAGCGTGATCTGCAGCTCGGCGTAGCGCTGGTAGGTCGTCGTCACCATCAGGAAGATCAGGATGACGAGCAGCACGTCGATCAACGGGATGAAGTTGATCTCCGGATCGTCGCGCATCCGGGCGCCGCGCAGGTTCACCGCCGTGCCTCAGGCGCCGCGGGCACCGCGCCCCGCTCCGCTCCCGCGGGCGGATGACAGGCGGGGGTGCGGGCACCGCGCGTCATGCACGCTCGCCGTGCGCGAGGTCGACCAGCTTGGTCGCCTGCTGCTCCATCTCGACCACGAGCGCGTCGACCTTGGCGCGGAAATGGCGGTAAAAGATCATCGCCGGGATCGCGACGATCAGGCCGAACGCGGTGTTGTAGAGCGCGATCGAGATGCCATGCGCGAGCTGGATCGGGTTGCTGCCGGCCGCCGACTGCGAGCCGAAGATCTCGATCATCCCGACGACTGTGCCGAACAGGCCCATCAGCGGCGCCATCGCGGCGATCGTGCCGAGCGTGGTGAGGAAGCGCTCGAGCTCGTGGATCACGACGCGGCCGACCTCCTCGATCGCCTCCTTCATGACCGGCCGCGGGCTCTTGACGTTCGCGAGCCCCGCCGCGAGGAGACGGCCGAGCGGCGCGCGGCGCGCGGTCCTGACGAGCAGCTCGGGGGTCGCGCCGCCCTGGCGGAACTCCGCGAGCACCTGGTCGACCAGGCCGAGTGGCGCCACCACGCTCTGGCGCAACGAGTAGAGGCGCTCGAAGATCAGC
>DATLIR010000350.1:0-16296 GCA_035539315.1 Casimicrobiaceae bacterium
AAGTACGCGTCCTTGGCCGAGTAGCGGTCGAGCACGACGTTGGTCGCGCGCACGAACTCGGGGAAGAAGTCCTTCGGCGTGTCGTGGATCTGCACCTTGAACTCGTCGCGGAGCCTGACGACGGCACGCGCGTTCCGCGCCACGTTGTAGGTGTAGGTCTCCATCATCGACGCCATCGCAGCCGTGCGGATGATCTCCTGCAGGTCGGGCGAGAGCTTGTTCCACACGGTCTTGTTGATCAGCACTTCGCCGATGTCGGTCGACTGGTGCAGCCCCTGCAGGTAGTAGTGTTTCCAGACCGTGTTCAGGCCGAGGAGCAGGTCGTCGGCCGGGCCGATCCACTCCGCGGCGTCGATCACGCCGCGCTGCGCCGCCGGAACGATCTCTCCGCCGGGCATCGCGACCGCCGCCACGCCCATCTCCTTGAAGATCTCGCCGGTGATGCCCGGCGGCGAGCGGTACTTCATCTTCTTGAAGTCGGCGGTCGAGGCGATCGGCGTCTTGAACCAGCCGAGCGGATCGGGCCCCATCGGGTGGACGAAGATGGGCTCGACATTGACCTTGAGCACGTCGCTGTAGAGCTTGCGGTAGAGGTCGTAGCCGCCGCCTTCGAAGATCCACGCGACATGCGAGAGCTGGTCGAGGCCGACGCCTGCGCCAGCCATCGGGTTGCTGAACAGGCCCGCGGCGGGGTTCTTGCCCGACCAGTAATGCGTCCAGGCGTAGCCGCCGTCGACGACGCCCTTGTCCACCGCATCGAGGATCTCGAACGCCGGGACGACGGCGCCGTCGGGCAGAAACTCCATTTTCACGCGTCCAGCCGACATCCGGTCGATGCGATCGCCCATCTTCTTCAGCAGCTCGAAGTAGATGGAGGCCGACGGCACGGCGGTCTGGATGCGCATGCGCACGGGCGCCTGCGCGGTTTGCGCGCTCGCCGTCGAGCAGGCGAGCACCAACGCGCCGACGGCGAGCGCCGCGCGCGCGAACGCTGAATGCTTCATGATCTCTCCTCGGTGTGAGCCGCTCTCGGAGCCCCGCGGCGGGGCGCGTCCCGTCTTGATGCGGGCATCGCGTTGCCGGGCAATGTAGACAGTCCGGTCGCGTATGGCAATACTTTCTCGCTTATTCCCCGTCGCGCAGTTCATATTTCGATAAGTGACCGGCGCCATGCCGAGCGATGCATACGACTACGTGATCGTCGGCGGCGGCACCGCCGGCTGCGTGCTCGCGAACCGTCTTTCGGCCGACGGCCGCGTCAGCGTGTGCGTGCTCGAGGCGGGTCCCGAGGATCGCTACCTGTGGATCCACATCCCGATCGGCTACGGCAAGACGATGTTCCACCCGGTCTACAACTGGGGCTTCCATACCGATCCCGATCCGGGCATGGACGGCCGGCGCATCTACTGGCCGCGCGGGCGCGGTCTCGGCGGCAGCTCGTCGATCAACGGCCTCATCTACGTGCGCGGCCAGCCGGAGGATTACGACGCCTGGGCGCGCGAGGGCAACCACGGCTGGGCCTGGAACGACGTGCTGCCGTACTTCATTCGCAGCGAGGGCAACGAGCGCGGCGCGTCGGCGACGCACGGCGCCGACGGGCCGCTGCGCTGCTCGGACATCGGGGAGAAGCACGAGCTGATCGAGGCGATCATCGCCGGCGCGAACGAGCTCGGCGTGCCGCGCACCGACGACTTCAACGGCGGCGTCCAGGAAGGCGTCGGCTACTACCAGCTCTTCACGCACGGCGGCTGGCGCTGCAGCACCGCGGTGGGCTATCTCAAGCCCGCGCGCGGCCGCGCCAACCTCGCGGTCGAGACCGACGCCCAGGCGACGCGCATCGTGCTCGAGCAGGGACGCGCCACCGCGGTCGAGTACCGGCGCGGCGGCGAGACGCGCCGGGTGGCCGCGCGCCGCGAGGTGATCCTCGCGGCCGGCGCGCTGCAGAGCCCGCAGCTCCTGCTGTTGTCGGGGATCGGCCCCGCGGCGCATCTGCGGGAGCAGGGCATCGCGGTCATGCACGACCTCCCCGGCGTCGGCGAGAACCTGCAGGACCACCTGCAGCTTCGCCTCATCTACAAGTGCACCAAGCCCATCACGACCAACGACGACCTGGCGTCGTGGTGGCGGTCGATGAAGATCGGCGCGCAGTGGCTGTTCCAGCGCCGCGGTCCGCTCGCGATCGGCATCAACCAGGGGGGCCTGTTCACGCGCGTCATGCCGCGTGCGGCGACGCCGGACATCCAGTTCCATTTCGCCACGCTCTCGGCGGACCTCGCGGGTGCGAAGCCGCACCCGTTTCCCGGCTTCACGATGAGCGTGTGCCAGCTGCGCCCCAGCTCGCGCGGGCGCGTGCGGCTCGCCTCGCCCGATCCGCTCGCCGCGCCTTCGATGCAGCCGCACTACCTGTCGACGGACGCGGACCGCGCGTGCGCGCTCGCCGCGATGCGCTTCGCGCGGAAGCTCGCCGCGACGCGCGCGCTGGCGCCCTACGTCGCCGAGGAGTACCGGCCGGGCAGCGCGGCGCAGAGCGACGACGAGCTGCTGGCGTTCGCGCGAGCGTACGGCGCGACCATCTTCCATCCGTCGGGCACCTGCAGGATGGGGCACGACGCGCTGGCGGTGGTCGACGATCGCTTGCGCGTGCGCGGCATACGGGCCTTGCGCGTGGTCGACTGCTCGATCATGCCGACGCTCGTGTCCGGGAACACCAACGCGCCGGTGGTGATGATCGCGGAGAAAGCCAGCGAGATGATAATGGCTCCTGGATGAAAAAAAGCAGCCGGCTGACGCCGGAAAGACCTACGTCAGCCGTGATGCCTTTCCCCTCCGAAGGTCGCGCCCAGCGCTTGCGCCGCGCCTTTGAGCGCGGGCACGTGGTCGAGCGCGCGGACGAGCGTCATGCGCGCGACCGGCGCGTGCACGGCGACGCAGGCGACGGCGCGGCCGTCGGGCGCGCTCACCGGCACCGCGACGCACACCAGGCCGGCGAGATACTCCTCGTTGTCGGTGGCGCGGCCGACGCGCCGGATCGTCGCGAGCTCCGCGTCGAGCGCGCGCGCATCGGTGATCGTGTGCTCGGTGTAGCGGGGCAGCGGCAGCTCGGCCACGATGCGCCGGCGCCGCGCCGCGGGCAGCAGCGCCAGCAAGAGCTTGCCGCTCGCGGTGCAATGCAACGGCACGTGCGAGCCCGGCTGCAGCGTCATGCGCAGCGGCCACGCCGTCTCGACCCGGTCGAGGTAGACGACCTCGCTGCCGTCGAGCATCGTGAGGTTGACCGTTTCGCCCAGCTGGTCGGCGAGGCGCTTCAGGATCGCGTGGCGCGGCGCGCGCACGGCAGCGGAGAGCTGCACGTCGAGCGCGAAGCGCACCAGGCGCGGACCCGCCGCGAGGCGGCGGCCGTCCGGCTCGCGCGTCGCCAGCCCCGCGTTCTCGAGCATCGCGAGCATCCGGTAGACGGTGGGCTTCGGCAGGGCGGCTTCGTCGGCGAGATCCTGCAGCGCCACCGGGCCGTCGGCGGCCGCGATGCGCTCGAGGAGCGCGAAGGCGCGCAGCAGCGGCGGGACGCGGTCGCGCTTCGAGGCCATTGTTCGAGTATATCGAAATATGGAACTGTGCACCCCAGATTTCGATGCGTTACGTTGCCTCGCTCGCGTCTCTGTGGAACACTGCTCGCGAGCCACGCCGCGCCGAGGAGCCGCCATGAACAAGCCCGCCGATTTGCCGACCCCGCTGCCGACCGCCGTCACCGGCCGCCAGAAGATGACGCCGTCCGAAGCCTTCGTCGAGACGCTGGTCGCGCAGGGCGTCAGGGACGTGTTCGGCATCGTCGGCTCGGCGTACATGGACGCGCTGGATCTGTTCCCGCTCGCCGGCATCCGCTTCATCTCGGTCGCGCACGAGCAGGGCGGCGGCCACATGGCGGACGGCTACTCGCGCGTGTCGGGGCGCCACGGCGTGTGCATCGCGCAGAACGGCCCGGGCATCACCAACTTCGTGACGTCGATCGCGGCCGCGTACTGGGCGCACTCGCCGGTCGTGTGCATCACGCCTGAGACCGGCTCGATGACGCTCGGTCTCGGCGGCTTCCAGGAGACCGACCAGCTCCCGATCTTCTCGCGGATCACCAAGTACCAGGCGCACGTGAACAACAAGGCGCGCATGGCGGAGTTGACCGCCCGCGCGTTCGACCGCGCGCACCTCGAGCTCGGCCCCACGCAACTCAACATCCCGCGCGACTTCTTCTACGGCGACATCGAGTGCGAGATTCCGCGGCCGCTCGTGCTCGAGCGCGGCGCGGGCGGGGAGAAGAGCCTGGACGAGGCGGCGGCGCTGCTCACGTCGGCGAAGTTCCCGGTGATCCTCGCCGGCGGCGGCGTCGTCATGGCGAACGGGCAGGCCGAGGCGATCGCGCTGGCCGAGCTCCTGCAGGCGCCGGTCGCGGTGAGCTACCTGCACAACGACGCGTTCCCGGCGCGGCACCCGCTGTGGGTCGGCCCGCTCGGCTACCAGGGCAGCAAGGCGGCGATGAAGCTGATCAGCCAGGCCGATGTCGTGCTCGCGCTCGGCACGCGGCTGGGGCCCTTCGGCACGCTGCCCCAGCACGGCATCGATTACTGGCCGAAGCACGCGAAGATCATCCAGGTCGACGCGGACCCGAAGATGATCGGGCTCGTGAAGGCGGTCACCGTGGGCGTGTGCGGCGACGCGAAGGCGGCCGCGCGCGCGCTGGCGACGCGACTGCACGGTCGCACGCTCGCCGCGCACGCAAATCAGGCCGAGCGCCTCGCGAAGGTCAAGGCGGAACAGGATGCGTGGGAGGGCGAGCTCGACGGCTGGTCGCACGAGAAGGACGCGTGGTCGCTCGAGCAGGCCAAAGGGTCGTCGCACATGCACCCGCGCCAGATGCTGCGCGAGCTCGAGCGCGCGATGCCGGACGGCGCGATGGTGTCGACCGACATCGGCAACATCTGCTCGATCTCCAACTCGTACCTGCGCTTCGACCGACCGCGCTCGATGTTCGCCGCGATGAGCTTCGGCAACTGCGGCTATGCGTTCCCCACGATCATCGGGGCCAAAGTCGCCGCGCCCGACCGTCCCGCCATCGCCTACGTCGGCGACGGCGCGTGGGGCATGAGCTTCGGCGAGCTGCAGACCTGCGTGCGCGAGCAGATCCCGGTCACCGCGGTCGTGTTCAACAACGGCCAGTGGGGCGCCGAGAAGAAGAATCACGTGGATTTCTACGCCAATCGCTTCGTCGGCGTGAACCTGGACCGGCAGCCGTCGTGGGCCGCGGTCGCGAAGGCGATGGGCGCCGAGGGCCACCGGGTCGAGAAGCTCTCCGAGGTCGGTCCGGCGCTGCGGGCCGCCGCCGCCGCGCAACGCGACGGCAAGACCACGGTGCTCGAGATGATGGTGACGCGCGAGCTCGGGGATCCGTTCCGGCGCGACGCCCTCGCGATGCCGACGCGGCATCTCGCCAAGTACCAGTCGACCGCCGCGAAGCGGTAGTGCGACGCCCCGGCACGAAGGAGGATCGATGAACCCGCGCCGCCACGCAGTCGTTCTCGGCTTCGCTTTCGCCCTCGTCGCGAGCGTCGCGCACGCGCAGGGCGACTGGCCCAACCACCCGATCCGGATGATCGTTCCCTATCCGCCGGGCGGCGGCACCGACGTCGTGGCGCGCATCGTCAACGAGAAGCTTTCGCAGGAGCTCGGGCAGCCGATCGTGATCGACAACAGGGGCGGCGCCGGCGGCAGCGTGGGGACCGAGATCGCTTCGAAGGCGGCGCCCGACGGCTACACGATCCTGCTCACGCTCTCGTCGCACACGATCAACCCGAAGCTCTTCCCGAAGCTCGGCTACGACGTCGAGCGCGATTTCATCCCGATCAGCCTCGCCGCGTCGATCCCGCAGATCCTCGTCGCCAATCCGTCCGTGCCGGCGACCAACATGCAGGAGCTCCTCGCATGGATGAAGGCGAACGCGGGCAAGGTCAACTACGCGTCGGTCGGCGTCGGGTCGCCGGCCCACATCGCGGGGGAACTCCTGAAGCTCAAGTCGGGCGTGCAGATGACGCACGTCCCGTACAAGGGCGGCGGTCCGGCGATGACCGACGTGATCGCCGGCCAGGTGCAGCTTGCGATCGTCTCGATGCCGGCCGCGCTGCAGTTCGTCAAGGCCGGGCGCGTGAAGGCACTGGCCGTGGCGAGCGCGAAGCGCAGCGCGTCGGCGCCGGACGTGCCCACGATCGCCGAGGGCGGCCTCGACGTCGTCGTCGAGTCCTGGTACGGCGTGCTGGTGCCCGCGAAGACACCCGCGCCGATCGTGGCGAAGCTGAACGCGGCGATGGTCAGGGTGCTCGCGATGCCCGACGTCAAGGAGAAGCTCTTCGCGCAAGGCGCGGAGGCGGTCTCCAACTCGCCGGCCGAGTTCGAGGCGATCATCAAGGACGAGCTCGGCAAGTGGGAGTACGTGATCCGCGAGGCGAAGATCACGCCGGAATGAGCGCGGGCGACTCCCGGGCGGCGCCGCAGCGGCGCGTTCACGACGAGGTGGCCGCGATCGTGGCGCGCGCGCGCGCCGCGCAGCGCGCGATCGCGGACTGCGACCAGGCGCGCGCCGACGAGCTCGCCGTGGCGGCCGCCTGGGCAATCGTCGAGCCGTCGCGCAACCGCGCGCTCGCCGAGGCCGCGGTGCGCGACACCGGCATGGGCGACGTCGGCGACAAGGTCACCAAGAACCGCCGCAAGACGATGGGCCTCGTGCGCGACCTCGCCGGCATGCGCACGGCCGGGATCATCGCCGAGGATCGCGAGCGCGGCCTGATCGAGATCGCGCGGCCGGTCGGCGTCGTCGCGGCCATCACGCCGTCGACCAATCCCGGCGCGACGCCCGCCAACAATATCGTCAACGCGCTGAAGGCGCGCAATGCCATCGTGCTCGCACCCTCGCCCAAGGGAGCCTCGACGCTGGCGCTGCTCGTGGCCTACGTGCACGCCGAGCTCGATCGCGTCGGTGCGCCGCGGGACCTGGTCCAGATGCTGCCCGCGCCGGTGTCGCGCGAGCACACGCGCGAGCTGATGCGGCAGGCCGACCTGGTGGTCGCCACCGGGTCGCAGGGCAACGTGCGGGCCGCCTACGAGAGCGGCACGCCGGCGCTCGGCGTCGGCGCCGGCAACGTCGCGGTGATCGTCGACGAGACCGCCGACGTGGCCGACGCGGCCGACAAGATCGCGCGCTCCAAGACCTTCGACCACGCCACCAGCTGCTCGTCCGAGAACAGCGTGATCGCCGTGGCGGGCAGCGCCGACGCCCTCCTCGCCGCGCTGGAGCGCGAAGGCGGCGTGCTGCTCGACCGCGAGGAGAGCGACCGGCTGCGCGCGACGATGTTTTCCGGCGGCAGGCTCGCGAGCGCGGTGGTGGCGCAATCCGCGGCGACCATCGCCGGCCTCGCCGGCCTGGTGCGCCCCGAGGTGGCGAAGGCGCGTTTCCTGGTCGTTGCCGAGGACGGCGTCGGCGCTGCCCATCCGTTCTCCGGCGAGAAGCTCTCGCCGGTGCTGGCCTTCTATCGCGCCGACGACTTCGACGCGGCCGTCGCGCGCGCCGCCGAGCTCCTCGCCTTCCAGGGGGCCGGCCATTCGGTGGGGCTGCACACGCGCCGGCCGGAGCGCGCCACGCACCTGGGCCTGACGCTCCCGGTGTGCCGGGTGATCGTGAACCAGGCGCATTGCTTCGCCACGGGCGGCGCGTACGACAACGCGCTGCCGTTCTCGCTGTCGATGGGCTGCGGCACGTTCGGCCGCAACAGCTTCTCGGACAACCTCAACGTCCACCATTTCCTGAACGTGACGCGCGTCGTGCATCCGCTCGCACCGCAACGCGTGCGCGAGCCGACCGAGGACGAGCTGTTCGGCGGCTACCGGCGCAAGCACCGCGTCTGATGCGCGCCGAACCGCAGGACTTCCGCGCGTTGATCGAAGCGCGCGCCGGCCACGCGCCCGACGCGCCGTTCCTGTGCGCGCCCGAGACCGGCACGATGCTGTCGTACGCCGCGCTGCGCTCGAAGGCGGATGCGCTCGCGGCGCTGTTCGAGCGGAGCGGGGCGGGCGAAGGCGCGCGCGTCGCCTACATGCTGCCGAACGGCCTCGCCGCCGCGGCTGCGTTCCTCGGAACGATGGCGTCCGGTCGCATCGTCGTGCCGGTCAACCTGCTCGCGCAGGACGCGCACCTCGACCACACGCTCGCGCACGCCGAGCCCGCGGTGATCCTCGCGTCGGACGAGCACGAGCCGCGCGTGCGCGCCTCGCTTGCGCGGGTCGGTGGCCGGGCGCGCGTCGTCGCGGTCGACGCCGACCGCCTCGCGCTGCCCGAGGCCGGGACGCCGACTCTACGCGAGCGCGCGGCGGGACGGCCGGCGATGCTGATGTACACGTCGGGCACGACCGGCCTGCCCAAGGGTGTGCTGCTGTCGCACGCCAGCATGCTGCACGCCGGGCACGCGGTCGCGCAGCACCACCACCTGACGGCGCGCGATCGCGTGCTGTCGTCCCTGCCGCTCTACCACATCAACGGGCAGTGCATCTCGACGGTGGGAACGCTGTGCGCCGGGGGCAGCCTCGTCATGCCGCACCGCTTCTCGGTGACGCAGTGGTGGGCGCTGGTCGAGCGCTGGCGACCCACGTGGCTCAACCTGGTGCCGACGATCGTCGCCTACCTGTTGAACGCGCCGGAGCCGACCGAAGGCGAACGCGCCGCGATGCGGCACGTGCGCTTCGCGCGCTCGGCGTCCGCGCCGTTGCCCCCCGACCAGCAGCTCGCGTTCGAGGAGCGCTTCGGCATCCCGGTCGTCGAGGCGATGGGGCTCACCGAATGCGCGTCGGTCGCCTTCTGCAACCCGATGGCGCTCGAAGCGCGCCGCGTCGGCAGCCCCGGCCGGCCGCTCGGCATCGAGGCTCGCGTCGTCGGCGGCGACGGCGTGCCGCTCCCCGTCGGCGATCGCGGCGAGATCCAGTTGCGCGGTCCGGGCGTCATGCTGGGCTACTACCGGGCGCCGGAGCTGACGGCGACGACCCTCGACGCGGACGGGTGGATGGCGACCGGCGACCTGGGCTACCGCGATACGGAGGGCTTCTACTTCATCACCGGGCGCCTCAAGGAGCTGATCATCAAGGGCGGCGAGAACATCGCGCCGCGCGAGATCGACGAGGCGCTGCTGAAGCACCCCGCGGTCCTCGAAGCCGCGGCCGTCGGCGTCCCCGACCGCGAGTACGGACAGGAAATCCTCGCCTGCGTCGTCGTGAAGCCCGATCGCACGCTGTCGCGCGAGGAGGTCGACGCGCACTGCGTGCGCGAGCTCGGCCGCTACAAGGCGCCGCGCTACGTCCGCTTCGTCGACGCGCTGCCCAAGGGGCCATCGGGCAAGGTGCAGCGCATGAAGCTCGCCGAAGGCTTCTCGCCTTGACCGGCGCGCGCGCCGCCTCGTCGTCACGCGGTCGCGCGCGAAGGCGCCGTCGCGGATGCTGCGGCCGGATACAGTCGCGCGAGCGTCTCGCGGCCCGCGTCGGCGAGCACGGCACCAAGCGCCGTGGCGACCGTGTGCTCGTCGCACGCAGGCTCGCGGCGCGACCACACCGCGGCGAGCGCGTCGCGCTTGCCGGCGACGATCGCCGCGACGAGCGGCGCCCAGAACGGCGGATACTCGGTCTCAACGAAATCGCCGCGGCCGCGACCGTAGTGGGCGACGGCGAGGTAGCGCAGCAGCGCCGAGGCTACGAGCCCCGACAGGAAGGCGTCGTCCCAGCGCAGCGAGGTGCCGGTCCGGCCGCGGGCGAGGTTCATGCCGCGCGCGATGCCGACACCGCCGAGCGCTCCGAGCACCGCGCCCGCCAGCATGCCCGCGCCGAACGTGAGCCCGCCGGCGGCGAGGTCCGCGGCCAATCCGGTCAGCGCGCCCGACACCACGCCGCCGACCATCGCGGCCTTGCGCTCGTCGACCGGCGCATCGACCGCTACGCCGGAGGCGAGCCGCGCGAGCACTTCGCCACTCGCCTGGCCGGAGAGCCCGTGCAGAGCTATCAGGGCGTCGGTGCTCTCGCGCAGGCGCTGGTCGAGGCGCGCGGCGAGCGCCCGCGACGCTTGCGCCTTCGCACTGTCCACTGCGTCCGCCGCAATGCCGAGCCCGCGACCGATCTCGCGCAACGTGCCGCCGACGCCGGCGTCGGGGACGACTTCGCGGTCGCACGCAGCAGCGGCGATCGGCGCGGCAAGGAGGGCCATCGCCTCCTCGAACTGCGCCCATCGACGCCGTTGCCACGCGGTCGCGAGCCGCGCGAAGGCCGGCAGACGCGGCGGCGGCAACGCACCGGCCACGAGGTCGAACAGCGCGATCTCCTGCACCCAGCAGCGGGCGAACGCGTCGAGCGTGGTCACGGCGTGGATCAGCGGGCGCGTGCCCACGGCGCGCTGCCAGCGCGTCACGTCGGCGGCTTCCTCATCGTGCGGCCGCGGCCGGCCGGTCTGGTTCAGCACGACGACGACCGGCTTGCCGATCCACGCGAGCACGTCGAGCTCGGCGGTGAGGTAACCCGCGTCGTCGGGCGCCTCGGACGCGTTGACCAGGTAGAGAACGACATCCGCGCTGTCGCGCACGTTGCGCACCGCGCGCTGCGCCAGGTGGAACGGTGGGTCGCGGAAGCGGTCCCATACCTGCGACAGGAACCAGCCGATCGGGTTGCCCTGCTGCGCGAGCCGCCGCGCGAGCCGCGCGCTGTCTCCGAATCCGGGCGTGTCCCACAGCACCAGCGCATCGCCTGCCGGCGTCTCGAGCAGCGGATAGGCGGCCGCCTCCTGCGTGACGTGCTGCGCGTCGCGCACCTCGCCGACGTCGCGCCCGACCAGCGTTCGCGCGAGCGTCGTCTTGCCCGCGTTGGTGTGCGAGATCAGCGACAGCGCGATCGTGGAGGCCCCCCCCGAGGCTTGCTGCGCGAGTTTCCCCCCGGGGGCCACCGCGCCCTCGGGATCCATCGGTCGCGCGTCGCTCATGCGTTGCGGTCGCCGATGGCCGCATCGAGCGCGGCATCGATCGCCGCGAGATCCGGCGCGACAAGGTCGACGAATACGGCGGGCACGTGAGCCTCGACGCCCATCCGTTGCCAGGCGGCACGGCGCTCGGCGAGGCGCTGCGCGTCGTCGCCGAAGCGCGCGCGCCACGTGCTCTCGTCGACCAGCGCGACCAGCGTCTCGACCTCGCCGCGGCGCTGCCCGAGCGCCGCGAGGAACGCGCCATGGGTCTCGCGCTCCGGCGTCGCGGTGGCGTTGAACAGCGCGGCCAGCGTGACACCCGCGGACGCCGCATCGCGCGGCCAGTCGACGTCGGCACCGTAGGCGACCGGTGCCGCGACGGAAAGCGCCGCGCTGCCGCCGAACGAGCGCGCGACGACCGCCTCGAGCCCGGCGAGCGCGGCGGCGGACGGCGTCGTGCTGTAGGGGATCACGCGCACGCGCGCGGGGCCGCCGCGGTAGCCGCGCAGCAGGCGCTGGAAGTAGGGCTCGTCGACGCCGAGCGGCAGGTGCGTCGCGCGATAGCGCTCGAACGCGCCGGACACGAGCGCGAGCATGAGGCGCGGCGCGATCACGACGAGCGCGAGCGTGGCGGCGATCAGGTGCAGCCAGGGCGACGCGTTCTCGCCGCCCGGGGCGCGGATCGCCGCGATCTCGGCGACCGACGGGATAGTGATGCCGGTGAGCCACGCGCCCGGTGCGTACAGGAACGAGGCGAGGGTGCGCACGCTGGAGGCGTCGAGGAACGTGCTCTCCCAGGTGGCGCGGTACTCGAACGCGAGGCCGCGCAGGTAGAGGCCCGCCAGCACGCCGGTGGCGAGGAGTGCCGCCGCGAGGTGCAGGATGCGCGCGGCCCGGGCCGCGTACAGCGACGCTGCGCGCCGCATCCAGTCGTCGCCGAAGGCGAGCGTCGCGGCGCGCGTGCCGCCTTCGCCGCGCGAGCGCGCACTGCCGGCGCCCCAGCGCGCGAGCGTGCCCCGCAGGCCACCGGGTCGCGCCGACTCGCCATAGCGCACGACGTAGCCGACGGCGATCACGACGTAGACGGCGAGGTTCCAGACGATGAGGAACAGCACCGGCGGCGCGAGGATGTTCACGCGCTGCGTCGCGTCGACCTGGTCGAGCGCGAGGCCGAGCGCGAATGCGAGGCCCACGACCAGGGTGCCGATCCATGGGCGCCACGCGAGCGCGCGGACCGCCGCGGGCAACGCCGGGTCGCGCGCGCCGAGGCGCTCGAGCGCGAGCGCGGCGCGGCGCGCGAGGAATGCGTCGGCCGCGGCGTTCGCCCCCACGACCTCGGCCGCGGCGCGGCTCGCCCAGGCGCGATCGGTCTCGTTCCACAGCGTGCGCGCGCCCTCGGCGGTCTCGACCGCCCGCACCGCGACCACCTTGAGCGCAGCGGACTCGTCCATGCCCGGGCGATTCTACGCGGCGCGTCGTCCGGCAGCCGGGAATCGTCGTCCCGCGCCGGTATGATCGCCTCGGGTCCGGACGCCGAACCCCGCTCGCCCGCCTGAACCGCGCTCCCGATGCCCATTCCCGCCGAAGACCGGCCGCTCGCGCGAGAACCTCGCGACGGGCAGAGCGTCGCGTACTCGACCTGCTACATGTGCGCGTGCCGCTGCGGCATCAAGGTGACGCTCGAGCACGGCAAGGTCCGCTTCATCCAGGGCAATCCCGAGCATCCGGTCAACCGCGGCGTGCCGTGCGCCAAGGGCTCGGCCGGGATCATGAAGCAGCTCTCGCCCGCGAAGCTCTCCAAGCCGTTGCGTCGCAAGGCCGGCGCCGAGCGCGGACGCGGCGAGTTCGAGGAGATCGAGTGGGACGCAGCACTCGCGCTCCTGACCGAACGGCTGGCGAAGATCCGCGCTTCGGACCCGCGCAAGCTCGCGTTCTTCACCGGCCGCGACCAGATGCAGGCGCTGACCGGGTTGTGGGCGCAGCAATTCGGCACGCCGAACTGGGCCGCGCACGGCGGCTTCTGCTCGGTCAACATGGCGGCCGCCGGGCTCTACTCGATCGGCTACTCGTTCTGGGAGTTCGGCGCGCCCGACTTCGAGCGCGCCAAGTACTTCCTGCTGTGGGGCGTGGCCGAGGACCATTCGAGCAACCCGATCAAGATCGGCCTCGACCAGCTGAAGCGCCACGGCGCGAAGTTCGTATCGATCAATCCGGTGCGCACCGGCTACTCGGCGATCGCCGACGAATGGGTGCCGATCCGCCCCGGGACCGACGGGCTCCTCGCGCTCGCCATGGTCAACGTGCTGCTGCACGACGGCACGATCGACTACGCGTTCCTCGCGCGCTACACCAACGCGCCGTGGCTCGTGATCTGCGACGAAGGCGCCGCCGACCACGGCTTGTTCGCGCGAAGCCTCGAGGGCCGTCCCCTCGTCCACGACGACGCGAGCGGCGCGCTCGCCAGCGGGCTGGCGGCCGACATCCGGCCGGCGCTGTTCGGCAGCTTCACGCTCCCCGACGGTCGCACCGCGAAGACGGTGCTGTCGCTCGCCGCCGAGCGGTACCTCGATCCGAGCCATGCGCCCGAGGCGGTGGCCGAGCGTTGCGGCGTGCCGGCGGAGACGATCCGCCGACTCGCGCGCGAGATGGCCCACGTCGCCTTCCGCGAGACGATCACGCTCGACGTCGCGTGGACCGACAGCTGGGGACGCACGCACGACAAGGTGGTCGGCCGCCCGGTCGCGATGTACGCGATGCGCGGCGTCTCGGCGCACTCCAACGGCTTCCAGACCTGCCGCGCGCTGCACCTGATCCAGATGCTGCTGGGGGCGCTCGAGGGGCCCGGCAACTTCCGCGCGCGTGCGCCGTACCCGCGCCCGGTGCCGCCGCCGCAGCTTCCCGCCAACGCGCGCTCGCACAGGAACATGCCGCTCGGCGGTGCGCCGCTCGGCTTCCCGACGCGTCCCGAGGAGCTCGCGCTCGACGCGGACGGCACGCCGCTGCGGCTCGACAAGGCCTACTCGTGGGAGTCGCCGCTCGCGGCGCACGGGATGATGCACATGGTGATCGCCAACGCGGTCGCCGGCGATCCCTACCCGATCGACACGCTGATCCTGTACATGGCGAACATGGCGTGGAACTCGTCGATGAACACGACCGGGACGCGCGAGATGCTCGTGGCGAAGGGCGCCGACGGCGAGTACCGGATCCCCTTCCTGGTCGTGTGCGACGCGTTCCAGTCCGAAACCGTCGCCTTCGCCGACCTCGTGCTGCCCGACACCACCTACCTCGAGCGCTACGACGCGATCAGCCTGCTCGACCGCCCGATCTCGGACCCCGACGCGCCCGCCGACGCGATCCGCCATCCGATCCTCACCCCCGACCGCGACGTGCGGCCATGGCAGGAGGTGCTGGTCGAGCTGGCCTCGCGCCTGCATTTCCCGGCGTTCACGCGGCCCGACGGCACGCGGCGCTACCGCGACTACCGGGACTTCATCGTGCGCTACGAGAAGATGCCGGGCGTCGGCTTCCTCGCCGGATGGCGCGGCGCCGACGGCACCAAGTCGCTGGTCGGCGAGCCGAACCCGGACCAGTGGGAGCGCTACGTCGAGCACCAGTCGTACTTCGCGTTCCCGCTGCCGCCGTCGCTGCAGTGGCACCGCCACGCGAACCAGCGCTACCTCGAGTTCGCCAAGAAGGCGGGGTTCGTCATCGACACCGAGCCGATCGTCATGCAGCTGTGGTCGGAGCCGCTGCAGAAATTCCGTCTCGCGGGCCAGGGCCGATACGACGGGCCGCGGCCGACCGATCCGGCCGACGCGGCCCGCCTCGCCGAGTACTTCGACCCGCTGCCGGTCTGGCACGCGCCGCTCGAGTTCGCCGCGACCGACGGCGAGCGCTACCCGCTGCACGCGATCACGCAGCGGCCGATGGTGATGTACCACTCGTGGGATGCGCAGAACGCGTGGCTGCGCCAGATCGTCGCCGAGAACGCGCTTCACATGAACGTGGCGACGGCGCGCGAGCGCGGCCTCGCCGACGGCGACTGGGTGTGGGTGACCTCGCCGCTGTCGCGCTTGCGCTGCCGGCTCAAGACGATGGAAGGCGTCGAGCCGCACACGGTGTGGACGTGGAACGCGATCGGCAAGCAGGCGGGCGCGTGGGGACTCGCCGCGAGCGCGCCCGAGGCGCAGGCCGGGTTCCTGCTCAATCACCTGATCGCCGAGCACCTGCCCGCGGCGCGCGGCGCGCGGCGCTACTCGAATTCCGACCCGGTCACCGGCCAGGCGGCGTGGTTCGACCTGCGCGTCGACGTCGTCAAGTGCGCGCCCGGCGAGGCCGGCATCTGGCCCACCTTCGCGCCCGCCGCGCGCGATGCGGCGCGCGATGCCGCTCCTGCCACGCTGCGCTGGACCGTGCGATGAAGCTCGGCCTGGTCATCGACCTCGACACCTGCGTGGGCTGCCACGCGTGCGCGACCGCGTGCAAGGAATGGAACGGCGCCTCGGCGATCAGCGGCCCGCTGACCGACAGCGATCCCTACGGCGCCGAGCCGACCGGCACCTGGCTCAACCGCGTGCGCCACTACGAGGTCGGCACCTACCCGACGGTGAAGACGGTCAACGTCCCGATGTCGTGCCTGCACTGCGAGGAGGCCGCGTGCGTCACGGTGTGCCCGACCGGCGCGTCGTACAAGCGCGCCGACGGCATCGTCCTGGTCGACCAGGACCGCTGCATGGGCTGCAACCTCTGCGCGTGGGCCTGTCCCTACGGCGCACGCGAGCTCGACCCATCGTCGGGCACGATGAAGAAATGCACGCTGTGCGTCGACCGCGTGCACGACGAGCGCCTCCCGGAAGCCGAGCGCCAGCCGGCCTGCGTCCTCGCGTGCCCGACGCACGCGCGCCATTTCGGCGATTTCGACGATCCCGACGCGAAGGTCTCGCGCCTGGTGGCCGAGCGCGGCGGTTTCGGCCTGCTCGAGGAGCTCGGCTACAAGCCGGTCAACCGGTACCTGCCGCCGCGCCCCCCTCCCGACCAACCCGCGACGCGCGACGATCGCTGGAGGCGTCCCGAGGCGCCCGGCACCGCGCTCGAGCGGCTCGTCGCGCTCGCGCGCCGCGCGCTGACGGGCTGAATCTTCGTGCATCCCGCGCTGTCGGTCATCGCGTTCACGGTGCTGTCGGGTGCGGGTCTCGGCGTGCTCGCGCTGGTCGCGCTCGCCGAGCTGGGCGCCGCCTACGCCGGATGGCCGGCGATCGCGTCGCGGCCGATGC
>DATLIR010000351.1:0-3398 GCA_035539315.1 Casimicrobiaceae bacterium
ACTACTTCGCCGGCGACACCACGACGGCCACCGCCTGGGTGTAGACCGCCTCGACCTGGTCGCCCTTGGCGATCAGCGCGAGCTGCTTGGGATCACGCACCTTGAGATCGACCGTCTGCTTCGGGCCCTTCAGCGTGACCATCTGCTTGTCCTTGTCGACGGCGACCACGTCGGCGACGACGGTGACCTGGCGCCCGACCATGCCCGCCGGCTGCTCGCCCGGCTTCGCGCGCGCGGCACCGGCGGTTTCGGTCTTGGCGACCGGCATGCCGCCGCCCTTCTTGAGCTCGAGCGTCAGCGCCTCGGCGTACTCGACGTCGACCTTGTCACCGACCTTCATCTGCGCGAAGTTGCGCACCTCCGGCCCGGCGGTCACCACGACCTCGCGGCCCTGCGGCCCCTTGAGGGTGACGTCGCGCGTCGCCGCGTCGATCGCCGTAATCGTGGCGGTGACCTTGACGGTCTGCGCGGCCGCGGCGACGCCCGGCCCCTTGCCGACGACCGCGGCACCGGTTTGCGCCGCGGCCTGCGACGCGAGGATGGAAGCCGCGGCGAGCGCGGCGATGGTGAGACTGGCTTTCATGGTGTTACCCCCGTTGGGTGTGAAAGGGACCCGCAATGATGCCTGCGACTTCACCTCATGGGTTGACGCCGGTCAGGGCCGGCCGAGGAACAGGTAGGCGCTGCGGTTGCCGCCGGTCGCGATGCCGTAGCCCAGGTAGACCGGGCCAATCGGCGTATCGGCGCCGAGGAAGAGCGCGCCCGAGAAGAGCGTCCCGGTCAGGTTGCCCGGCACGACAGGGGTGTCCATCTTCCCCACCTCGGCGGAGGCGCCCACGTAGAGGCCCTCCAGCAGGCGCTGCTCGCGCGCGCGATAGGTATAGACGACGCGTCCGAACGCGAGGCGCTGGCCGAGCAGCGCCCCCGCCGGCAGGCCGGACTGCTGCAGGAATCCGCCCCACTGGACGAGATCGTACGCGGGGAGCACGTCGCCGCTCGCCGCGCCCGCGCTCCGGACCATCGCGGACACCGAATGCCTCCCCCACGACTTCGCCCCGATCGCGTGCACGTCCCAGCGCACGTACTCGTCGTTCGCGCCCAGCGCCTTGGTCGATGCGAACAGGTCGACCGACGCGGCGAATCCCTCGCGCGGGAAGTTGGCGCTGTCGAGCTGGTCGACCACCGCGCGCAACGTGAACGCGCCCCGGGGTATCGAGGTGTGGACCGGGGCGAATTGCGGCGGCCCGGTGTCCAGCGACGCCGACGACCGTCCGGCCGCGATGCCCACGCGGACCTCGCCGTAGCGCGTGAACGCCGCGCCGAGGTCGACCGACCCGTAGTAGGTGCGCAGGTCGTAGCGCGCGATCCGGTCGGACTCCGCGTAGATGTCCAGGCTGCGCCGCAGGATGGTCGCCCGCGGCGCGATGAACAGCCCGTTGCGCGTGCCGAGCGGCTGGTACCACTCGGTCGACAGGAACGCGACCTGCCCCATCTGCACGTCGGTGCGCCACTCGGCCCCCAACACGTTCTGCCAGGTCTTCCGGTAGCTCGCCGCGAGGTTGAAGTAGTTCGCGCCCTTGAAGTCGGACTGCAGCCCGAGACCGAAGCGCAGGTAGTTCGGACCCCAGGTCTTCTCGACCGCGCTGATCGACACGATCTGGCGTCCCGCCTCCTCGACGACCTGGTAGTCGACGTGCTCGAAGTCGCCGGAACCGTAGAGCCGGCGCAGGTCGCGGTCGATGCGATCCTGGTCGATCGGGTCGCCCGGCTTGAGGTCGAGGAAGTCGAG
This sequence comes from Casimicrobiaceae bacterium, assembly GCA_035539315.1. Taxonomy (GTDB): domain Bacteria; phylum Pseudomonadota; class Gammaproteobacteria; order Burkholderiales; family Casimicrobiaceae; genus VBCG01. The sequence goes on from DATLIR010000351.1 coordinate 1,790, forward strand.
GAGCGAGTCGGGATTGACGCGCGTGAGCCCGGGGAATCGGATCTCCGCGACGGTGCCGGAAGGACCGCTCGGGGGCGCGACCTGGCGCTGGCGCAGCGCGGCGTACGCCTCTGGCGCGAGCGAGAGTGCCGCGAGCTTCGGCGCGGCCGCCCGCGCCGCCGCCTCGCCGATCGGCACCGTTCTGGGCAGGTGGTCGAAATCGCCGGCCGAGAAGTCGCCGAGCGCGGGCTCGATCAGGATGTCGCCGGGCCGGAGCGACGCGAGCGAGGCGCGCACGTTCTGCTCGGTGAGGATGTTGATCATCTGGCCGGTGACGCCGAGCACCGAGCCCAGCTGCTCGCGCGTCAGGAGCGGCGTGCCGAGGTTGACCGCGATGACGAGGTCGGCTCCCATCGCGCGCGCCACGTCGACCGGCAGGTTGTTGGTGAGCCCGCCGTCCACCAGCAGCAGGTCGTCGATCTGCGCTGGCGCGATCACGCCCGGCACCGACATGCTCGCGCGCATCACGCGCGGCAGGTCGCCCGAGTCGAGGACCACGGCCTTGCCGTTGACGAGGTCGGTGGCGACCGCACGGTAGGGGATCGGCAGGTCGTTGAACGACCGGCTGCCCTGGACCTTCGACAGGCGCCGCAGCACCGCCTCGAGCTGGATGCCGCTGACCGCGCCTTTCTGCAGCATGACCTGGCCGTCGCGCACGCCGAGCTCGAGCCCGAACAGGACCGAACGGTCGTCTTCCTTGCGCCGGATCGATTCCTCCTGGCGCGGCGGATTCTCCTTGAACAGCACGCTGGTCGTGATCGTCTCGATCAGCGCCTCCATCTCCGGCACCGACATGCCGCTCGCGTAGGCGCCCCCGACCAGCGACCCCATGCTCGTGCCGGTGATGCAGTCGATCGGGACGCGGAGCTCCTCGAGCACCTTGATGACGCCAATGTGCGCGGCGCCGCGGGCGCCGCCGCCGGAGAGCACCAGGCAGACCTTGGGCCGACCGAGCGGCGCGCGGGTCTGCGGGCCCGGCGCAGGGGACTGCGCCACGGCATCCGTCGCCAGAGCGATCGCGAGAGCGCACGCCAGTGCGATCGACCGGCCGGCGCCCGCGCACCCCCGCGGCCGCCAGCGGATCGGTCCTCGAAGCGCCTGCCACGAAGGGATGGGATGGAAAAGCGCGGCGGCAGGTGGAATCGGCATGCGGGTGTTCGCCGGGACGTTCGCCCACGTCGCGAGCAGCGGCGAGGCCCCGGGCGCGGGCGGAATTCTACGTGACGGCAGGCCGCCGCGTTCGCGTCGGCGCAAACGCTCCGGCATGCCGGTAGACTACGCGCGCGACGTCGCTCGCGGCCCGAAGGCTGTCGCAATGCCCGGCCTCCGTCGCCGCCGGCCGCGGCGTTCCCTCCCTCGAGTGTCGCGATACGCACATGGCAGGACCCGCGACACCGCGCAGCCGCCGCAAGCGACCCGCCCCTGCCGCGGGGCGCGCGCCTGCAGCGACGGCGGCGTCGAAGCGGAAGGCAGCGATGAAGCGTCCGACCGCGTCGACGCGTCAGCCAGGGACAAAGACCCCGGCCGCGAAGCGCAAGCGAACGGCGCCGCCGCCGCGTCCGCGCGAACC
>DATLIR010000352.1:0-2169 GCA_035539315.1 Casimicrobiaceae bacterium
GCGCCCGAGCAGGCCGAAGCGTGCGTAGACGTCGGTGTAATCGCGCGCACGCGGGAAGAGCTTGCGCACCCAGGCGATCTCGCCGGCGTTCTCGGACAGGTGCGACTGCATCCAGCAGCCCGGGTGCTCGCGCCACAGCGCGCCGGCGGCCTCGAGCTGCGCGGGAGACGACGTCACCGCGAAGCGCGGCGTGATCGCGTAGCCGAGGCGTCCGCGTCCATGCCAGCGCGCGATCAGCGACCGCGACTCGTCGTAGCCGCGGCGCGCCGTGTCGCGCAGCGCGCGCGGCGCGTGACGGTCCATCAGCACCTTGCCGGCGATCAGGCGCAGCGAGCGCGCCGCTGCCTCCCGCATCAGCGCGTCGACCGAGCCGGCGTGGACGGTGCAGAACACCGCGGCGGTGGTGATGCCCTGGCGCAGGTTCTCGTCCAGGTAATCGCGTGCGACGCGGCGTGCGACGCGCGCGTCGGCGAACGACGCTTCGGCCGGAAACGTGTAACGCTCCAGCCAGTCGAGGAGTTGCGTCCCGTGGCTGCCCGTGACCGGCAGCTGCGGATAGTGGACGTGGCAGTCGACGAAACCGGGAAGCATCAGGCTCGCGGGCGGCAGCGTCTCGACGGACGTGCCGGGAGGCAGCGTGCGGCGCACGCTGGCGGCGGGCCCCGCGGCCACGATCCGTCCCTGCGCCATCGCGACGATCGCGTCGGGCTCGTAGGCGAGCGCGCGACGCGCGCCGACGACGAACGGGTCGCCGCGCCACGCGAGCATCGGTCCGCGCAGCGCGACGACGGCGTCGGCGGGACGGTCGGCCGCGACGCGCCGTGAGCGGACCATGGTGGCGCGAAGGATACCGCAGCGGGCGGCGCCCAATGACGTCCGGCGACGGGACGCCGCTGCGTCCGATCGTCTTCAAGGTGTCGCGTCGCTGCAACACCGCGTCGCGCCAAGGGCGGCGGATGTCGCGGATCGTCGCGACCGCGGCGTAAGCTCGCCCGATCCGGTCGCCGGCCAGACGCGCGACCGATCCGGGGGCACCATGCGCAAGGCAATGCTGATGGGGCTGGCGACTGTTGTGCTCGTCGCGCTGCCAGCGCTCGCCGGCGCCCAGTTCTTCTACCGGCTCAACGTCAACAGCATCGGCGCCACGACCTGCACGACGACGCAGGCGCAGACGGCGCTCAATGGCGACCTGGACTGGATCCTGCCGCCGTCGTCGAACAATCTTCGGACCGCGTTCAAGGTGAACGGGGGCGGAACGACGACGACGTTCGAATCGGTGACGCCGTTCAGCTTCGACAATTTCGCGGTGGCCACGATCGTCTTCGCCCTGCCCGTCGCCACGCCGCTCCCCTACACCGTGTCCGTGGAGCGGCTGCCCGCCAGCAACGGCACGACAGTCGGAACCGGGTTCGGCGCCACCTGGAACTGCGATGCCAACGGCGGGGGTACGTTCACGCTGTTCGGGATCGCGGCGCCCACCGCGGTGCCGGCGACGTCGGACCGGGGCCTCGCCGCGCTCGCGACGCTGCTCGCGCTCGCCGGCATGGCGCTGGCACGTCGACGCGCGCGCCGACGACCGATCGCCTGACCGACCCCCGGGATTCACCGCGGCGCGCGCAGCGCCGCGGTGACCTGCGCGGCGCTACGGCGCGACAGGCCGGACGCCGGCTTCGCGGAACAGGAACGCGAACGTGTCGGCGCGCTCCTCGTAGGCCTGCTTCTTCGTGGTGCCGTTGCCGTGGCCCGCTTCGTAGTCGATGCGGAGCAGGATCGGCTTGCCCGACTTCGTCGCGGCCTGCAGCCGTGCCGCCATCTTCGCGGCCTGATGGGCGTCGACGCGCGGGTCGTTGATCCCCGTCGTCAGGAGCACCGCCGGATAGTTCACGCCGTCCTTGACCCAGTGGTAGGAGCTCATCGCGTAGAGCCCCTTGAAGCCCTCCTCGGTCTTGACCGTGCCGAACTCGGGGATGTTGGGGACGCCGTTCGCCGAGAACTCCGCGCGCACCGCGTCCGAGATGGGCACCTGGTCGACCGCCGCGCCGAACAGGTCGGGGCGATCGGTGATCGAGCGACCGACGAAGATGCCGCCCGCGCTGCCGCCCATGATCGAGAGCTTCGCGGGAGACGTCCACCGGTTCGCGACCAGCCATTCGGCGCATGCGATCGCGT
>DATLIR010000353.1:0-14998 GCA_035539315.1 Casimicrobiaceae bacterium
TCGTCGCCGAGCAGGTTCTGAACGGCATGTTCACGAGCTTCCTGCTGCTGGCCATTCCACTGTTCATCCTCGCCGCGGAGTTCATGAACTCGGGCAGCATCATGGATCGCCTGCTGCGCTTCTGCAACGCGCTGGTAGGGCGCTTTCGCGGCGGTCTCGCACAGGTCAACGTGGTGCAGAGCGTCATCTTCGCGAGCATGTCGGGGTCCGCGCTCGCCGATGCCGCGGCCTCCGGGAAGATCATGCAGTCGATGATGACGCGCGACGGCAAGTACCCGCCCGCGTTCGCCGCCGCGCTGACCTGCGTGTCGTCCGTCATCGGGCCGATCGTCCCGCCGTCGATCCCCCTGGTGCTCTACGCGCTGGTGTCGGATACGTCGGTCGGCTATCTCTTCCTCGGCGGCGTGGTTCCCGGCCTGCTGCTCGGCGCGGTCCAGAGCGGACTGATCGCGGCCGTGGCCAGGCGCCGCCATTTCCCGGTCGAGTTGCGCGTGCCGCTGCGCGAGCTGCCTCGCATCACCTGGGAGGCGATGCCGGCGCTCCTGATGCCGGTGATCCTGCTCGGGTGCATGTGGAGCGGCATCACTACGCCTACCGAAGCCGCCGCAGTCGCCGCGGCCTATGCGTTGCTGATCTCCGCATTGCTGTACCGCAGCGTGCGAATGAGGGACGTCTATCACTCGCTGGTGTCCAGCGCGCGCGTCACGGTGTCGATCGGCATGCTGATCGCCGGCGCGATGGTGTTCAACTTCGTCATCACGTCGGAGAACATCCCGAAGGCGCTGAGCGCGATGCTGAAGGCCCGCGAGCTGTCGCCGCTCGTGTTCCTGCTGGCGGTCAACATCCTGCTCCTGATCCTCGGCTGCTTCCTCGAAGGGACGACGATCATCCTCGTCATCCTCCCGGTGCTCATCCCCACCGCGCAGGCGCTGGGGATCGACCTCGTGCACTTCGGCGTGATCTGCGTCGTCAACATCATGATCGGGCTCGTCACGCCGCCGTACGGGCTGCTGCTCTTCATGATGAACAAGATCGCCGAGGTTCCGCTGGGCGCGATGGTGCGCGAGGTCATGCCGTTCCTGTACGTGATGATGGGCGCGCTGGCGCTCATCACGCTGGTGCCGGACGTCGTGCTCTGGCTGCCGCGCCTGCTGGGCTACAAGGGCTGAGATCGCCTGGAGCGTGCGCCCCCGGACCGCGTCCCGGGGCTGGCCGCACGGTACGCCGCGCCGCGCCGACCTGCCGCCGTCGACTACAATTCCGTGCGACGTGATCGCACGTCGGCGTCCCGTCAGCCGCGGAACGCCGTATCGGGAGGGCCCGGGCGATGAAGCAGGACAAGGTGATCGACCTTCGCGGGCGCCGCATGGGCGGCCCGACGCCGCTCATCTGCTCGCCGCTGGTGGCGCGCACACCCGAGCGGCTCGCGGCCGAGACCGCCGCAGTGCTTGCGAAGCGCCCCGACGTGATCGAGTGGCGCGTCGACTTCTTCGAGGCCATCGCCGACTCCGCGGCCGTCGTCGCGGCCGGTCGCGTCATGCGGGCGGCCGCGGGAGAAACCCCGATCATCTTCACCTGTCGCGCGCAGCACGAAGGCGGGCAGGTCAACGCGCTCGACGCCGACGGCGTCGCGCGCCTCTACGACGCCGTGGGTGGCGCCGGACTGGTGGATCTCCTCGACTTCGAGCTCTCCAATCCGGCGGCGCTGGTGCGGCGCGTACGCGAGCGCTCACGCGAACACAAGACGCGGCTCATCCTGTCGTACCACAACTTCGGCTACACGCCCGGGCACGACCTCCTGGTCGAGCGCTTCCTCGAAGCGGACCGTCTCGGCGCCGACGTGGCCAAGGTCGCGGTGATGCCGCGCGACCGCACGGACGTGATCACGCTGCTGTCCGCCACCGCCACCGCGGAGGCGAAGGCGCGCATACCGCTGATCAGCATGGCGATGGGACCGCTCGGCGTCGCGACGCGGATGGTCGGCGGCGTGTTCGGCTCGTCGCTGTCGTTCGCGATCGGCGAGGGCGCGTCGGCGCCGGGGCAGATGCCCATCGCCGACCTGGTCGCGGTGTTCGGCGCGCTTGCGCGCGCCCGCGGCGAAACGTAGCGCCGGCCGAAACGCTCCCGTCTACAGCTGTTCCCAGGGCAGGCCTTCCTTGCGCCATCCCGAGAGCGATCCGCGGTGGTGGTCGTCGTCGAGCGGCCCCTCGAAGCCTTCGAGGACGTTGTAGACCTCCTTGAAGCCGGCCTGCTCGAGCGCGAGGCCGGCGTCGACCGAGCGGTGGCCGCTGCGGCAGATCAGCACGATCGGCCGGTTCATGCTCGCGACCTTCTTCACCTGGCCGACGAAGTGCGGATTGATCTCCCAGTCGGGGCCGTCGTTCCACGCGACGTGCTGCGCGCCGACCGGATGGCCGACGAACAGGTACTCCATCTCGCTGCGGCAGTCGACGAACACGGCCTGCGGGTTCTTCTGCAGGAACTCGGAGGCTTCCTTCGGCTTGAAGTGCTTCATGGCGCGTCCCCGTGCGGGAATCGATGCGAAACCTTAGCACGCGCGGCCTCAGGCCGCGGACGCCTAACCATATAACACCGCGATCGGTGGCGGATTGCGCGCGCTGTTAGAATTCAAGGCCTTGCAACGCGTTTCCCGTCCCCTTGCAACCCGACCGCACCGCCGAGCTCGCCTTGCTCCTCGACCGCCGGATCCTGATCCTCGACGGCGCGATGGGGACGATGATCCAGGAGCACCGGCTGACCGAGGATGACTTCCGCGGGCCGCCGGCGTGCGGCTTCGCCGGCCACGCGCACGACGTCAAGGGCGACGCCGATCTCTTGTCGCTCACGCAGCCCGACATGATCCGCGCGATCCACGACGCTTACTTCGACGCGGGCGCGGACATCGTCGAGACCAACACGTTCAGCGCGACCGCGATCGCGCAGCACGACTACGGGCTCGCGTCGCGTGCGCGCGACATGAACCGCGAAGCGGCGCGCCTCGCGCGCGAGCGCGCCGACGCGTGGACCGCGCGCACGCCGGACCGGCCGCGCTTCGTCGCCGGCGCGCTCGGTCCCACCAACCGGACCGCCTCGATCTCCCCCGACGTCCACGACCCGGCGGCGCGCAACGTGACGTTCGATGCGCTGGCCGACGCCTATCGCGAAGCCGCGGCGGGCCTGGTCGAGGGCGGGGCCGACCTCTTGCTGGTCGAGACCGTGTTCGACACGCTGAACGCGAAGGCGGCGCTGTTCGGCATCGCGACGCTGTTCGAGGAGCTCGGTGCGCGGCTGCCGCTGATCGTGTCGGGCACGATCACCGACGCGTCGGGGCGGACGCTGTCGGGGCAGACGCCCGAGGCGTTCTGGAACTCGGTGCGCCATGCCGAGCCGCTGCTGGTGGGGCTCAACTGCGCGCTCGGCGCCGCGCTGATGCGCCCCTACCTCGCCGAGCTCGCGCGCGTCGCGGACACCTACGTGTCGTGCTACCCGAACGCGGGGCTGCCCAATCCCATGTCGGAAACCGGCTACGACGAGACGCCCGCCGAGACCTCGCGCCTCATCGGCGAGTTCGCGCGCGCCGGCTTCGTCAACCTGGTCGGCGGATGCTGCGGCACCACGCCCGCGCACGTGCGCGCGATCGCGGAGGCGGTCGACGGCGTCGTGCCGCGCGCCTTCGCACGGCGGTCGCCGCTTCGTGCGGCCGCGTGACGCTGTCTCCAGGACCAGCGTCCCCATCGTGGCGACGGTCCGCGCCCGTGCGCGGCCCCGAGGCATGGCCAGCCCCGACCCCTCCGATCCCCGAACCCTGATCCCCGATTCCTGAAATGCGCCTGGCCGGCCTCGAACCGCTCAACATCGGCGACGACTCGCTGTTCGTCAACGTCGGCGAGCGCACCAACGTGACCGGGTCGCGCGCGTTCGCGCGGCTGGTCCTCGCCGGCGACTTCGCCGGCGCGGTCGAGATCGCGCGCCAACAGGTCGCCGCGGGCGCGCAGATCATCGACGTGAACATGGACGAGGCGATGCTGGACAGCAAGGCGGCGATGACGCGCTTCCTGAACCTCGTCGCGGGCGAGCCCGACATCGCCCGCGTGCCGGTGATGATCGACTCGTCGAAGTGGGAGGTCATCGAGGCGGGCCTGAAGTGCGTGCAGGGCAAGCCGATCGTCAACTCGATCTCGCTCAAGGAAGGCGAGGACGCGTTCATGCGCCATGCGCGCCTGGTGCGCCGATACGGCGCCGCCGCGGTCGTGATGGCGTTCGACGAGCAGGGGCAGGCCGACAGCTACGAGCGCCGCATCGCGGTGTGCCGTCGCGCCTACGACCTCCTGGTCGGGCGCGTCGGCTTCCCGCCCGACGACATCGTGTTCGACCCCAACGTGTTCGCGGTCGCCACCGGCATCGAGGAGCACGCGAACTACGCGATCGACTTCATCCGCGCCACGCGCTGGATCCGCGAGCACCTGCCCGGGGCGCTGGTGTCCGGCGGCATCTCGAACGTCTCGTTCAGCTTCCGCGGCAACGACCCGGTGCGCGAGGCGATCCACACGGTGTTCCTGTTCCACGCGATCCGCGCCGGCTTGTCGATGGGCATCGTCAACGCCGGCCAGCTGGGCGTCTACGACGAGCTGGACCCCGAGCTTCGCGAGCGCGTCGAGGACGTGGTGCTGAACCGCCGTGCCGACGCGACCGAGCGGCTGGTCGCGGTCGCCGAGTCGGTCAAGGGCAAGGCGAAGGACGCGGGCGAGGACCTCGCCTGGCGCGAGGCGCCGGTAACGTCGCGCCTGTCGCACGCGCTCGTCAAGGGCATCGCGACGTACATCGTCGAGGACACCGAGGAGGCGCGTGCTGCGATCGCGGCGCGCGGCGGCCGGCCGATCGAGGTGATCGAAGGCCCGCTGATGGACGGCATGAACGTGGTCGGCGACCTGTTCGGCGCCGGCAAGATGTTCCTGCCGCAGGTGGTCAAGAGCGCGCGCGTGATGAAGCAGGCGGTCGCGCACCTGGTGCCCTACATCGAGGAGGAGAAGCGCCGCTCCGGCACGGCCGCGCGCTCGAAGGGCAAGGTCGTGCTCGCGACGGTGAAGGGCGACGTGCACGACATCGGCAAGAACATCGTCGGCGTCGTGCTCCAGTGCAACAACTTCGACGTCGTCGACCTCGGCGTGATGGTGCCGGCGCAGAAGATCCTGCAGGCGGCGCGCGAGTCGAAGGCCGACGCGATCGGCCTCTCGGGGCTCATCACGCCCTCGCTCGAGGAGATGGCCCACGTCGCGGCGGAGATGCAGCGCGAGGGCTTCTCGGTGCCGCTCCTGATCGGGGGCGCGACGACGTCGCGCGTCCACACGGCGGTGAAGATCGCGCCGCACTACACCGGCCCGGTAGTCTACGTGCCCGACGCGTCGCGCGCGGTGGGCGTGACCACGAACCTGGTGTCCGACGACCAGCGCGCGCCCTACGTCGCCGAGGTGGCGGCCGACTACGAGCGCATCCGCGAGCAGCACGCGCGCAAGAAGGGGCCGACGCTGGTCCCGCTCGCCGCCGCGCGCGCCAACGCGTTCCACGCCGACTGGGCCGCGTTCGTTCCGACGGCTCCCACGTTCCTCGGCAGGCGCGTGCTGCTCAACGTCGACCTCGCGGCGATCGCCACGTGCATCGACTGGGCGCCGTTCTTCCAGGCCTGGGAGCTGGCCGGCCCCTATCCCGCCATCCTCGATGACCCGGTGGTCGGCGAATCGGCGCGCGGCGTGCATGCCGAAGGCCTCGCGATGCTCAGGCGCGTCATCGACGGCCGCTGGCTCGCCGCGAACGGCGTCGTCGGCTTCTGGCCCGCGAACGGAGTCGGCGACGACATCGTGCTGTGGTCCGACGAGTCGCGCGGCAAGCCCGCGCTCGCCTGGCGCAACCTGCGCCAGCAGGCCGAGCGTCCGCCCGGCAAGCCCAACCTGTGCCTCGCGGATTTCGTCGCGCCATCCGGCATGCGCGACTACGTCGGCGCGTTCGCCGTGACCGCCGGCATCGGCATCGAGAGGAAGCTCGCCGAGTACGCGGCCGCCGCCGACGACTACTCGGGCCTGATGCTGAAGGCGATCGCCGACCGGCTCGCCGAGGCGTTCGCCGAGTGGCTGCACCGGCGCGTGCGCACCGAGCTGTGGGGCTACGTGCCGGGCGAAGACCTCGGCACCGACGCGCTGGTCCGCGAGGAGTACCGCGGCATCCGCCCGGCCCCGGGCTATCCCGCCTGCCCCGACCACGCGGTCAAGGCGCCGCTGTTCGCGCTCCTCGACGCCGGCGCGGCGGGGCTCACCGTGACCGAGAGCTTCGCGATGTGGCCTGCCGCCTCGGTGTCGGGCTTCTACCTCGCCCATCCCGACGCACGCTATTTCGCCGTCGGAAGGATCGGCGACGACCAGCTCGCCGACTTCGCCCGGCGCGAGGGCATCCCCCTCGACGCGGCGCGCCGACGCCTGGCCCCGAACCTCGGCTGAACGGCGGGCCCCCGTAGCAGGCGCGAATATTCGCTTGACTCGGCGGCCGAGCCGGCGGAAGCGTACCGGAAGCGCCGGGTCGTCCGGCGGACGTGCCGGCACGCCGCGTTGCGCTCTCCTATAATCGCGCGACCGTCCCGTGCGCCGGCTGTGCAGGGGGACGCCCCGGGACCCCGTCATGCACTGCCCGACCCACGCGTATGCCGACGTCGTCGTCGCCGCCGCCACCGGCCGGATCGACTTCGCCGGTGCGCAGGCGCTCGAGGCGGCGCTCGCGCCTGCGCTCGAGCCGGGCTCGGCCATCCGCGGCGTCGTCGTCGACCTCTCCCGCGTCGACTACATCAGCAGCGTGGGCCTGCGCGTCCTGATGGTGGCCGCGAAGGCCCTTCGCGCGCGCAAGGCGGCGATCGCCGTCGCGTCGCTGCAACCGGTCGTCGCCGAGATCTTCGAGATCAGCCGCTTCCACCACGTCGTCGACGTGCGCGGCAACCTGCGCAACGCGATCGGCGCGATCTCCCCGCAGGCGCTCGCCGCCTACGACCGAACGGCGGAGCGCACGTGATGCGCGTCCGCTTCTGGGGCACGCGCGGCTCGATCCCCGTCGCGCTGACCGTCGACGGCCTGCGCCGCAAGCTGATCGCGGCGCTGCGCGGCGCGTCGGGCCGCGTCTTCCGCGACGAGGCGGAGCTCGAGGCCTACGTGGACGGGCTGTCCTTCGCCGACGGCGCGACGTTCGGCGGCCATACCTCGTGCGTGGAGATCGAGAACGGCGGGCCCGACTTCGTGATCTGCGACCTCGGCACCGGCGTGCGGCCGTTCGGCCAGTCGGCGCTCTCGCGGGACGGCAGCGGGCGCACCTACCACGTGTTCCTGTCGCACGTGCACTGGGACCACATCATGGGGCTGCCGTTCTTCACGCCGGCCTACATCCCGGGCAACCGCGTCGTCATCTACGGCGGCCACGCGCACCTCGAGTCCGCGCTGCGCCGGCAGCAGGAGCAGCCGAGCTTCCCGGTCGACTTCTCGACCTTTCGCGCCGACATCTCGTTCGTGCGCCTCGAGCCCGGGCGTTGGCACGACGTCGCCGGCATGCGCGTGCTGGTCAAGCTGCAGCGCCACGGCGGCGATTCGTTCGGCTTCCGCTTCGAGCAGGACGGCAAGGCCTGCGTCTACTCGACCGACTCCGAGCACGACCTCGGCAATCGCAAGGAGACCGACAGCTTCGTCGAGTTCTTCCGCGGCGCCGACCTGGTGATCTTCGACGCCATGTACTCGCTCGCCGACGCGATTTCGGTCAAGGCCGACTGGGGGCACTCGAGCAACATCGCGGGCGTCGAGCTGTGCCACGCGGCCGGCGTCAAGCACCTGTGCATGTTCCACCACGAGCCGGCGTTCGACGACGCGTCGATCGCCCGCGTGCTCGCCGACACGCGCCGCTACGAGGAGATCTGCCGCACCGGCGCGCCGATGACCGTGACCGCCGCCTACGACGGGATGGAAATCGATCTGTGACCACTCCCGCGGACGCGGGCCCGGAACGGGCATCCGCGCCCGCCGGGCCTTCCCAAGGGCGCGGTGCCCCCCGGGGGGACGCGGCCGAAGGCCGCGACGGGGGGATCACACCGTCCGCCGGGCTGTCCCAAGGGCGCGGCGAAAGCGACGAAGAAGCGCGCGTGGCCGACGTGGCGGCCGAGGGTCACGACGATGCGAGCGCGCCGCTCGACGAGGACGGGGAAAAGCGCCGCTTCCGGCTGATCGTCCCGATCTCCGGCCGCGTGCACTGGATCGGCCTCGCGGTCCTGGCAATGCTCACGCTGTTGCTTGCGCTGCAGCCGCCGTTCATCAGGCGCCAGCAGCTCGACTGGTTCGACGCCAGCCAGCGCCTGCTGCCGCGCACGGTCAAGGCGCTGCCGGCGACCGTCGTCGAGATCGACCAGAAGAGCATCGTCGCGCTCGGCCAGTGGCCGTGGCCGCGCACCGTGCTCGCGCAGCTGATCCGCGAGATCACGCGCGCCAAGCCCGCGGTCATCGGGCTGGACGTCCTGATGTCCGAGTCGGACCGCAGCTCACCGGAGCACTGGCTCGACAACATGCCGACCAGCGATGCGGACCTCGCGCAGGCGCTCGAGTCGCTGCCGTCGCACGACGCGGAGCTCGCGCGCGCGATGAGCGCCTCCCGCGTCGTGCTCGGGCTGGCGGGCACGCCCGAGGCGACCGGCATGCTGGTCTTCGCGACGCCGATCCTGATCGAGGGCGCCACGCCGCAGGACGCCATGGCGGTGAACGCCGCGGTACCGCGGTACGCCGGCGCGATCGCGAACCTGCAGCTGTTCGAGCGCGCCGCCGCCGGGCACGGGCTCCTCTCGGCCGACAACGACGACGGCGTGATCCGCCGCATCCCGATGGTCGCGAGCATCGAGGGCACGCTGGTGCCGTCGTTCGCGCTCGAGATGCTGCGCGTCGCGGTCCAGGCACCCGCCCTGCGCCTGAGGGCGCGCGATGGCGAGGTCGCGAGCCTGTCGGCGGGCGCGTTCTCGACGCCGACCGAGGCCGATGGCGCGGTGCGCATCCACTATTCGCCGCGCGACCTGCGCCGCTTCGTGTCGGCGATCGACGTGCTGCAAAGCCGCATCGACGTCGAGGCGCTCGCCGGCAAGCTCGTGCTGATCGGCATGACCGGGGTCATGCAGGTCGACTACCAGGGGACGCCGCTGGGCGAGCGCATGCCCGGCGTCGAGATCCACGCGCAGCTGCTCGAGAACCTGTACGAGGGCGGCGCGATCATGCGTCCGTCGTGGGCGCGGCTGGTCGAGATCCTTCTGTTCGTCGTGCTCGGGCTCTTGATGATCCGCGCCGCTCCCCTCTGGCGCACGCCCGCAACGGTGACGTTCGCGGTCGCCGCGATGTTCGTGCCGGCGCTCGTCGCGCTCGTCCTCTTCAAGGTCGCGCGCCTCCAGTTCGACGCGTTGTCGCCGGGGCTCGCGATGCTGGCGCTGTTCGCCACGCTGCTCGCGCTCACGCTCGGCGAGGCCTCGCGCGAGCGTCGCGCGCTGCGCCGACAGATGCAGGTCCAGCGCGAACAATCGGCGCGGATGGCGGGCGAGATGGAGGCGGCGCAACGCGTGCAGGTCGCGATGCTGCCGCGCGACGACATTTTCCGGGACGAGTCGCGCCTCGACCTCGCCGCGACGATGGTGCCGGCGCGCGAGGTCGGCGGCGACCTCTACGACTTCTTCCGGCTCGACGGCCGCCGCTGGTTCTTCCTGATCGGCGACGTCGCCGGCAAGGGTCTGTCCGCGAGCATCTTCATGGCGGTGTCGAAGGCGCTCGCGAAGAGCGCGGCGGTGCGCCATCCGGACGACGACGTCGGCGCCTGGATGACGACGGCGAACCGCGAGATTTCGCGCGACAACCACGAGTCGCTGTTCGTGACCGCATTCGCGGGCATCCTCGACCTCGACACCGGCGACCTCGTGTACGCGAACGCCGGGCACGACGCCCCGTACTGCGTCGGGCCGGCCTCGGGCGTGCGCCGCCTCGCGGCGGGCGACGGCCCGCCGCTGTGCACCGTCGACGGCTTCGAGTACCGCGGCGAGCACACGTTCCTCGACCCCGGCGAGCTCTGCGTGCTGACCACCGACGGGGTCACCGACATGCGCGACCCGCAGGGCGCGATGTACGGGCGCGCGCGGCTCGAAGCCGTGCTCGAGCGGTGGCGTGCGCAGCCGTCGGGCGACGCGCACGGCGCGGTGAACGCGCTGCGCGCCGACGTGCAGGCGTTCGCGGCCGGCGCGGAACCGGCGGACGATCTCACCGTGCTCGCGTTCCGATGGAACGGGCGCAGGTGAGCGCCAGGACGCGCCATGTCGCGGCGGTCCGCGCAGCACGACGGCCGCGCGCACCGGGACGTCGGCGCGAACGCGCGCCGCGACGTTACCGGACGATGATCTCGACGCGACGGTTGCGCGGCTCGGCGACGCCCACGGCGGTCGGCACGACCGGGTCGCGGCTGCCGCGCCCGGACGCCTGGACGTCCGCGGCGCCGACGCCGCGGCGGATCAGCTCGGCGCGCACCGTCTCGGCGCGCTGCCGCGCGAGCGCGTCATTGACCGGATCGGTGCCGACACGATCGGTGTGGCCGATGACCAGCACATCCTTGACGGGACGCAAGGCGATGTCGGCGAGGGCCGCCTCGAGCTCAGCGCGCGAGTCGTCGGAGATCTCGTCGCGCCCTTCCGCGAAATGCAGCGTGAACGTGGCTTCGCGCCGCGGCTGGGCCGCGAGCGCGGCGCCGAAAGTCGCCTTCACCTCGTCGGGCGACGACTCGTACGCCCGCGTGGCGAGCGGCGTCCGCCGCACCGCCGCGTACGGCTGGTCGAGCACCACCTCGCCGCGCGAATCGGCGACCGTGAGCTCGGTCTTGCGCCCCCCGGACTCGGGAAGCAGCACCACCGTCGTCGTCCGCCACGCGCAGCCGGCGACGATCGCCAGCGTCACGCATGCGACGGCGCCGGCGCGGAGCATGTCAGTCGTCCACCTGAACGACGAACTCGGTGCCGCGCACGCCGAGCACCGACGCAGGCGTGCGCACCTTCATCGACTCGGGCGACTGCTTGGCGATCTTGCCCGAGACGACGGCGAGCGATCCCTTCGACAGCGTCGCGTCGAAGCGCCCCTGGTGCGTCGTCGCGTCGAAGCTGAACGTGTCGAGCGCGAGGACGCTGTTGGGGCCCACCGACAGGAGCGAGCTGTCGCTCATCGTGATGCCCGCCGCGCCGTTCGCGCCGGTGCGCACGATGTCGGCAGCCTCGAGGCGGGCGCCGGCCTTCGCGGGCATCGAGGCGCCCGCGCGCTCGATCATCACATCGCCGGACGCGGTCTTGACCTGGCCGATCTCGGCGCCGGACGCCGCGGTCGCGCACGCGAGCAGGGCGGCCGCGAGGCATGCGCGTGCGAGGCGCGGGCGGAAAGCGGGGAGGGCGGGCATCGAGGCGATCCTGGCGGGCGCGAGCGGCGTCGCGGAGTCGCTAGTGTGACCAAACCCGCAGGGCGCGGCAATGGCGCGACCGCGATGCGGAACGGGCGGCCATGACTGCGGGGCCGCGCGCGCAGTCCTTCACGGCGACGTTCGACGCGGTCGTCGAGACCGCGGCCTTCGTGGCCGAGTTCTGCAAGCGCCACGGCGTGGACAGCAGCGACGCCCTGCGCGTCACGCTGGTGGTCGAGGAGGTCTTTCTCAACATCGTGATGCATGGCTACGGCGGCGAAGGCGGGGGCACGGTCCGCCTCGCGCTCGCGCTCGAGGAGAGCCATGTCGTCGTGGTGTGCGAGGACCGTGCACCCGCGTACGACCCGCGGCCGGCGTTCGAGCGCGTTCCGGCCGACCTCGACGATCCGGTGGAGACGCGCGGCGTCGGCGGCCTCGGCCAGTTCCTGGTCGGGCAGCTCGTGTCAGCCGCGCACTACGAGCGTGCGGGCGACGCGAACCGCCTGACGCTGCGGATCGGCCGCTCGCGCGGGCTCGGGTGACGGGCTAGCGGGCGCCGAGCAGGCGCGCTGCCTTAGCGACCGACTTGGGTTTCACCCAGAGGATCGCTCCGTAGCGTCCGCCGCCGCCGGTCACCGCGTCGATCGCGGTGATGTTGATTCTTGCCTTCGCAAGCGTGCCCGCGACGCGCTTCAGCGCGCCGACGCGGTCCGTGCCGCGAACGAGGAAGCCGCTCTTGCGCGCGGACAGGGCGATGCCGAGCTTCTTCGCGGCGCGCTTCAGCTTCGCGCTGTCGGCCGGCACGAGGTCGAGCTGCGAGCGCCGGCCGCTCGGAAAGCCCGAGAACGCGAGCAGGTCCACGCCCGCGTCGGCGAGGCCGGCCAGGATCGCCGCCGCCTGGCCCGCGCGGTTGGGGACCATCGTGTAGAAATAATCGACCTTGCGGATGGTGTCGCTCATCGTGGCCTCCGTGACGGTGGCGCGCTCGACTGCGCGGATCACAACCTCTCGATGATCGCGGCGATGCCCTGCCCGCCGCCGATGCACATCGTGACGAGTCCGTAACGCTTGCCGGTGCGGTGCAGCTCGTACATGCACTTGACCGTGAGGATCGCGCCGGTCGCGCCGATCGGATGGCCGAGCGCGACCGCGCCGCCGTTGGGATTGACCTTCGCGGGATCGAGGCCGAGCTGTTTGCTGACGCCGAGCGCCTGCGCCGCGAACGCCTCGTTCGATTCGATCACGTCGAGGTCGGCGACCTTGAGGCCGGCTTTCGCGAGCGCGCTCTTCACCGCGCTGACCGGGCCGAGCCCCATGATCTTGGGGTCGATGCCGGCGTGGCCGTACGACACCAGCCGCGCCATCGGCTTAAGCCCTTTCTTCGCCGCGGCGCCCGCCTCCATCAGCACGACCGCCGCCGCCGCGTCGTTGATGCCCGACGCGTTGCCCGCGGTCACCGTGCCGTTCTCCTTGACGAACACCGCCTTGAGCTTGCCCATGCCCTCGATCGACGCGTCGCCGCGGACGTGCTCGTCGGTGTCGAACGCCACCGGGCCCTTCTTGCTCTTGAGCTCGATCGGCAGGATCTGGCTCTTGAAATGGCCGGCGGCCGCCGCTGCGAGCGCGCGCTTGTGGCTCTCGACCGCGAACGCGTCCTGCTGCTCGCGCGTGATGCCGCACTGGTTCGCGACGTTCTCCGCGGTGATGCCCATGTGGACGGTGTCGAACGGATCGGTCAGCGCGCCGACCATCATGTCGACGGTCTTGTTGTCGCCCATCCGCGCGCCCCAGCGCTGCGTCAGGTTCGCGTAGGCCGCGCGGCTCATGCTCTCGGTGCCGCCGCCGATCGCCGCGTCGGTGTCGCCGAGCAGGATGTACTGCGACGCCGACACGATCGCCTGCATGCCGCTGCCGCACAGCCGGTTGACCGTGAACGCCCCCGAGGTGTTCGGGAGACCGCCATTCAGCGCGACGACGCGCGAGACGTACATGTCCTTGGCCTCGGTATGGATCACGTTGCCGATCACGCACTGGCCGATGTCGTTCGGATCGACTTTCGCGCGGGCGACCGCCTCGCGCACGACGCGCGCGCCGAGCTCGGTGGGGGCGAGGTCCTTGAGGCTGCCGCCGTAGTCGCCGATGGCGGTCCGGACGCCGGACAGGATGACGACGCTGCGCTGGGTCATGGGGGCTTCTCCGCGGGGCAAAACGATCATGATATGCCTCCGGGTCCGGCCGCGCAGCAGGACGCATTAACCGGGATCGGGTCACCGCCGCGATTTCGTATGCGACGCTTGCGATCCGGCAGCAGGGCAGGAAGCGGATGCTCGCGGTCGCGACGCGCGCGCGGCTGCCGCAATTCCCGACGTGCAGTCGTTCGAGGAGCCGGGCGTCGAGTGGAGCGCTCGGCCGACGACATGACTACCATGCGGCAGCCCGGCATGACCCCCGGCGCCGCGCAGCGCGTGTCGCAAATCGCCGCGCTACCCCGCCACCTGCCACGCATACAACAGCAACGCCGCCAGCGCGACCAGCGGCACGACGCAGCCGCGCAGGCCGAGCCGCGCGGCACGGATCAAGGCGCTCACGCCGGCCCTCCCGCCGCGACGCAGTACTCGCGGTAGCGCTGGCCGAACACCGTCGGCCAGCCGTTGCGGTAGGCCTCGCGCGACGCGGTCGCGCGCTCGCCGAGCGCCTCCCAGCCGCCGTGCACGAGCGTCACGCGCGTGCCCGCGGGATTCGCGCGGAACGCCACCTCGATCCATTGCGCGCCGGCCGGATCGCGCCCGGGGTGCCACGAGAACGCGACGCGCCGTCCTGGTTCCCAGGCGCGCACCGTGCCCCACGGATGCTCGGTGCCGTCGCGCGCGGTCTCGACCAGACGGCCGCCCGCGCGCGGCTCGAAGGCGACGTTCGCGGCGTCCTCCTCGGCGCCCGAGTACAGCGCGAGCGCGGTCGCGGGATCGACCGCGTAGAGGTGCCGCGTGCCCTCGCGCGTCTCGACCGCGAGCCCGGCTTCGCGCAGCACTTTCAGGTGCTGCGATACCGCGGGCCGGGTCACGCGGAACCCCTGCGCGATCGCGCCGACCGCGCGGGGCGCGCCGCCGAGCGATTCGTAGATCGCGCGGCGGGTCGGGTCGGCGAGCGCGGCCAAGGAGGCCGTCGGAGCGTTGCCGCGCGGAATCGGATCTATGTTAGCCATGACTTACAGTAAGTCATAGCTTACCGATTGTCAACCCCCCCGGTTCTGTTCATGGACGTGGCACCGGAGGCTGCCGAGCCAGAGGGGCCTGGCGGCGGGAAGACTCGAAGCCTCTCGACGGCGGACGGCCGTTGGATCAGGATGCCCGCTGCTGCCTCTGTCGCGTTCCCATGACCGCCTCCGCTCCGTCGAAATGGCGCCACCACGGCGTGCGCGTCGTGCACGCGAACGAGCTCGATACCAACACGCCGCAGACGCCTGGCATGAACCGCGCCGCGGCGGTCACGACCGCGACCGCCGGCGCCGAGAAGCTGTGGGCCG
>DATLIR010000354.1:0-3637 GCA_035539315.1 Casimicrobiaceae bacterium
AAGGATCCGCTCCCGCCCAACGTGACCAACGCGCAGGTGCTGATGGACGCGCACGCGGCCGATCTGGGCCTCGCGTTCTACACCGGCAACCGTTTCCCGGCGAAGTCGTCCGACACCAGGATCGAGCCGTCCGGCAATTCGGCGACGTCGACCGGCCGGCCGAGGTAGCGCTTGGTCGCCGGATCGAGCCAACCGTCCGCGAACACCTCGGTCTTGTCCGCGGTGCCGTCGGCCTTGAGCGACGTGAACATGATGCGCGCGCCGATCGGCACGGTCCGGTTCCACGACCCGTGCTGCGCCGAGAAGAGGCCGCCGCGGTACTTCGCCGGGAAACGGTTGCCGGTGTAGAACGCGAGGCCCAGATCGGCCGCGTGCGCGTCCATCAGCACCTGCGCGTTGGTCACGTTGGGCGGGAGCGGATCCTTGTCGTAACCGTTCTCGGTGATGCGCGTCTTCCCCTGGATCCACGGGTAGCCGAAGAACTGGCCGGCCGCCGTCGCGCGGTTGATCTCGCCCGCCGGGATGTCGTCGCCCATGCCGTCGGTCTGGTTGTCGGTGAACCAGAGCGTGTTGTCCTTCGGGTTGAACTCGATGCCGACCGAGTTGCGGATGCCGGTCGCGTAGACCTCGCGCTTGCTGCCGTCGAACGCGTTCATCCGCACGATGCCGCCGATGCCCTGCTCCTTGTAGAGGTTGAGCTTCTCGCGCGGCGGCACGTTGAACGGCTGGCCCATCGCCACGTAGAGCATGCCGTCCTTCCCGATGCGGCACACGCGCGCACCGTGGTTGTACGACTCCTCTTCGGGCGGGATCAGCTTGCCCTGCGCGACCACTTCGATCACCGCGACGTCGGGACCCTCGTAGAAGAACTCGGCCGCCGGGAAGTTGAGGATCCGGTTGTGCTCGGCGACGATCAGGAAACCGTCGCGCGTCCAGCACACGCCGTTGGGCACCTTGAAGTTGAGCGACGGCGCGAACGACTTCACCTCGTCGGCGACCCCGTCTCCGTTGCGGTCGGTGACGGCCCACACCGTCGTCTTGCGCGTGCCGACGAACAGCATGTTGGTCGACGGCGCGACCGCCATGTGGCGCGCGTCGGGGACGATCGCATAGAGCTCGATCTTGAAGCCCGGCGGCAGCTTCACCTTCTTCAGGTTGTCCCGGATCGCGTCCGCGTTGCGGCCGGTCTGCGCGACCGTCGGGATGTTGAGGTCGGTGGTCGCGACCTTCATCTGCTTCAGCGTGGACAGGTTGTCGGGTCTCGCCTGGGCGAGCGCCGCGTTCGCGACGAACAGCGTCGCGACCGCGAGCGCCGCGGCCGGCATCGCCTGGGTGCGCATGGAAGTCTCCTCGTGCGGGGTCTTGAGGGTGTCGGGCACGCTTCGCCAACCCGGGCGTCGTGCTCACGCAAGAGTGTCCGGCGCCTGTAGCCTACGTGTCAAATCGCGCTGCCGCATGGGAGCGCGCCAGCCATGAAAAAGGGGCCGGCGGTCGCCCGCCGGCCCCGGATGGAACGCGCCGCGTTGGTCAGGCCGCGTTCGCCGCCGCCTCCGCCTTTGCCTGCGCGGCCGCCTGCGCCGCCTCGGCCTCGGCCGCCGCTTCCATCAGCGCGGCTTCCGGTCCGAGCGACTTCTGGCGCTTGCGCGCGTTGTGGTGCGCGAGGCCGGTGCCCGCCGGGATCAGGCGGCCGACGATCACGTTCTCCTTGAGGCCCCGAAGGTCGTCCCGCTTGCCCATGATCGCGGCCTCGGTGAGGACGCGCGTGGTCTCCTGGAACGAGGCCGCCGAGATGAACGAGTCGGTCGACAGCGACGCCTTGGTGATGCCGAGCAGCATGTAGTCGAACGTCGCCGGAAGCTTGTTCTCGCCGGTCTGCTTGTCGTTCTCGTCCAGGAGGTCCGAGCGCTCGACCTGCTCGCCCTGGATGAAGCGCGTGTCGCCCGGCTCGGCGATCTGCACGCGGCGGAGCATCTGCCGCACGATCACCTCGATGTGCTTGTCGTTGATCTTCACGCCCTGCAGCCGGTAGACGTCCTGCACCTCGTCGGTGATGTAGCGGGCGAGCTGCTCGACGCCGAGGAGCCGCAGGATGTCGTGCGGATCCGCGGGGCCGTCGACGATCATCTCGCCCTTGTTCACCACCTGGCCGTCGTGCACGGTCACGTGCTTGTCCTTCGGGATCAGGAACTCGTGCGCGGCGCCGTCGAGGTCGGTGATGACCAGGCGCTGCTTGCCCTTCGTGTCCTTGCCGAACGACACCGTGCCGGTGACCTCCGCGAGCATGCCCGCGTCCTTCGGGGAGCGCGCCTCGAACAGCTCCGCCACGCGCGGCAGGCCGCCCGTGATGTCGCGCGTCTTCGACGTCTCCTGCGGGATCCGCGCGAGCACCTCGCCGACCGCCACCTGCTGGCCGTCCTTGACCGTGATGATCGAGCCCAGCTGGAAGGTGATGTTCACCGCATGGTCGCTGCCGGCGAGCATGATCTCGTTGCCGGCTTCGTCCAAGAGCTTCACCTGCGGGCGCACGCCCTTCGCCGAGGTCGTCGCACGGCGCTTGGGATCGATGACCACCAGCGTGGAGAGGCCGGTCACGTCGTCGACCTGCTTGGCGACGGTCACGCCCTCCTCGACGTTCTCGAACTTCACGCGGCCGGCGTACTCGGTGACGATCGGGCGCGCGGTCGCGTCCCACAGCGCCAGCACCTTGCCCGCCTTCACGACGTCGCCGTCCTTCACCTGCAGCGTCGCGCCGTACGGAACCTTGTGGCGCTCGCGCTCGCGGCCGTTGTCGTCGTGGATCATCACCTCGCCCGAGCGCGCGATCACGACCAGCTCGCCCTTCGCGTTGGTGACGTAGCGCATCAGCGCCGAGAAGCGCACCGTGCCCGCCGACTTCGACTCGATCTGCGAGGCCGCCGCGGTACGCGAGGCGGCGCCGCCGATGTGGAAGGTCCGCATCGTGAGCTGCGTTCCCGGCTCGCCGATCGACGGGGCGGCGATGACGCCCACCGCCTCGCCGACGTTGACCAGGTGGCCGCGACCGAGGTCGCGGCCGTAGCAGGTCGCGCACAGGCCGTAGCGCGTGTCGCAGGTGAGCGGCGTGCGCACCTTGACCTCGTCGATGCCGAGCGCCTCGATGCGGTCGACCTCGTCCTCGCCCAGCAGCGTGCCCTTCTCGAACAGCGTCTCCTGCGACTCCGGGTTGACGATGTCGGCGGCGGCCGAGCGGCCGAGGATGCGCTCGCGCAGCGGCTCGATGACCTCGCCGCCTTCGACCAGCGCCTTCATCGCCACGCCGTTGGCCGTCGTGCAATCGTCCTCGGTGACGACCAGGTCCTGCGTCACGTCGACCAGGCGGCGAGTCAGGTAGCCCGAGTTAGCGGTCTTCAGCGCCGTGTCGGCGAGGCCCTTCCGCGCGCCGTGCGTGCTGATGAAGTACTGCAGCACGTTCAGGCCTTCGCGGAAGTTCGCCGTGATCGGCGTTTCGATGATCGAGCCGTCCGGCTTCGCCATCAGGCCGCGCATGCCGGCGAGCTGCCGGATCTGCGCCGCCGAGCCGCGCGCGCCCGAGTCGGCCATCATGAAGATCGAGTTGAACGACGGCTGGCGGACCTTCTTGCCGTCCTTGTCGGTCACT
>DATLIR010000355.1:0-7393 GCA_035539315.1 Casimicrobiaceae bacterium
ATCACACCCTCGGGCTTCTCGATCTCGACGATCTCGAGCACGTCCTCCAGCGTCACCGGTTCGAAGTAGAGACGGTCCGACGTGTCGTAGTCGGTGGAGACGGTCTCGGGATTGCAGTTGATCATGATCGTCTCGTAGCCGTCTTCGCGCAGGGCGAAGGCGGCGTGGACGCAGCAGTAGTCGAATTCGATTCCCTGGCCGATCCGGTTGGGGCCGCCACCGAGCACGATCACCTTGCGCCGGGTGCTCGGCTCGGCTTCGCACTCGTCCTCGTAGGTCGAGTACAGGTAGGCGGTGCTGGTGGCGAATTCCGCCGCGCAGGTATCCACCCGCTTGTACACGGGCCTCACGCCGAGCGAATGCCGCAATCTGCGGATCTCGTGTTCGGTCGTCTCGAGCAGATGGCCGAGGCGGCGGTCCGAGAAGCCCTTCTTCTTCAGGAAGAGCAGCGTCTCGCGGTTGAGGTCGCCAATGGTCATCTTGTCGAGCCGCAGCTCGATGTCGACGATCTCCTTGATCTGGGCGAGGAACCAGCGGTCGATCCGCGTCAGCGCGTGCACTTCCTCGAGCGTGAAGCCCTGGGCGAACGCATCGCCCACATACCAGATGCGCTCGGAGCCGGGCTCGCCGAGCTCCTCCTCGATCACCTGGCGGTCGGTGGTCATCTGGTTGAGCCCGTCGACGCCGGTCTCGAGGCCACGCATCGCCTTCTGCAGGCTTTCCTGGAAGGTCCTGCCGATGGCCATCACCTCGCCAACCGACTTCATCTGCGTGGTCAGGTGGTTGTCCGCCTGCGGGAACTTCTCGAATGCGAAGCGCGGGATCTTGGTGACGACATAGTCGATCGACGGCTCGAACGACGCCGGTGTCTTGCCGCCCGTGATCTCGTTCTGGAGCTCGTCCAGGGTGTAGCCGACCGCCAGCTTGGCGGCGATCTTGGCGATCGGGAAGCCGGTCGCCTTGGACGCGAGCGCGGAGGAGCGCGACACCCGCGGGTTCATCTCGATGACGATCATCCGTCCCGTCTGCGGATGGATGGCGAACTGGACGTTCGAGCCGCCGGTGTCGACGCCGATCTCGCGCAGGATCGCGATCGAGGCGTTGCGCATCAGCTGGTATTCCTTGTCGGTGAGCGTCTGCGCCGGCGCGACCGTGATCGAATCGCCGGTGTGCACACCCATCGGATCGAGGTTCTCGATCGAGCAGACGATGATGCAGTTGTCCTTGCGGTCCCGCACCACCTCCATTTCGAACTCTTTCCAGCCGATCAGGCTCTCCTCGATCAGCAGCTCCCTGGTCGGCGACAGCTCGAGCCCGCGCTTGCAGATCTCCTCGAATTCCTCGGCGTTGTAGGCGATACCGCCGCCGGTGCCCCCGAGCGTGAAGCTCGGCCGGATGATGCACGGGAAGCCGACCTCGGCCTGCGCGCGGTGCGCCTCCTCGAGCGAGTGCGCGATGCCGCTGCGCGCCGAGCCGAGCCCGATGCGCGACATCGCCGCCTTGAACTTCTCGCGGTCCTCGGCCTTGTCGATCGCCTTCTTCGACGCGCCGATCAGCTCGACGTCGAACTTCGACAGCACGCCCTCGCGCGCGAGGTCGAGCGCGCAGTTGAGCGCCGTCTGCCCGCCCATCGTCGGCAGCAGCGCGTCGGGGCGCTCGCGCTCGATGATCGTCGAAAGCATCGGCCAGGTGATCGGCTCGATGTAGGTGACGTCGGCCATCTCCGGGTCGGTCATGATCGTCGCCGGGTTGCTGTTGACGAGGATGACCTTGTACCCCTCCTCGCGCAGCGCCTTGCACGCCTGCGCGCCCGAGTAGTCGAACTCGCACGCCTGCCCGATGATGATCGGGCCGGCGCCGATGATCAGGACGCTCTCGATGTCGGTGCGCTTAGGCATGAAAGGCGGCGATAGGCGATGGGCGATGGGCGATGGGCAGCATGGGCGCTGGACGCGACGAAGTGACGGGATCAACGCTCTCGATGTCGGTGCGCTCAGGCATGAGAAGCGGCAATGGACGATGGGCGATAGGCGATAGGCCGAATGGCTGCGGGACGCGCCGAAGTGACGGGATCAACGCTCTCGATGTCGGTGCGCTTAGGCATGAGCAGCGGCGATAGGCGATAGGCGATGGGCGATCGGCCCAATGGCCGATGGACGCGACGAAGTGACGGGATCAAGCTCGTCGCCCGCGCGAAGGATCGGCTCCCATGACGATCGGCAAATACCCGGAGCTCGCCGCCTGGCAGGCGTCGATGTCACTCGTGGCCGAAATCTATCGGGCGTCGGCCGCGCTGCCGATGACCGAGCGATTCGGGCTGTCGCAGCAGATGCGCCGCGCCGCAATCGCGATTCCTTCGAACATTGCGGAAGGACATGTCCGGCACAGCCGACGCGAATACCTCCGTTTTGTCGTGATCGCGATGGGATCGCTCGCCGAGCTCGAGACGCAACTCCTGATCGCACACCGCCTCGGTTACCTTTCCGACGCCGCATTGCATCCATTGCAGGTCCGCGCAACCCAGGCAGGCAGGCTGCTGCGCGGGCTCGAGAAGGCGTTGATTCGCGATCCCGTGCTGCGCGCGTCAGCGTGACGTTTTTGCTATCGCCCATCGCCCATCGCCTATCGCCTATCGCCGCCTTTTGCCATCATCCCCACGAACCGATCGAACAACGGCCCCACGTCGTGCGGCCCCGGGCTCGCCTCCGGGTGCCCCTGGAACGAGAACGCCGGCTTGTCGGTATAGGCGATGCCCTGCAGCGAGCGGTCGAACAGCGACACGTGCGTGACGCGCACGTTCGGCGGCAGCGTCGACGCGTCGACCGCGAAGCCGTGGTTCTGGCTCGTGATCATCACCTGGCCGGTGTCGAGGTCGAGCACCGGGTGGTTGGCGCCGTGGTGGCCGAACTTCATCTTGACCGTGCGGCCGCCCGCGGCGAGGCCCAGGAGCTGGTGCCCGAGGCAAATGCCGAAGGTCGGCACGCCGGCGTCGACGATCTGGCGGATCGCGTCGATCGCATAGTCGCAGGGCTCCGGGTCGCCGGGGCCGTTGGACAGGAACACGCCGTCGGGCTTCATCGCCAGCACGTCCTTCGCCGGCGTCTTCGCCGGGACGACGTGCACGCTGCAGCCGCGCGCGGCGAGCATGCGCAGGATGTTGTGCTTCACGCCGAAGTCGTAGGCGACGACCCTGTGCTTGCGCTCCGGCGCGGCGCGGTAGCCCTCGCCCAGCGCCCAGGTCGACGACGTCCAGTCGTAGGGCGCGTCGATCGACACGACCTGCGCGAGGTCCTGGCCAGCCATCGAGCGCGCCTCGCGCGCCGCGGCGAGCGCCTGCTCGGTCTCCATCGTGCCGATCGACGCGGCGGCGAGGATGCAGCCGTTCTGCGCGCCGCGCTCGCGCAACAGGCGCGTGAGCTTGCGCGTGTCGACGTCCGCGATGCCGACGAGCGCCGCGCGCGCGAGCCAGGCACCGAGGTCGCCTTCGCTGCGCCAGTTCGACGCCAGCGCCGGCAGGTCGCGGATCACGAGCCCGGCGGCGAAGGCCCGGCGCGACTCGCGGTCCTCGTCGGTGACGCCGACGTTGCCGATGTGCGGGTGGGTGAACGTGACGATCTGGCCGGCGTACGAGGGATCGGTGAGGATCTCCTGGTAGCCGCTCATCGCGGTGTTGAACACCACCTCGCCGACCGCCTGCCCGAGCGCGCCGACCGAGCGGCCGGCGAACACGGTGCCGTCGGCGAGCGCGAGGATCGCCGGCGTGCGCGGGGGGAAGAGCGCGGAATCGGTCATGGCGGCACGGCGGGTTCGCCGCGGGTCGAGCGACTGCCGGCGGCGGCGACGAATCCGATGCCGGACGTGCGAAGCGGGAGCGCCCGGGCTTGATCCGGCACGCTCCCGCCAAGGCGTTGAATTCTACCGGATTCCCGGTGTCGCGGGCAACCGGCCGCGCCCGCCCTCAGGCGAGCCCGAGCACGTCGCGCATGTCGTAGAGGCCGGTCCGCCGCTCGCGCCGGCATGTCGCGACGAAGCGCACGGCACGCAGGGCGCCGTCTGCGAACATGCGCCGCGACGTCGCACGGTGCGCGAGCTCGACGCGCTCGCCGTCGCCCGCGAAGACGACCACGTGCTCGCCGACGACGTCGCCGCCGCGCAGCGTGGCGAACCCGATGGTGCCGGCCCGGCGCTCGCCGGTCACGCCCTCGCGCGCGTAGACGCCGTGGGTCGCGAGGTCGATGCCGGCGCCCTCGGCCGCCGCGGCGCCCAGCATCAGCGCGGTGCCCGACGGCGCATCGACCTTGTGCCGATGGTGCATCTCGACGATCTCGATGTCGTAGGACCCGCCCAGCGCGCGCGCCGCGCGTGCGACCAGGTCGGACAGCACGTTGACGCCGACGCTCATGCTGGCCGAGTGCACGATCGGCACCGTGCGCGCATGCCGCGCCAGCGCGTCCTTCTGCGCCGGCGAGAGTCCGGTGGTGCCGGCGACCAGTGCCGCGCCATGCCTGGCGCATGCGGCCGCGTGCGCCACCGTGCCGTCGGGCCGCGTGAAGTCGATCAGCACGTCGGCGTGCGTGAGCGCGGCGTCGACGTCGTGCGCCACCTGCACGCCGGTAGCGCGCCCGAGCGTCGCGCCTGCGTCGGCGCCGAGCGCCGGCGAGCCGGGCACGTCGAGCGCGGCGGCAAGCGCGAGATCGGTCGCGTCGAGGACCGCCGCGATGAGCGCCTGGCCCATGCGGCCGCCCGCACCGGCAATCGCGATCCTGGTCGGGTCGGCCATCGGTCGGCGCGGGGGGGGGCCGGTCGGCGCTACTTCTTGAACAGGTCGACGAGCCAGCCGAGCCAGCCGGGGTCGTCCGCCTGCGGCATCCTGCCCATCGTGCGCTCGGCGGCCGCCTTGTTGAGGTCGGCCACCGACTTCGGCATCTCGTCGCCTTCCCACCGCGCCAGCTTGTCGTCGACGAAATAGACGGTGAACTGGCGATGCTCGACGCGCTTGCCCTGGCGCACGAACTCGTAGACATAGTCCCAGCGGTTGTCGCGAAACGCGCTTTGCACCAGCGGCGTGCCCAGCGCCAGGCGCACCTGCGCGCGCGTCTGGCCGACACGCAACCGGTCCGCCATGTCCTGCGTGATGTAGTTGCCCTGGTTGATGTCGAGCTTGTACACGCCGAACGAGCCCAGCGTCGGCATGTAGGTCTGCATCGTCTCGCAACCGGCGAGCGTCGCGAGCGCCACGGCGGCGACGAGCGTCGCGGCGAGCGTTCGCGGCGGGCGGAGGTGGGCGCGTCGCATGAGAATGGTTATTATAGCCGGCCCGGTCGCGCGTCCCGCGCGCGGCGGGCCGTTCCGGACTCTCGGCCATGAACCAGCCGCACGATCTTCGCAGCGCCGGGCTCAAGGCGACGCTGCCGCGCCTCAAGATCATCAATGTCTTCGAGCAGTCCCGGATCCGGCACCTGACGGCGGAGGACGTCTACAAGCAGCTCCTCGCCGACGGCCTCGACGTCGGTCTCGCCACCGTCTACCGCGTGCTCACGCAGTTCGAGCAGGCGGGTCTCCTCATCCGCCACCACTTCGAGTCCGGCAAGGCGGTCTTCGAGCTGAACGAGGGCAAGCACCACGACCACCTCGTGTGCCTGCAATGCGGCCGCGTCGAGGAGTTCTACGACGCGGAGATCGAGAAGCGGCAGGCGAAGATCGCACGCGAGCGCGGCTTCGAGATCACCGAGCACGCGCTCTACCTGTACGCCGAGTGCACGAAGCCGCGTTGTCCGCACCGCAAGGGCGGCGGATAGGGCCGGTCACTCGTCCGCGGCGACCGGCGCGATCTCGGGTCCCCGCTCGCGCCGCGCGAAGTCCTTGAGCCGGAACCCGAGGAGCCACAGCGCGCCGAAATAGGCGAGGCCGCCGGCGCCGATCAGGAGCGCCAGGCGCACGCCGCGCTCGGCGAGCGACGCCTGCAGCCACGCCGACGCCGGTCCGCCCAGCGCGGCGAGCACGCCGGCGAGGACGCCCGCGGCGACGACGATCTTCGCGGCGAACATGCCCCATCCGCGCACTGGCGCGTAGTAGCGGCGGCGGCGCAGCAGCACGAGCAGCGCCGTCGCGTTGAACAGCGCCCCCAGGCTCGTCGCGAGCGTGAGGCCAGCGTGCCCGAGCGGCTCCATCAGCACGAACGAGAGCGCCATCGTGACCGCCACCGTGACCACCGCGATTCGCACCGGCGTCTTCAGGTCCTGGCGCCGGGCTTCTACGCGCGCCAGGATCTTGACCGCGATGATGCCGATCAGCCCGACGCTGTAGCCGATCAGCGCGGCGCGCGTCGCGAGCGCATCGGCGACGCCGAAGCGCCCGTACTGGTAAAGCGTGGTGACCAGCGGCAGCGCGAGGAGCCACAGCGCGATCGCCGCCGGGACGGCGAGCAGGAGCGAGAGCCGCAGCCCCCAGTCGAGGAGCTCCGAGTAGCGCGTCTCGTCGCCTTCGCCGCCGTGCCGCGCGAGCGTCGGAAGCAGCACGGTGCCGACCGCGACGCCCAGGAGGGCGCTCGGGAACTCCATCAGCCGGTCGGCGTAGCTGATCCACGCGATGCGCCCGTCGCCGAGCCACGCGGCGAGCTGCGTGTTGATCAGGATCGACACCTGGGCCGCCGAGACGCCGAGGATGGCGGGCGCCATCGCCGCGAGCACGCGGCGCACGCCGTCGTCGCGCCAGTCGAAGCGCGGACGCGGCAGCATGCCGAGCTTCGCGAGCGGACGGATCTGCAGCGCGAGCTGCGCGATGCCGCCGGCGAACACGCCCCACGCCAGCGCCATCACCGGCGGATCGACGTGCGGCGCGAGCCACAGCGCGGCGGCGATGATCGCGACGTTGAGCAGCACCGGCGTGAACGCCGGGATCGCGAAGCGCCGGTGCACGTTGAGCACGCCGCCCGCGAGCGAGGTGAGCGAGATGAAGAGGATGTACGGGAACACGACGCGGATCAGGTCCGCGGTCAGCGTCACCTTGGCCGGGTCGCGCGCGAACGCGCCGGCGAGCAGGTAGACGAGCCACGGCGCGGCGAGCACGCCGACCACGGTCACGATCAGCAGCACCACCGCGAGCAGCGTGGCGACGCGCGAGACCAGGCCATGCGTGGCCTCGTCGCCGCGCGTGCGGCGGTACTCGGCGAGAATCGGCACGAAGGCCTGCGCGAACGCGCCTTCCGCGAACAGCCGGCGCAGGAGGTTCGGCAACCGGAACGCGGCCTCGAAGGCGTCCATCGCCGGTCCCGCGCCGAAGACGACCGCCTTCAGGCTCTCGCGGACGAGGCCGGTCACGCGCGACGCGAGCGTCATCCCGCTGACGGTGAAGACGGCCTTGAGGAGGTTCACAGGGGCTCGGGGGCTCGGGG
>DATLIR010000356.1:0-3329 GCA_035539315.1 Casimicrobiaceae bacterium
ACACCTGAGAACATGCCCGGAGAATCACCGTGAAACGCACTGACTACTGCGGCCGCATCGACCGCCGCTTTCTCGGCCAGACCGTGACGCTGATGGGCTGGGTTCATCGTCGCCGCGATCACGGCGGCGTCATCTTCATCGACCTGCGCGACCGCGAAGGGCTCGTGCAGGTCGTCTGCGACCCCGACCGCGCCGCGACGTTCGCGACCGCGGAGAAGCTGCGCAACGAGTTCTGCGTCCGCGTCGACGGGCTCGTGCGCGCGCGGCCCGCCGGCACCGTCAATGCGAACCTCGGGTCGGGCGAGATCGAGGTGCTCGCGCACGACATCGAGATCCTGAACGCCGCGGCGACGCCGCCGTTCCAGCTCGACGACGAGAACCTGTCGGAGACGGTGCGGCTCGAGAACCGCGTGCTCGACCTGCGCCGGCCGGTGATGCAGCGCAACCTCACGATCCGCTACCGCGCGGCGATGTCCGCGCGCCGCTACCTGGACGAACACGGCTTCGTCGACATCGAGACGCCCTTCCTCTACAAGTCGACGCCGGAGGGCGCGCGCGAGTTCCTCGTGCCTTCGCGCATCCACCACGGCCAGTTCTACGCGCTCCCGCAGTCGCCGCAACTGTTCAAGCAGATGCTGATGATGGCCGGCTTCGATCGCTACTACCAGGTCGTCAAGTGCTTCCGCGACGAGGACCTGCGCGCCGACCGCCAGCCGGAGTTCACGCAGATCGACATCGAGACGTCGTTCCTCGGCGAGGAGGAGATCCGGCCGATCATGGAGGAGCTGGTGCGCCGGATGTTCCGCGACGCGCTCGGCGAGGAGCTTCCGCAACCGTTCCCGGTGATGAGCTTCGCCGACGCGATGCGCGACTATGGCTCGGACAAGCCCGACCTGCGCGTCCCGCTCAAGCTGACCGAGCTCACGGACCTGATGCGCGGCGTCGACTTCAAGGTGTTCCGCGGCGCCGCGGAGCTCGCGAACGGCCGTGTCGCCGCGCTGCGCGTTCCGGGCGGCGGCACGCTCACCCGCAAGGAGATCGACGACTACACGACGTTCGTCGCGATCTACGGCGCCAAGGGGCTCGCCTACCTCAAGGTGAACGACGCGAGCAAGCCCAACGACCAGGGCCTGCAGTCGCCCATCGTCAAGTTCCTGCCCGAGGGCGTGTTGCGCGAGATCCTGGTGCGCACCGGCGCGCACGACGGCGACCTCGTGTTCTTCGGTGCCGACAAGGCGAAGGTGGTCAACGATGCGCTCGGCGCGCTGCGCGCGCGCGTCGGCCATGACCGGGGGCTCGCCGAAAGCGGCTGGAGGCCGCTGTGGGTGGTCGACTTCCCGATGTTCGAGCAGGACGAGGCAACCGGCGCGTGGGCCGCGCGGCACCATCCGTTCACCGCGCCGAAGGACGGGCACGAGGAGCGCTTCGTGTCCGATCCGGCCAACGCGATCGCCAAGGCGTACGACGTCGTGCTGAACGGGTGGGAGATCGGCGGCGGCTCGGTACGGATCCACCGCCCCGACGTGCAGGCGAAGGTGTTCGCGTCGCTGCGGATCAGCCCCGAGGACCAGCGGCGCAAGTTCGGCTTCCTGCTCGACGCGCTGTCGTACGGCGCGCCGCCGCACGGCGGCATCGCGTTCGGGCTCGACCGCATCGCGACGCTGATGTGCGGCGCCGACTCGATCCGCGAGGTGATCGCGTTCCCGAAGACGCAGCGCGGCCAGGACCTCCTGATCGACACGCCGTCGACGGTCACCGAGCAGCAGCTGCGCGACCTGCACATCAAGGTGCGTCCTTCCGACGCGGTCAAGGCCTGAGCGCCGGGCAGCGCTTGCTCGCGTCGGCGCCGCGGGCGCGCGGTCGCGCGCTTGCGCTACACTGCCCGGATGGTCCCCCGCGACGTCCGGCACCTGGCCGCCACCCTCGTCGCCGCGACGGTCGTCGCGCTGGCGAGCGTCGCGTGCGCGCGAACGTCGGGCGCGACGGTGGTCGCGACCGACCTGCCGAACGAGGCCCGCGAAACGCTCGCGAACATCCGCCGCGGCCCGCCGTTTCCCTACGAGCGTGACGGGGTCGCCTTCGGCAACCGCGAGAAGCTCCTGCCCTCCCAGCCGCGCAACTACTACCGCGAATACACGGTTCGCACGCCCGGCGCGTCCACGCGCGGCGCACGGCGCATCGTGTGCGGCGGCGCGCCCACCGTGCCCGACGCGTGCTGGTACACGGGCGACCACTACCAGACCTTCGCGCGGATCGTCGAATGACCAAGGTGCCCGATCTCGCGGCGGTCGACGAGTCCGGCGTGCGCGACTGGAAGGGAGCGACCGAGCCGCTCAAGGCGGCGGCGGCGCATGCCAAGCTGAAGCACGTCGCCGTCGACCTCGCCAAGGCGAAGGACAAGGCCACGCTGTTCGCCGAGCTCGACCGCGCGCTCGCGCTGCCCGAGCACTTCGGCCACAACTGGGACGCGCTCGCCGACGTGCTCGAGGATCGCGACTGGCTCGGCAAGCACGGGCGCGTGGTCGTGCTCGCGCATGCCGACGGCTACCGCAAGGAGCATCCGACCGACGCGCGCATGCTCGAGGAGATCCTCGGCGAGGCGGCCGAGTTCTGGCAGGAGCGGCACGTCCCGTTCTGGGTGTTCATCGGGGTCTGACCCCGCGGGGCCCGACCCCTTGAAGCAACCCGTTTCGACGCTGGTCCTCGTTTACACGCTTGCGCTCGACGTGCTCCTGCTCGAGCGCGCCGACTTCCCCGGCTTCTGGCAATCGGTCACCGGAAGCCGGGAGGGCGACGAGCCGCTCGACGCGACCGCGACGCGCGAGCTCGCCGAGGAGACCGGCATCGACGCCGCCCGCCACGGCGGCGTGGCCGACTGGCACATGACCAACGTGTACGAGATCTACCCCAGGTGGCGCCACCGCTATCCGCCGGGCACGACGCACAATTGCGAGCACGTGTTCGCGCTCGCGCTCCCCGCGCCGGTGCCGGTGGCGCTCGCGCCGCGCGAGCATCTCGAGCACGCGTGGGTGCCGTGGCGCGATGCCGCCGAGCGCGTGTTCTCGTGGTCGAACCGCGCCGCGATCCTCGCGCTACCCAAGCGTTCCCTCGTGGAGACCCGATGAAACGAATCGCCTTCCCGCTCCTCGCCGTCGCGGCGCTCGCGGCGACCGCGCACGCCCGCGCCCAGGATGGCGCGCCCACCCCGGTCCCGGTGATCAGCGTCAGTGCCACCTCGACCGCGACGGTGCCCAACGACCGGCTCCACGCGTGGTTTCGCGTCGAGATCGACAACGCCAGCGCGGCGGCCGCCGCGGCCGAGGTCAATG
>DATLIR010000357.1:0-3000 GCA_035539315.1 Casimicrobiaceae bacterium
CTCCTGCTGCTTCTACGATTCGCCTTCGCGCGCCAGCAGGTGGACATCCGCCGCAAGCAGGAGGATGCCGAGCGGCGCAAGGCGAAGGCCGAGGAAGTCGCCAGGGTCGCCGCGGAAGCGGCGGCGAAGGCCGCCGCGGAAGCCGAGGCGAAGGCGAAGCTCGCGCCCGGCGCGAAGACCGAAGGCACGCTGCACCGCCCCGCCGCGAAGCCCGGCGAGCGGCGCGACAAGCCGGCGAAGAAGGCGACCGGACCGGTCTTCTCCGAGGAGGCCGCGCGCAAGCGCGCGCTCAAGCTGCGCGGCGGCGACGCCGCCGCGCCGTCGACGGCCGCCGGGTGGCGCCAGCCGAAGGTCGGCGCGCGCCATCGCGACGAGGACGGCGTCGAGACCGGCACGGCCGCCGGCCCGGTCGTCCGCGAGATCATGGTGCCCGAGACGATCAGCGTCGCCGACCTCGCGCACAAGATGTCGGTCAAGGCCGCCGAGCTCATCAAGGTGCTGATGAAGATGGGCACGATGGTCACGATCAACCAGGTGCTCGACCAGGAGACGGCGATGATCGTCGCCGCCGAGATGGGGCACAAGGCGTCGGCCGCGAAGCTCGACGATCCCGACGCGTTGCTCGCCGAGGCGCAGCAAGGCGACGTGGCCGAGTCGCTGCCGCGACCGCCGGTCGTCACCGTCATGGGCCACGTCGACCATGGCAAGACGTCGCTGCTCGACATGATCCGCCGCACGCGCGTCGCCTCCGGCGAGGCCGGCGGCATCACGCAGCACATCGGCGCCTACCACGTCGAAACCTCGAAGGGCGTGATCACGTTCCTCGACACGCCGGGCCACGAAGCGTTCACCGCGATGCGGGCGCGCGGCGCGAAGGTCACCGACATCGTCGTGCTGGTGGTCGCGGCGGACGACGGCGTGATGCCGCAGACGCGCGAGGCGATCGCGCACGCCAAGGCCGGCAACGTGCCGATGGTGGTCGCGATCAACAAGATCGACAAGGGCGACGCGAACCCCGAGCGCGTCAAGCAGGAGCTGGTGGCCGAGAGCGTCGTGCCGGAGGAGTTCGGCGGCGACGTCCAGTTCATTCCCGTGTCGGCCAAGACCGGGCAGGGGATCGACACGCTGCTCGACGCGATCCTGCTGCAGGCCGAGGTGCTGGAGCTCAAGGCGCCGAAGGACGCGCCGGCGCGCGGCATCGTGATCGAGTCGCGCCTCGACAAGGGCCGCGGCCCGGTGGCGACGGTGCTGGTGCACAGCGGCACGCTCAAGCGCGGCGACATCGTGCTCGCGGGGGCCGTCTTCGGCCGCGTGCGCGCGATGACCGACGAGAACGGCAAGCCGGTGCAGATGGCCGGTCCGGCGATTCCGGTCGAGATCCAGGGCCTGTCGGACATCCCGCTGGCCGGCGAGGACGTGATCGCGCTCGGCGACGAGCGCAAGGCGCGCGAGATCGCGCTGTTCCGCCAGGGCAAGTTCCGCGACGTCAAGCTCGCGAAGCAGCAGGCGGCGAAGCTCGAGAACATGTTCGACCAGATGGGCGAGGGCGGCGCCAAGACGCTGCCGCTCATCGTCAAGGCCGACGTGCAGGGCAGCTACGAGGGCCTGTCGCAGGCGCTGACCAAGCTGTCGACCGACGAGGTCAAGGTCAACATCGTGCACGCGGCGGTCGGCGGCATCACCGAGTCCGACATCAACCTGGCGCTCGCGTCGAAGGCGGTGATCATCGGCTTCAACGTGCGCGCGGACGCGCAGGCGCGCAAGCTCGCCGAGGGCGCGGGCGTCCAGATCCGCTACTACGACATCATCTACGACGCGGTCGACGAGGTGAAGTCGGCGCTGTCCGGGCTGCTCACGCCCGAGCAGAAGGAGAACCGCCTCGGCCTGATCGAGGTGCGCGAGGTGTTCCGCATCAGCAAGGTCGGCACGGTCGCCGGCTGCATGGTGGTCGAGGGGCTGGTGCGGCGCGGCTCGAAGATCCGCGTGCTGCGCGACAACGTCGTGGTCCACGACGGCGAGCTCGACTCGCTCAAGCGCTTCAAGGACGACGTGCGCGAGGTGAAGGCCGGGTTCGAGTGCGGCTTGTCGGTGCGCGGCTACAACGACATCCAGAAGGGCGACCAGCTCGAGAGCTACGAGATCGTCGAGGTTACGCGGACGCTGTAAGAGGCGGCGATGGGCGATGGGCGATAGGCGATAGGCGATAGGCGATCGGGAAGACCGCCCATCGCGACGTCGCGCGATGACGAGCGTTTCCCATCCCCTATTGCCCATCGCCTGTTCCCATGCCCAAACGCCACTCCGCCCGCTCCGCCCGCATCGGCGACGAGATCCAGCGCGAGCTGTCGCAGCTCATCCGCGACGAGGTGAAGGATCCGCGCGTCGGCAAGGTGACGATCACGCACGTCGAGGTCACGCCGGACCTGTCGC
Source organism: Casimicrobiaceae bacterium (assembly GCA_035539315.1). Taxonomy (GTDB): domain Bacteria; phylum Pseudomonadota; class Gammaproteobacteria; order Burkholderiales; family Casimicrobiaceae; genus VBCG01. The sequence goes on from DATLIR010000357.1 coordinate 2,431, forward strand.
ACGCCAAGGTGCTGGTCACCGACCTCGCGGGCCGCGAGCATGCCGCCGAGACGGTCGCGGCGCTCGGCCGCACGGCCGGCTTCCTGCGGAGCGAGCTGGCGCACCGGCTGTCGCTCTACACCGTCCCGCAGCTCACCTTCGTCTACGACGACTCGATCGAGTCGGGCCTCGCGCTGTCGCAGCTGATCGACCAGGCCGTCGCCGAGGACCGCAAGCGCGGGTCGTGAAGCGCCACGCGCGGCATCGCGTCGACGGCGTCCTGCTGCTCGACAAGCCCGGCGGGCTGTCGTCGAACGCGGCGCTGCAGCGCGTGCGCCGCGCATTTTCCGCCGAGAAGGCCGGCCACACCGGCACGCTCGACCCGCTCGCGACCGGCCTTTTGCCGATCGCGCTCGGCGAGGCGACCAAGTTCGCGCACGCGCTGCTCGACGCGCTGGAGGCCATGGACGAGAACGCGCGGCGGGCACGGCTCCTGCCGTTCGACGTGCTGGTCGCCGGCCTCGCGCGCGTCGTCGGGCAGATCGACGCGGCGGCGCGCTTCCGGAACGGCGTCGCGCAGGTCCGCGAGCC
>DATLIR010000358.1:0-2202 GCA_035539315.1 Casimicrobiaceae bacterium
GCCAGGCCCGCCGTCACGCCCGGGATCACCCGGTAAGGAATGCCCGCGGCCGCCAGCGCCAGCGCTTCCTCCCCGCCGCGGCCGAACACGCAGGGGTCGCCGCCCTTGAGCCGCAGGACGCGATGGCCGGCACGCGCAAGCTCGACCAGACGGTTCGAGATATCGTCCTGGTGGGTGGAGGGCCGCCCGCCGCGTTTGCCCGCGAATTCAAGCCGCGCTTGCGTCCCCGCGAGCGCCAGCACCCGGCGATCCACCAACGCGTCGTGAACGACGACGTCGGCCTGCGACAAGCCGGCGAGCGCATCGAGCGTCAGCAGGCCGGGATCTCCCGGCCCCGCTCCGGCAAGCCAGACATGACCCGGCGCGAGCACCGGGGCGTCGGGGCGCAGCGCGGCGGCTGCGCTTGGGTCGGTCATGGCACATTCCCGCGCAAGCTCACGGCCTCTCTTCTCCCCGAAAGCGGCGCCGATAGGACGGGTCGTATAGCGCGCTCTCGCGAAAGTCCTGCGCCGTCAATGCCGGACCAACCAGGATGACGGCAGTGCGCTCAATCGGCTCGGCCGCGAGCTTTCCCCTGATGTCGGCGAGCGTGCCGCGCACGATGCGCTCGTCTGGCCAGGTCGCGCGCGCCACCACGGCGACCGGGCAATCCTCGCCGTAGCGCGGTGTCAGTTCGGCGACCACCCGGTCGATGGCCTGAATTGCGAGATGGAGTACGAGCGTTGCGCCGGTCGCCGCGAATGCCTCCAGGCGCTCGCCCGCCGGCATCGGCGAGGCTCGCCCGGGCATGCGGGTCAAGACGACGCTCTGCGCGATCTCCGGCACGGTCAGCTCGCGGCCGAGCAGCGCTGCGGCGGCGGCAAAGGCCGGGACGCCCGGCGTCAGTGTATAAGGTATGGCGCGGCGCTCGAGCCTGCGGATCTGTTCGGCGACGGCGCTGAACACCGACAGATCGCCGGAATGAAGTCGCGCCACGTCGTGGCCGGCGCCATGCGCCGCAACATACTCGGCTTCGATCGCATCGAGCGTCATCGGCGCGGTGTCGACGACTTTCGCGCCGGCCGGGCAATAGGCCAGCAGTTCAGGTGGGACGATCGAGCCGGCATAGAGGCAGACCGGACAACGCCCGAGCAGATCGCGTCCCCGCACGGTGATGAGGTCCGCGGCGCCAGGACCCGCGCCGATGAAATGCACGGTCATGACCGTTCTCCGACCACGGCCAATGCGCAGGTCGCGGTCCTGGCCGCGATACGGGGCACGATCAGCCGCGCCTGCGGACCAGCGGCCGCAAGCGCCGCGGCTTCGGCCACCGAAGGCACGCCTGTCATTTCAAGGACCCGTTCCGACCGGGTTTGCACGCGGGCGCCGGCGGCCTCCAGCTCGGCCCTTGGAACCAGCATCAGCGGAACGCCGAGCGCAGCCGCGGCCGCGACGATGCCGCGCTCGCCGCGTTTGAGCTCGGGCGCCGCGATCAGGTCGAGCGCCGTCGCCGAGACGCCGGCGCGGGCGAGCGCATCGCCGATGACGGCGCCGATGTCGTCGGCGGAGGCGCCCTTGCGGCATCCGACACCCGCGACGATCATGGCTTGATCCAGGTCCATTGGGTCAGCGGCACCGCGGCACGCCAAGCTTCCATCCGCCCGATCGGCTCCGCGCGCGCACTCGCGACCCGGATGAGCTCGCCGCCCACCCTTGCGCGCCGAGCCAGCAGCAGCGCTTCGGCTTCGAGCGTCACCGCGTTGACGACGAGACGGCCACCGGGCCGGAGCGCGTCCATGGCGGCGTCAAGGAGACCCGCATCGCTGGCGCCGCCGCCGACGAACACCGCATCCGGCCGGGCGAGCCCGTTGAAGGCCGCCGGCGCCCTGCCCTCGACGATCTCGAGCGTCGGCACGCCGAACGCCGCGGCGTTGCGGCGGACGCGCGCCGCCCGCTCGCCGCGCGCTTCGATCGCGACCGCGCGCATCGACGGATCGGCCAGCATCCATTCGATCGCCACCGACCCCGCGCCGGCGCCCACATCCCAGAGCAATTCGCCCCGCCGCGGGCACAACGCCGACAATGTGATGGCACGGATCTCGCGCTTGGTGATCTGGCCGTCGTGCTCGAACAGCTCGTCGGAAAGGCCGGCCGTGCGTGCGAGCACGCGCGCACCCGGCGCGGCCTCGACCTCGATCGCGACGGTGTTGAGCGCGCCGGGTG
>DATLIR010000359.1:0-15303 GCA_035539315.1 Casimicrobiaceae bacterium
AGCGGCCGCCAACAAGGCGACCACCGCGATCGGCGATGCGGCGATCACCGGGTCGGTCAAGACCGCGATGATCGCGGAGCCGGGCCTCAAGGCGATGCAGATCGACGTCGACACCAAGAATGGCGTGGTGACGCTCACCGGGGCGGTCGACTCCGCCGCGGACAAGGCGCGCGCGGTGCAGATCGCGCAGGGCGTGACGGGCGTGACCTCGGTCATTGATCGCCTCACCACCAAGACCACCGGCTGACGTCCCAGGGGTGAGCGCTTCGGCGCGGTTGCGCCGGAACGCGCGTTAGGGCCGCTTGTCGGTCGAGCGGCAGAAGTCGACGAGCAGCCGGTCGAAAGCGTCCGGCTGTTCGAGGTTCGGCAAGTGCGCGGCGCCCGTGAAGACGTGGCGCCGCGCGCGTGCGATGGTGCGGGCGAGATGCTCGCAGACCATGGCAACGTGCGGGAAGTCGCGGTCGCCCCACGCCACCAGCGTGGGCATACGCACGTGTTCCAGGCGCTCCCATGCCGACGGCGGATCGATGGCGCTGCCGCGCACCTCGGTGCGAAGCGCCAGTTCGTTCATCGCCAGGAACAGCTGCCGCGTGGCACCGCCGATGCGTCCTTCGGGAGCGAGCGGACCGTCGAGCCAGGCGTGCGCCTCCAGCGCATTGATCGCGTCGACGTCGTTCGCCGCCTCGGCTTGCTCGACGCGATCGACCCAGGCCTGGATCGCGGGCGGGAACGCCGCGGGCTCGGGCGCGCCGCTCACGGCCGGAGCCACGAGCATCAAGCCGCCGACGCGATCCGGATGGGCGAGGCATGCGTCGAGCGCGATGCGGCCGCCCTGCGAACAGCCCACGAGCCATACCGGGTCGCGCGGCGACACGCGGTCGAGCACCGCCATGAGGTCGCCGACCTGCGCGTAGGTCTCGTCGACATGCAGCGTGTCGCCGAAGCCGCGTCGATCGTAGGCGTGCGCGGCGAAACCGGCGTGCGCCAGCGTCCGCAGCTCCCGCTGCCACATGCGCCGGTCGGCCACGCCCGCGTGCAGCAGTATTACGGCAGGTCCGCGGCCGGTCGATTCGATGGCGAGCTCCGCCTTTCCGGAGCCAATGGTGGTCGCGGCCATGCGTCAGGCGGGCGGCCGCGTCGTCGCCATCGACTCGCGTCCCCCGAACCACGCGAACCACGCGGCGGCATTGGGATGGTTGTCGCGCCAGTTGAGCGCCGCGAGGCGGAAGTCGAGGTAGCCCAGCGCGCAGCCGAACGAGATCGTGCCGATGTCGACGCGCTCGCCGAAGCCGCTCGCGCGCCGCTCGATCTCGATGAGGCCGCAGGCGATCTTGTCGAGTTGCCCCGCGATCCAGTCGGCCCAGCGCAGCGCCTCGGGCCGCACGGCGGTCTCGTAGCGAACCAGCAGCGCCGCGTCGGTGACGCCGTCCGCGAGCGCCTGTTCGCCGAGCGCAAGCCACCGCGCTTCCGCGTCGGCGGGCACGATCGCGCCGTCGCCGAGCACGTTCAGGTACTCGCAGATCACGCGGCTGTCATAGAGTATCGCGCCGTCGTCGGTGACGAGCGTCGGCACCTGGCCGAGCGGGTTGACCGCGATCAGCGCGCGGTCGCGGTTGACCGGGTGCGCGTTCGCCGGAACGATCTCGAGGCGTTCGCGCAGGCCGAGCTCGTGGGCGACGACGAGGCACTTGCGGACGAAAGGCGAGGCGGCGCTGTAGTGGAGTTTCAACGGGGGCTCCGGGTCGCGGGCGCGCGGCAGCGATGGAAGGGGTCGGCAGGGCCGCGCGCGGTCCGTGGCGTCAGGCGGGAATCGAGCGCACGGAGAGCACGCCGCCGATCGAGGCGATCGATGCGATGACGGACGCGTCGACCGCGCTGTCGGTGTCGACCAGCGTGTAGGCCATCTCGCCGCGCGAGCGATTCACCATGTTGTGGATGTTGAGGCCGGCATGGGCCATCGCCGAGCTGATCTGGCCCAGCATGTTCGGGACGTTCGCGTTGGCGATCGCGACACGGTGCGGCGACTCGCGCTCCATGTCGACGTTCGGGAAGTTGACCGAGTTCGCGATCGTCCCCTGCTCCAGGAACTCGCGCACCTGGTCGACGACCATGACCGCGCTGTTGTCCTCGGCCTCCGCGGTCGACGCGCCGAGATGCGGCAGCGCGACGACGCCGGGCTCCCCGATCAGCGTCGCGCTGGGGAAGTCGGTGATGTAGGCCTTGAGCCGGCCGGCGCGCAGCGCCGCGACGACGGCGTCCTCGTCGACCACCGCATCGCGGGCGAAATTGAGCAGCACGGCGCCCGGCTTGGCGAGCGCGAGACGGCGCGCGTCGATCAGGTGGCGCGTGACCGGCAGCAGCGGCACGTGCAGCGTCAGGAAGTCGGCGTGCTTGACCACCTCGTCGATCGAGTTGGCCTTGCGCACCGTCGCCGGGAGGCGCCAGGCGGCATCGACGGTGATCTCCGGGTCGAAGCCGATCGCCTTCATGCCGAGCTTGATCGCCGTATCGGCGACCAGGCCGCCGATGGCGCCCAGTCCCACGATGCCGAGCGTCCGCTGCGGCAGCTCGACGCCGGCGAATTGCTTCTTGCCGTCCTCGACGCGCTTCTCGAGGTCGGCGGCCCTGGGATCGAGCGCATCGACATAGCGCAGCGCAGGCACGACGTTGCGGGCGCCGAGCAGGAGCGCCGTCAGCACCAGCTCCTTGACCGCATTGGCGTTGGCGCCCGGCGCGTTGAACACCGGCACGCCGCGCTTCGACATCTCCGCCACCGGGATGTTGTTGGTGCCCGCGCCGGCCCGCCCGATCGCCTTGACCGAGGCCGGGATCGCCATCGCGTGCAAGTCGTGCGAGCGCACGATGATCGCGTCGGGACGGTCGACCGCCTTGCCCACCGTGTAGCGCGCGGACGGGAAGCGATGCAGGCCGTGCGACGAGATCTGGTTGAGCGTGAGGATCCGAAACCCGTGCGCGGCGTCAACCATGGCGGCGCTCGAAGTCCTTCATGTAGTCGACCAGCGCGCGCACGCCTTCGAGCGGCATCGCGTTGTAGATCGACGCGCGCATCCCGCCGACCGAGCGGTGACCCTTGAGCTGCAGCATGCCCCGCTCCCCGGCGCCCTTCAGGAAGGCGACGTCGAGCGACTCGTCACGGAGCCGGAACGGGACGTTCATGCGCGAGCGGTCCTCCCTGCGCACCGGCGAGGTGTAGAAGCCGCTCGCGTCTATCGCGTCGTAGAGGAGCTGAGCCTTCTCGATGTTGCGCTTCTCGATGGCGGCCACGCCGCCTTGCGCGATCAGCCATTCGAACACCAGCCCCGCGATGTAGATCGCGTAGGTCGGCGGCGTGTTGAGCATCGAGTCCGCGGCCGCCTGCTCGGCCCAGTGAAAGGCGGACGGGCAGATCGGCAGCGCGCGGTCGAGCACGTCGTCGCGCACGATCACGATGGTCAGGCCGGCCGGACCGATGTTCTTCTGTGCGCCGCCGTAGATCACGCCGTAGCGCGCGATGTCGACCGGCCGCGACAGGATGTGCGACGACATGTCGGCGACCAGGGGGACCGGCCCGGTGTCCGGGGTCCAGTGATACTCGACGCCGCCGATCGTCTCGTTGCTGCAGATGTGCACGTAGGCGGCGCCCGGGTCGAGCTTCCAGCGCTCGCGCGGCGGCACGTAGGTGAAATTCGCGTCCTCGGCGCTGGCCGCGACGTTGACCGTGCAGTACCGCTTCGCCTCCTTGATCGACTTCTTCGACCATTCGCCGGTGTTGACGTAGTCGGCGCCGCCAAAGCCGCGCACGAGGTTCATCGGGACGATCGCGTTCTCGGCGATCGCCCCGCCCTGCAGGAACAGCACCTTGTGGTTCGCCGGGATCGCGAGCAGCGCGCGAAGGTCCGTCTCGGCCTTCGCGTGGATGCCGATGAACTCCTTGCCGCGGTGGCTCATCTCCATCACGGACATGCCGCTGCCGTGCCAGTCGAGCATCTCGGCGGCCGCCTGGCGCAGCACCGGTTCGGGCAGCACCGCGGGGCCGGGGCTGAAATTGAAGGCTCGCATCACGTCGCATTCGAAGGGGGAATCCGCGATTGTAGCGTCCCGCGCTGTCGCGGCGCGGGCCGGCGGATTTCCGGTTTCGCGCGGCTAGCGTCCCCACCGGAGCGCGAGCGGATTCGCGTCGCGCGCGAGCTCGAGCAGGCCCGCGCGCGTCGCCGGAGCGAGGCGCTCCAGCGGATGGCGCACGGCGTCGCTGCGGATCACGCCGCCTTCCTGCATCACCGTCTTGGTCGCGCGCAAGCCGCACTGGCGGTTCTCGTAGTTCACGAGCGGCAGGATGCGCGCGTACTGCGCCGCGGCCGCGGCGCGCCGCCCGGCGAGGAAATGGTCGACCACCGGCTTGATCAGGTCCGGCAGCAGCGCGGAGCACATCGTGCCGGTCGCGCCGGCGTCCAGGTCGGCCATCAGGGTGATCGATTCCTCGCCGTCGAACGGCCCGGCGATCGCCGCGCCGCCGGCCTCGAGCAGCGCACGAAGCTTCGCCGCGGCGAACGGCACCTCGATCTTGAAGTACGCGACCGCGGGAACCTCGCGCGCGAGCCGCACGAGGAACGGCACGCTCAACGCGACGCCGGACAGCGGCGCATCCTGCACCATGATCGGCAGCCGCGACACCTGCGCGACGTGCGCGAAGTGCTGCAGCATGCCGGCCTCGTCGGCGCGCAGTCCGGTCCCGTGGTACGGCGGCATCAGCATCAGCATCGCCGCGCCGGCCGCCGCCGCAGCGCGCGCGCGGTCGCCGGCGATGCGGGTGCTGAAATGGCTGCAGGTGACGATCACCGGCACGCGGCCGGCGACGTGCGCGAGGCACAGTTCCAGGAGCGTCGTGCGCTCGTCGTCGGTGAGCAGGAACTGCTCGGAGTAATTGGCGAGGATGCAGATGCCGTCCACGCCCTGGTCGATCATGCAGTCGAGCACGCGGCGCATGCCGGGCAGGTCGAGGTCGCCCGCGTCGTCGAACGGCGTCGGCGCGATCGGGTAGATCCCGGTCCAGGGCAGCGAAGTCGAAGCGGGCATCGTGGCTCTCCGTGGGGCCGGCGATCCGCGGCACGCCACGGATCGCGGTGGTGTCAGGCGCTCAGCAGGTAGTGGCGGCTGTCCTCGAGGAAGTGCGGGCCAGCGTCGGAGCGCACCGCGGTGCCGACGCCTTCGGCCGTCAGCACCTCGAGCAGGAGCGCGCTCGGCACGCCGCCGTCGATGATGTGGACCGAGCGCACGCCCTCGCGCACGGCGTCCAGCGCGGCAACCGCGCGCGGCACCATGTCGTCGGCGAGCACGCCCGCGGCGAGCAGCGCCTCGACCTCGCTCGCCCGCAGGATGTAGGCGAGGTTGCCGCGCGCATCGGTAATCCCCGCGACGTTGGTCATCAGGATGAGCTTCTCGGCGCCAAGCGCGCGCGCCAGCGCTGCGGCGAGCCGGTCCGAATCGATGTGCAGCGCGGTGCCGTCCTCGGCGACGCCGAGCGGCATGATCACCGGCACGAACTCGCGCGAGAGGAGCAGGTGCACGAGCTCGACGTCGATGCCGGCGACGTCGCCTACGAAGCCCAGGTCGACCGCGTCGGCCGCGGCGGGCATCGGCACCGCGCGGATGCAGCGGCCGTCCTGGCCGTTGATGCCGACGGCGCGTCCGCCGTGGCGGTTGACCAGGCCGGTGATCTCCTGGTTGATCTCGTCGAGCGCCATCTCGATGACGGTGAGCGTCTTCGCGTCGGTGATGCGCATCCCGCGGTGGCGGCGCGTCGGGATGCCCATCGTCGCGAGCAATTCGTCGATGCGCCACCCGCCGCCGTGTACGACGATCGGCTTCATGCCGACCAGGCGCAGCAGCGCGACGTCGCGCGCGAAGTTCTCCTTGAGGACCGGGTCGGCCATCGCGCGCCCCCCGAAGCGCACCACGATCGTCTTGCCGTGGTAGGCGCGAAGGTAGGGGAGCGCCTCGGCGAGCGTGCGGGCGACGGTGGCGGAGGTGGGCATGCGGCGGGACCGGGGCCGTTCGACCCCATGGTACCAACCCTCACCTGTGCGCCCCCGCGCGGCCGCGACGCCGAACGCTCGGCTGAAGGCGCGCCGCGCGCGTTCCCGTAGAATGCCCGCTTCGCCGCCGGGAGGTACGCCCGCCGCGCCCCTCGTCGCCGATGCCCGCGCCCACCCATGTCGTCGTCCTCGCTGCCGGCTTCGGCCTGCGGTTGGGCAGCCTCACCGCCAACCGGCCCAAGGCGCTGGTCGAGGTGGCCGGCGCGACGCTGCTCGAGCACGCGCTGCGCTTCGCCGCCGCGCTGCGCGCCGGCGACACGATCGTCGTCGCCGGCTTCCGGCGCGATCTCGTCGACGAGCATCTCGCCGCGCTCGCCATGCCCCACGTGCGGCTGGTCGACAACCCGCGCTACGCCGACGGCAACCTGCTCTCGGTCGAAACGGCGCTGGCGGAGGTGCGCGGCACCTTCCTGCTCACCAATTGCGACCATGTGTTCCCCGACGCGGCCGCCGACCGCATCGCCGAAGCGGTCGGCGACGAGATCACCGCGTTCTGCGAGTTCGAGCGCGCGCTGGAGCCCGACGAGATGAAGGTCAAGCTCGACCGATCGCGCGGCATCGCGCGTATCGCCAAGACGCTGGCGGATGTGGACGGCGGCTACGTCGGCCTGACGCACGTGCCGGCCGGGCGCCTCGACCGCTACCGCTACGCGGTCGACCGCGCGCGCACGCTGCACGGCGATGCGGCGGTCGCCGAGCACGCGCTGCAGGCGCTCGCCGACGACGCGGTGCCGGTGCGCGCGGCGAGCTTCGACGGCATCGCGTGGAGCGAGGTCGACACGCCGGAAGACCTCGCGCGCGCCGAGCGTAGGCTCTCGGCGCTGGCGCCGCCGCTGCGGGCCAGCGCACCGCGCTCGCCCCGCGCCCGGACCCGCCGCGACGGCTGAAGGCGGCACCGCGTGGACGGCCTCGCGCTCGCGTGGGAGCTCCACCACATCGAGCATCTCGCCCCGTGGTGCGAGGCCCTCGGCATCCCGTTGCTCCTGCCCGAGGTCCCCGACCTCGTCCCGGCGGCGGTCGCCTACCCGGGCGTGCGCGTCGACCGCGTGGCCGGCTGGGCGATGCCGGAGGCGATCGGCCGGCTCGGCGCCGCGGTCCGCCAGCGCGCCCCGCGTGTCTTGCTCTATTCGGACCTGTTCGGCCGCAGCGCGCTGCGCGCGCTCTTCGGCGGACAGCGCGACGCCCCGCGCGTCGTCTACGTGCCGCACGGATTCTCGGAGAAGCGGCAGGACTGGGCACGCGCCACCGCGTTCCAGGATGTGGCCGTGCTGTACGGCCAGCACGCGTTCGACCAGCTCGTCGCGCTGGGCGTCGCAGGCTACCTCCACCACTTCATCCTGTCGGGCAACCTGCGGCGCGCCTACCACGAGCGGCATGCCGCGTGGTTTCGCGCGCGGCTCGAGCCGCTCGGCCTCACCGGTCCGCCCGCCGACCGCACGCTCGTCTACGCGCCGACCTGGCAGGACGCGATCGGGTCGTCGTCGTTCTTCCGGGCGTTCGCCGCCTTCGTCACCGCACTGCCGGCGGGGTGGCGGCTGGTGGTCAAGCTGCACCCGCACCTCGAGCATTTCGCCTCGACGCTCGACGAGCTCGCGACGCTGACCCGCGGCCGCGACGTGCACCTGGTGCGCGCGAGCCCGCTCACCTACCCGTTCCTCGACCTCGCTGACGCCTATGTCGGCGACATGTCGTCGCTCGCCTACGATTTCCTCGCCAGCGGACGCCCGATGTTCTTCACCAACGCCACGGCGGGCACGCCGACCGACGCTGCGCCGTCGCGGCTGTTCGCGTGCGGCACGGTGGTCGCGCCGGAGCGTTTCGAGGACCTGTACCGGATCGTCGACGCGGCGTGGGCGAGCGATGCCGGGCGTTTCGGCGAAGCCCGCGTCGCACTCGACCGCTATACGCACGCGCCGCAGCGCAGCGGCGCGGACCTGGCCGACGAGATGGCGTTCGTGACGGCAGGCGCGCCGCCGTCGTGGATGTACGCCAAGCTCGAACCGCCGCCTGGCGCGACGCCCGGCCCGGACTGACCGGCGCTTAGCCTATTCGCGCGCTTCCTCGCGTTGCTCGAGGTCCCACCGCAGCTCGGTCAGGTCGTCGTCCAGCGCGTCGCGCACCGACACGATGCCGAGCGGACGGCCGAACTCGACGACCGGCAGGTGGCGAAACTTGCCTTCGTGCATCACGCGGAGCGCACGCAGGAACGGCTCGTCGGGATGCAGCGTCTGCGGTTGCGGCGTCATGACCTCGCCGAGCGTCGTCGTCGCGGGGTCGCGGGCGGCCGCGAGGACGCGGAACAGCGCATCGCGTTCGGTGAAGATGCCCGCGAGCCGCATGCCGTCGACGACCAGCACCGAGCCGACGTTGCGCTCGCGCATGCGCCGGGCAGCGTCGACGACGGTGGACTCCCGCGTCACGGTGACCGGCGGGCGACCGGCCACGATCGAACGAAGCGACCGCATCTGCATGATTGGAACTCCCGTCGTGCCCCCGTGAGGGAAATTGAGCGCTCGCCGGAGGCGCGCGTCAAGCCCTTGCCGACCGATTCGGGCCGGAATTCGCGAATCGGGTCGCGACGCGCGCGCTTCGCCCGGGCGCCGGCCTCAATAGCCGGCCGGGTTGGGGTAGCGGAGCTGGACTGCCGCGACGTCGGCAAGCGTGGCCGCGTCGAGGGCCACGTCGAACGCGTCGAGGTTCTCGTCGAGCTGCGCGAGCGTCGTGGCACCCACGATCGTCGCGCCCACATACCACCGCGTGCGCAGCCAGCCGAGCGCGAGCTGGACCGGCGTGAGGCCATGGCTTTTCGCGACGTCCGCGTAGGCGTCGCAGGCCTCCTGGACCAGCGGCTTGCGATAACGCGTGCCCACCGTGTCGAAGCGGGTGTAGCGCGCCCCAGGGGGCTTGGCGTTGCCGCGGTACTTGCCGGTCAGCATGCCGCCGGCGAGCGGGCTGTACGGCAACACCGACATCTTCTCGCGGAACACCGCCTCGGCGAGGTCGCCGTCGACCGCGCGCGAGACGAGGCTGCAGGTGTTCTGCACCGTGACCGGACCGGGCACGCCGAGCTCGCGCGCGACGCGACGGAATTCGCAGATGCCCCACGCGGTCTCGTTCGACAGCCCCCAGTGGCGGATCTTGTCCGCCTCGATCATCGCGGCCATCCCGAGCACCTGCTCGTGCACCGACGGGCCGCCCCGCTCCTTGTCCGGGTCGAACTCCGTGGCGCCGAACTGCGGCACGTTCCGCTGCGGCCAGTGGATCTGGTAGAGGTCGATACGGTCGAGCGCGAGGCGCGCGAGGCTCGTGCCCACCGCCTCGGCGATCGTCTCGCGCGTCAGATCGGTGCGGCCGTCGCGGATCCACTCGCGCCGGCCCGGGCCCGCGATCTTGGACGCGATCACGAGCCCGTCGCGGCCGCGCTTCGCGAGCCAGCTGCCGAGGTAGGATTCGGTCCGCCCCTGCGTCTGCGCGCTCACCGGCACCGGATACATCTCGGCGGTATCGATGAAGTTGACGCCGCGCGCGACGGCAAGGTCGAGCTGCTCGTGCGCCTCCGCCTCGCTGTTCTGCTCGCCCCAGGTCATCGTGCCGAGGCAGGCCTCGGAGACCTCGAGTGCGGTGCCGGGCAGGGTTCGCTTCTTCATGCGGGAGGCCTTCGGTGAGCCCATCGATCCCGCATTCTAGGGGCAGCGGCACGCGCGCCGCCGCGAGGCGCGTCCTTGCGCGCGGCGGACATCGTGCGTGCCGGCGGTCAGGGCGCGGTGAAGGTCTTCGCGAGCGGCGCGTCGAACGAGACGTCGATCTTCGAACCGCCGGCCTGGGTCTTGTCGATCTTGAGCGTGCCCGCGAGGCGCTTGCCGTCGTTCACGCTCGCGGCGAGCGCGGCAGGCGCCTCGGTGCCCGAGTACTGCACGCGCTGGCCGTTGAGCGACACCCAGAAGTTCAGCCGCGGGCCGCCGAGGTCGACGGTCATGCCGTCCTCGACATGGCCGCTCACGCACGACATCTTGGCGCATGCCTTGATCTTCGCGCCGATGTCGGTCGACGACAGGACCAGCTCGCGGATCGTCGTCTTCGGATCGACCGGATCGGGGCCGACGACGAGCCAGGCGTGCTGGATCGTCGCGGTGCGGCCGCCCTGGGTCACCGTCCCCTTGGCGGGCTCGGCCGCGGCGGGAAGCGTGAAGGCGGCGAGCACCGCCGCGAGGATCGCCGTGGCGCGTGGGCGGATGGCGCGGGGGCGGGGCATGCGGGTCTCCGGTCAGAGTCGGGCGAGGTCGGGGCCGCGCGACGGGCCGGTCCACGTCTTCGCATACGCGGCGCGCGCGGCCTTCGCGGCCTTGGCGTCGCCCTTGCGCTGGTACACCTCGGCGAGCCCGGCGAGCGCCCAGCCGTTGTTGCGCGTGCGCCCGAGCGACTCGCGGAACGCCTTTTCGGCCTCGTCGAGCTTGCCCTGGCGCAGCAGCACGCCTCCGAGCGACTGCCGCACCGGGTAGTACCAGTACGGCGGCTCCGTGTAGCTGAGCGTGTCCTCGACGAAGATCGCGTCCTCGTAGGCCGCCGCGGCGCGCGCGAGGTCGCCGTTCGCGTCGGCGAGCCGGCCGGTCGCCACGTGGCGCGCGGTCTGCATGATCTCCTTCGCCGGCACGTTCCACTCGGCGAACGGCTTGAAGTCGGTCGCGCTCTCGAGCGCGGCAAGGGCGTCGATCTCCTTCTGCGCGCTGGCGGCGTCCTTCTTCCCGGCGTAGGCGACGGCGCGCGCGTAGTGGTACATCGTGCGCACCAGCGCGAGGTCCTGCGGCGGCGTCGGGAGCGCCAGGATCGTGTCGGGATCGGAGAATTGCGCGTGCGTCGTGTAGGGCGAAGCCTTGATGGGCTGCATGATGGTGAACGCCTTGACCAGCTCGACGGGGACTGCCGCGTCGAGCTTGCGCGCCGCGTCGATCGCGGTCTTCCCGTCGCCGCCGACCTGCGCCGACACCATCACGAAATGGATGTTGTGCGGGTAGTAGGCCGACTTGTAGAGCGGATCGGACGGCGAGGTGCGAAAGTAGCTCTCGTCGACGCCGATCGCGCGCCGGTTGACGTCGAGCGACTCGCGGTACATCCCGACGCGGTAGTAGATGTGCGCGGGCATGTGCACGATGTGGCCGGCGCCCGGCATCAGGGCACCGAGGCGGTTCGCGTGCGGCAGCGCGCGCTCCGGGGTGGTCGACGCCTCGACCGCGTGGATGTAGAGGTGGATCGCGCCCGGATGCGACGGTTCGCGCTTGAGCACCGACTCCAGCGTGCCGACGATGTAGGCGCCGCGCCCCTTGGGCTTCACGCCGCCCGCCTCCCAGTAGTCCCAGGGCTGCGTGTCCATCGCCGCCTCGACGGCGAGCGTGGCCAGGGTCGGGTCGGGAAAGCGCGCCGCGACGTCGGCCATCGCGTCGGCGTAGGCTGCGTCGAGCGCCGGCCGCTCGGCCTTGGGATCGGCCGAGTAGCGCTTCTCGAGCGCCTCGATCAGCGCGCGCTCGCGCGGGCTCGCCTGGTCCTTCAGCGCGACGGCCTTCGCGAGCGCCGCGAGCGCGGGCCCGTTGGCCTCGGGCATCATCGGCACGTTGATGTTGGGCCCGAGGATCAGCGCCTCGCCCCACCAGCACAGGGCGCATGCCGGGTCGAGCTTCTGCGCCGCGCGGAACGCGCGCTGCGCCTCTGCGTGGTTGAAACCGAACGACAGGCGCAACCCCTGGTTGAAGAAGGCCTGCGCACGCTGGTTGCGCGTGCTCACCCGGAACGCGAGCGAGCCCAGGTTGGGGTAGAGCGACGGATCGCCCTCGGCGGCCTTCATCGGCGCGGGCTGGAACGGCGCGGTCTCGGTCTTCGTCGCGGCGAGGAGCAGCGTGCGCAACACGGCGGGCTGGCCGCCGGACGCCGGTCCGCAGATCGAGGCGGGGTCGGCGAGCAGCGGATCGAACGCGTCGTTGCCCGAATCGGCGGGTCCGGACAACGCGAGGAACGCCGCCGCGGACGCGGCCGAGGCGATCGCCACCGCCACGCGGCGGCGGGCCCACGGAATGGACGTCATGGAAACCTCCTTGGTCGGTCTGCAGCGCGCCGGGGACGTCGGGTCCGGCGGACGCGCCGACTGCATAGGCCGGAATCGTGAACCCCGCGGGCGGGATAGCGCAAGTTCGCGACGCCCACGGCGCGCGTCGACGGCTCGCCCGGGTGCCGGCCCGCCCTACGCCTTGGCGCGACGCACGATCGCGGTTCCCGACTTGTCCGGGATCCGCACCAGGCTTTCGGGCTTCCCGGCGAAGAATGCGTCGGCCGCCTGGGCGATGCCGGGCCACGCGCCGCTGCCGTAGTCGTGCAGCACCAGGAACCCCCCCGGCGCGAGGCGCGGATAGAAGAACGCGAGCGCGTCGGCAGTGGGCTTGTAGAGGTCGGCGTCGAGATGCACCAGCGCGAAGCGTTCGTCGGCGGGCACCGCGGCCGCGGTCGCGGGGAAATGACCCTTGCAGGCGCGCACGCGGTCGGACGCACCGACGTGGCGCAACACGGCCTCGAGCGAGGTGTCGTCGAAACGGAAGCCCGCCGTCGCGCGGTCCCGCTCGTGCGCGAGGTCGCTCGCGACGAAGCCTTCGAAGGTGTCGAACAGCCATAGCGTGCGCCCGGGCAGGAGCTCGTGCAGCAGCTTCGCCGTCGTGCCCTTGTAGACGCCGAGCTCGGCGAGGCTGCCCGCGATGCCCTCGTGCTCGATTTGTCGCGCGCTCTCGACGAACATGACGAGCCGCGCGAGGTCGGCGCGGTCGTTCCCCGGGTTCTGCGCCGTCCACAGCGCGCGCCAGCGGTCGAAGTCGAACCGCGTCTTGGCGATCCACTCGGGCAGGTGCTGCACCATGTAGCCGCCCGATGCGTCGGCGAGCGCGACGCCGCCGCGCTTGACGATCGAGCGCAGGTTGCGTTGCAGGAAGGCGGGTCGGCGGAGCGGCTTCACGGGCGGCGGGCGGGCCGGCGCATTGTCACGCGCCGCGCACGCGGCGTCCAACCGGGGTCGCGCCTAGGCGGCGATACGCGCCGCCGCCCCGGCATCGAGCGTGCCGGTCGTGACGCGCAGATCGAGGCCGGTCGACTGCTTCAGGGCGAGCGCGCCCGCCTTCCACTCGCGCGGCGCGAGGGCGGGCCCGCCGTCGCGCCGCGCGATCGCGACCGTGTTGCCGCTCGCGCAACGCGGCAGCACGAGCACGCGCTCGCCGAACGCCGCGGCGAGTCGCGCGACCGACGGCGCGACGCCGCGCGAGCGCGACAGCAGGTTGGCGGTCAGAAACGCGCCCGGCGCGAGCCGCTCGCGGCACGCGGCGTAGAACGACGCAGCGTCGAGCTTGCCGGCGCTGCCGCGCGCGTCGAAACCGTCGAGCAGGATCCAGTCGAACGCCTCCGCGAGCGTCGGCAGCGTCGCGACGGCGTCGCCGACCACGAGCGCGAGCCGGTCGTCCTCGGGAAGCTTGAACGCCGAGCGCGCGATGGCGATCACCCGCGGATCGATCTCGAGCACCGTGATCGACGTGCGCGGCCGGTGCCGCCACAGGAAGCGCAGCTGCGACGCCGCGCCGAGGCCGACCATCAGCACGCGGCGCGGCCACGCCGCGTCACCCGCGAGCACGAGCGGCAGCATCATCTCGCGCGTGTAGTCGAGCTCGAGCGCGTAGGGCCGCTGCAGCCGCATCGCGCCTTGCACCCAGCGCGAGCCGAAGTGCAGGAGGCGAACGCCTGCGCGCTCGCTGACCAGCGGGGCGGCACCCATCGCGGCGCCTGACGCGACGGCGCCGCCGCGGTTCACGCCGCGGAGGGCTCGAGGTGCGGCGCGAGAAACTCGAGCATCTGCGCCTTCGACAGCGCGCCGACCGCGCCTTCGACCGCCTGGCCGCCCTTGAAGACGACCAGCGTCGGGATGCTGCGCACCCCGAGGGCGCCGGCGACGGCGTTGTTCTCGTCGACGTTCATCTTGACGATCTTGACGCGGCCGTCGAGCTCGGTCGCGAGCTCGTCGAGCACCGGGGCGACGGCCCGGCACGGGCCACACCAGGGCGCCCAGAAGTCGACGAGGACCGGCACCTCGGCCTCGAGGACATCGGTCTTGAAGGTGGCATCGGTGGTGGCGTGCATCGGGGTCTCCCGGGGGGTGATTTTCCCATAGTCGGGCCGGCGTCCCGGCGCTTCAAGCGATGGGTCGGCCGTTCGCCGTACCATGCCGGCCTACCTGCCGCGCGCGCGGCCGGATCACCCCGCCCGACCGACGGGCCGAAGGCCCCCAAGGCTCTCATGCTGCCTGCCCGCCTGTGCCGCTCATGGCTGTTCGTTCCCGGAGCCGACGAGCGCGCGCTCGCCGACGCTTCGCGCTGCGGGGCCGACGTCCTGATCCAGGAGCTCGAGGACTTCACGCCGCCGGCCCGCCGGGCGCACGCCCGCGCGCTCGCGCCTGGCGTCTATCGCGCCTGGCGCGACGCGGGCGCCATCGTCGCGGTGCGCGTGAATCCGCTCGACGCGGACGGACGCGACGACCTCGCCGCGGTGATGCGCGGCGCGCCCGACATCGTCGCGCTGCCCAAGGTGGCCGGTCCGGCCGACGTCGCCGCGCTCGACCGCGAGGTCGGCCGCCTCGAGCGCGAGCTTCGGCTCGCCGCCGGATCGACGCGCCTGCTGCCGAATCTCGAATCCGCGCGCGCGCTGGTCGCGACGCAGGCGATCGCGCGCGCATCACCGCGCGTCGAGGCCTGCCTGCTCGCGGCGGAGGACCTCGCCGCGGACCTGGGCGCCGAGCGCGACCGCGACGCGATCGAGCTTGCCTACGCGCGCCAGCGATTCCTCGTGGAGTGCGTCGCCGCCGGCGTGGTCGCGGTCGACGCGCCCTACACCTGGACCGACGCCGCAGGCGTCGAGCGCGACACGCGCTGGGCGCGCCGCCTCGGCTACCGCGCGAAGAGCCTCGTCGATGCCGCGCATGCGGCCATCGTCAACCGCGCGCTGACGCCGTCGGCCGACGAGGTCGTCCGGGCGCAACGCGTGATCGCGGCGTTCGACGCGGCGCGCGAGCGCGGCGAGGGCCGCGCCGAGGTGGACGGCTCGCTCGTCGAGGTGCCCGCCTATACGACCGCGCGGCGGCTGGTCGAGCGCGCCGCCGAGCTCGCCGCGGCGCACCCCGCGCCGCCGGCGCCGTGAA
>DATLIR010000360.1:0-4633 GCA_035539315.1 Casimicrobiaceae bacterium
CCGGATGGGCGAGCGCACCGAAGACGTCGTCGAGGCGGAGCGCTTGATAGTGAACCATTTGGTTCAGTTTAAATCCGGCCGCGAGGCTTGTCAAGCCGTCCCGGAATCACTGTCCGCCGAACGCGCAGAGCGCGACGGTCGAGATGCCGCGCCGAGCCAGCTTCGCTCGCCCGCCCAGGTCGGGCAGGTCGATGACGAACGCGCAGCCGACGACCGTGCCGCCGGCCATGTCGATGAGCGCGAGCGCCGCCTCGGCGGTGCCGCCGGTGGCGATCAGGTCGTCGACGACGAGGACGCGCTCGTGGCGCGCGATCGCGTCGCGGTGCATCTCCAGCCGGTCGGCACCGTACTCGAGCTCGTAGTCGCGGCCGAAGTTCTCCGCGGGCAGCTTGCCGTGCTTGCGGATCGGCACGAAGCCGCGCGCCAGGCGCGCCGCGAGCGCCGCGCCCACGATGAAGCCGCGCGACTCGATTCCCGCGACCTTGTCGATCGCGACGTCGCGATGCGCGGCGACCAGCCGGTCGACCCTGGCGCCAAAGCCGGCGGCGTCCTTGAGAAGCGTCGTGATGTCGCGGAACTGCACGCCCGGACGTGGAAAATCGGGCACCGTGCGGATGAGCGCGCGCAGGTCGACCTCGTCGCTCATCGAGCGCTACGCCCCCGGCATCAGTGATTGGGGAACGGCACAGCGGCGAGCAGCAACACGGCGACGACGATGCGCGCGGCGATCATCGCGGCCCTCCCGTCGGCAGCGTGAACGCGAAGCGCGAGCCGCGGCCGAGCTCGCTCTCGACCCACATGCGCCCGCCGTGCAACTCGACGAACTTGCGCGATATCGCAAGGCCCAGGCCGGTCCCCTCGACCTTGCGGGCCGCGGCGCCGACCTGCCGGAATTCCTCGAACACCGTCGCCTGGTCCTCCGGCGCGATGCCCACGCCGGTGTCGCTCACCGAGATCTCGACCGCGCCGTCGCGCGGCACGGCCGCGAGCTCGACGCGGCCACCCTCGGGCGTGAACTTGAGCGCGTTCGACAGCAGGTTCAGCAACACCTGCTTCAGCTTGCGCTCGTCGGCGCGTACCGTCCCCAAATGCCCGTCGATCACGCGCGAGAGCGCGATGCCGCGCCGCTCGGCGCGCTCGCGCACCAGCGTGAGCGTGTTGTCGAGCGCGGCCGGCAGCGCGAATTCGGACAGGTCGAGCTCCATGCGGCCCGCCTCGATCTTGGAAAGGTCGAGGATGTCGTTGATCAGGGCCAGCAGGTGGCGTCCGGATTCGCGGATGTCGCCGAGGTACTCGGCCTGCTTCTCGTTGATGTCGCCGAACATGCGCTCGGAGAGCGCCTCGGAGAAGCCCAGGATCGCGTTGAGCGGCGTGCGGAGCTCATGCGACATGTTGGCGAGGAACTCGCTCTTGTGCCGGCTCGCCGCCTCGAGCTGGCGGCCCTTGTCCTCGATCTCGCGGAACAGCCGCGCGTTCTGGATGGCGAGCGCGGACTGGGTCCCGAAGTTCTGCAGCAGCTCGACCACCGACGGCGGGAAGTCGCCGGCGACCTGCCGGTTCACGACCAGGCCGCCCAGCAGGCGGCCGTCGCTCACCATCGGCACCGCGAGGATCGAGCGGTAGCCGCACCGCAGGAGCACCTCGCGCACGCGGCTCTGGTAGCTCGACTCGTCCGCGATGTCGCGCACGGCGACCGGCTCGTTGGTCAGGGCGAGCCTGCCGACGACACCCTCGCCCTTGCGCAACGCGTGCGCGCGCAACGCCTCGGCGACCTCGTCGGGCAGGTCGTGCGTCGCGTGCAGGTGGAAGGCCTCGCCCTGCTCGTCGTACTCCCACAGCGAGCCGCCCTCCGTGCCGGTCAGGTCGACGGCGCGCCGCACGATCGTCGCGAGCACCGTCTCGAGGTCGAGCGTCGAGCTCACCGCCCGTCCGATCTCGCCCAGCGCCTTGAGCTCGCCGACCGATCGCTGCAGCGCCTGCGTGCGCTCGGACAGCTCGTTGAACAGCCGTACGTTCTCGATCGCGATCACCGCCTGGTCGGCGAACGACGCGACCAGGTCGATGTCGCGTTGCGAGAACGGTGCCACCGCCTCGCGCCAGATGCAGATCGCGCCGATGGGGTCGCCTTCGCGCAGCATCGGCACCGCGAGGATCGTGCGATAGCCGAGCTCCTCGGACGCCGTGTGCCAGGTGTACCCGGGCTCGTTCATGGCGTCGACGATGTGCGCCGGCGCGCGGGTCATGACGGCGCGCCCCACCCCGCTCCCCCAGTCCGCGGCCACCGGATGGGTCCGCAGGTACTCGACGAACGCCGACGATGCGCCATGGCTGGCGGCGAACGTGTACCGATCGCCGTCGCGCAGGAACACGTGCCCGTACTCGGAGCGGCACATCCGCGTCGCGTTCTCGATCAGCATCTCGAGCACCGGCTGCAGGTCGAAGGTCGTGCGGCTGATCGCGCGGAGGACCTCGGCGGTGCCGGTCTGCCGTTCGAGCGCCTGCTTGGTCTCGTTGAACAGCCGCACGTTCTCGATGGCGATCACCGCCTGGTCGGCGAAGGTCTTCAGGAGCTCGACCTTGGCGGGCGGGAACGGCGTGGCGACGTCGCGCCCGACGAAGATCGCGCCGATCACCTCGCCGCTGCGCAGCATCGGCACCGCGATGCAGCTGCGCCAGCGGCCGGCGACCGCGGCGTCCTTCATCCCGTAGGACGGATCGTCGAGCACGTCCGTCAAGTGCGCGACCGCGCGCGTGCGGACCGCGCGCGCGGTGGCCGATTCCGCGTCGAGCGCCATCGGGAAGTAACGCTGCATCGTCGTGCGCGCGTCGGCGGTAAGGCCGCCGACCGCCACGAGCTGTATAGCGCCACCCTCGACGATGGACACCACGCTGACCTCGGCGTCGCACAGCCGGCCGGCGTGCTCGCCGATGAAGTCGAACACCGGCTGCGTGTCGCCGGGCGAGCGCGAGATGACGTGCAGGATCTCGCTAGTGGCCGTCTGGTGCTCCAGCGCCTCGGCGAGGTCACGGTTGCGGACGTCGAGCGCATTGAACAGGCGCGTGTTCTCGATCGCGATCACCGCCTGGTCGGCGAAGGTCTTGAGCAGCGCGAGCTGGCTGTCGGCGAACCGCCCAGGCGCGGACTGGGCGAGCGCGATCGCACCGATCGGCTCCCCGTCGCGCAGCATGGGCACCGCGGCGACGCTGCGGAACGACTGCGCGCGCGCGTAGATGCCGTGCGTGTACTCGGGATCCGCCTCGACGTCCGGGACCATCGCGGTCTCTCGCGTGAGGATCGCGCGCGCGGCGGCGCTGCCCTTTCCCGGGGCCATGGGGTAGGCACGCAGGAGCGAAGCGTGGCTCTCGGGCGACAGGCCATGCGACGACGCGACGTGCAGCAACGACCCGTCGAAGCGGAACACATGGCAGAACTGGGCGTTGCAGAGCTCCGCGGCGCTGCGGGCGATGGCGTCGAACACCGGCCGCGTGTCGGTGGGCGACTCGCTGATCACCTTGAGCACGTTGGCGGTGGCGGTCTGCCGCTCGAGCGCCTCGCGGGCCTCCTGGAACAGCCGCGCGTTCTCGATCGCGATCATCGCCTCGTCGGCGAAGGTCTGGAGCAGCGCGACCTTCTCGGGGGAGAACGGCTCCGCGATCGCGCGCCCGACGAAGATCGCGCCGACGGCCTCGCCCTCGCGCATCATCGGCACCGTGAGGCAGCTCCGCCATTCGCCGGCGAGCGCGGCATCCTTCGACGCATAGGTCGGGTCGGCGAGCACGTCGCCGATGTTCACGACCCCCCGCGTCCGGATCGCGCGGGACGTCGCGATGTTCGCGTCGATGGAGGCCGGGAAATGCCCCTGGATGGTCCGGACGGCGTTGGCGTCGACGCCATGCACGGCAACGCAATGCACGAGACCGCCGACGACGCGCGAGACGATCGACAGGCGCGCATCGCAGAGCTGTTCGGCGAGCTCGCCGATGACCTCGAAGACCGGCCCGGTGTCCGCGGGCGAGCGCGAGATGGCGCGCAGGATCTCCGCGGTGGCCGCGAGGTGCGCGCGCGCCTCGGCGAGCGCGATGGCGTCGTGCGGTGTCGCGACTACGTGCGAGGTCGTCGAAGGCGCGCGCGGTCTGTCCCCGCCGCCTGGGGGCCCTTCGGCCCTATCCCCGTCGCCCATCGCGTTTCCCCGCTCCCCGGCGCACGGTCGGCGCGCCCGACGATCGAAAGGCAATCACGCGCCCGGGGAGTTCGCATTCCCCGACCGCCCGGGCGACGGTCGCGAAGCCGGCGCTGCGCTACACGCGCGGCTCGCCGCGTCCGTTCACGGTGATCGTTGGCCCTGGCGCGAAGGCGAGCTGAGCGCGGTAGTCGCGACCGCGGAAGCGGTAGCTCACGTCGTAGTACGCGGGGGCTCCGGAGTACTCGGTCGAGCAGCGCTCGACGCCGCCCGGGCGCCCCCCCGCGACGTTGGACCCGACGACGGCGCCGCCCACGGCACCCACCGCAGTCGCCACGTCCCGGCCGCGGCCGCCCCCGATCTGGTGGCCCAGCACGCCGCCGAGGATGCCGCCGACGATCGCCCCCGCCACATTGCGGTCGCTGTAGCCGCGCTGCTGGGTCGAGCAGCGC
>DATLIR010000361.1:0-2881 GCA_035539315.1 Casimicrobiaceae bacterium
GCGCAACGTGTTCCTGCCCGCCACCGTGCTCAAGATGATGCGTCGCGTCGACGACCCGCGCTCGCGCTGGCCGGTCGACCTGCGCACGATCCACTCCGGCGGCGAAAGCCTCGGGGCGGAGATGATCGCCTGGTCGCGGGACGCGCTCGGCTGCACGCCCAACGAGGGCTTCGGCCAGACCGAGGCCACGCTCGTGATCGGGAATTGCTCGGCGCTGATGCCGGTGCGGCCGGGGTCGATGGGTCGGCCCGTCCCCGGCCACACGATCGCGCTCGTCGACGCGGACGGCCGGCCGGTGCCGACCGGCGACGTGGGCGAGATCGCGGTCAAGCGTCCCGATCCGGTCATGTTCCTGCGCTACTGGAACAACGAGCAGGCGACCCGCGACAAGTTCGCCGGAGACTGGCTCCTGACCGGCGACCTCGGCACGCAGGATGCCGACGGCTACCTGTGGTACGCAGGACGCAAGGACGACGTGATCTCGAGCGGCGCCTACCGCATCGGGCCCGGCGAGATCGAGGCCTGCCTCACCGGCCACGCCGCGGTCGCGGTGGCCGCGGCGGTCGGCAGTCCCGACCCGATCCGCGGCGAGGTCGTCAAGGCGTTCGTTCAGTTGCGCGAAGGCATCGCCGCGACGCCAATGCTCGCCCACGAGCTGCAGGAGTACGTGCGCGCGCGCCTCTCCGCGCACGAGTACCCGCGCGAGATCGAGTTCATCGACATCGTGCCGACGACGTTCAACGGCAAGGTGAAGCGCAAGGAGCTGCGCGAGCTCGAACGCCAGCGCAAGCTCGGCACGGCCAGCGCAGGCGATTGACGCGCCCTCCACGCCGACCCTCGGCCCGCATCGGGTGTCGAGCTCCCTCGCCCCGCATCGCGGGGAGCGGGAGGGGTGCTGCGACTATTCTGGAACGCGAGGCGCCGCGATCACTTCGCGGCGCCGAGCCGCTTCGCCAGTTGCAGCGACTTCTCGAGCTCGGCCTTAAGATCGGCGGTGAACTGATCGTTGGTCGCGCTGATCGGCTGCGCGCCCATGCCCGCGAGGCGTTCCTTGACCTCGTTCGTCTGCATCGCGCCGACGAACAGGTTGTGCAGCGTCTCGGCGACGTCTTTCGGCGTTCCCGCCGGCGCGACGAAGCCGTACCACACCGGCGTGGGCACGTAGCCGGCGACCTTGATCTCCTCGTTGATCGCCGGCACGTCCGGGATCAGCGGCGAGCGCCGCGTGTCGAAGACACCGAGCAGGCGCACCTTGCCGGTCTTGAGGTGCGGCAGCACGCTCGGCACCACGACCGGGAACAGCGGGATGTGGCCGCCGAGCACGTCGGTCAGCGCCTGTGCCGTGCTCTTGTAGCCGACCTCGAGGATGTCGACGCCGGCCGCCGACTTGAACACTTCCATCTCCTGCTGGCTGCTGGTGCCGGGACCCGACGACGCGTAGGACAGCTTGCCCGGGTTCGCCTTGGCGTAGGCGACCAGCTCCTTAACGTTGTTGATCGGCACCGACGGCGAGATCGCGAGCACCAGCGGGATCACCGCGACCTTGGCGATCGGCACGAAGTCCTTCACCGGATCGTACGGCGGCGGGTTGCGCTGGCTCGGGTTGATGACGAACGGGTTGGCGACGATCAGGATCGTGTAGCCGTCCGGCGCCGCCTTCGCGGCCTCGAGCGTGCCGACCAGGCTGCCGCCGCCCTCGCGGTTCTCGACCACCACCGACTGCTTGGCCCGCTCGCCGACGACCTGCCCGATCGTGCGGGCGAGCGCGTCGCTGCCGCTTCCGGCCGAGTACGGGACGATGATGCGGATCGGCTTGCTCGGGAACGGCTGCGCGAGTGCGGCGACGCTCGCCAGCGACAGGGCGATCGCGCCCACCAGCCTCGACAGCGGATGCATCGGGTCCTCCTCGGATTTCGACGGCGGTCGCGGCCACTTCCCACGACCGGGCGCGCACCGCGGTTGCACATCCCCGCGTTTTTCGATTATATAACCATTTGAAGCGCTCGAGGCAAGCGCTGCCCGTCCCTGCCCGCTGTCCGTTCTCGACAAGGATCCGCATGATTCCGCTCGCGATGGCCCGCGCGACCCACGACCGCGGCAAGCGACCGAAGGCGGCCGAGCGGGTCGCGGCCGAGTTGCGGCGGCAGATCATCACCGGCCGGCTCAGGCCCGGCGACAAGCTGCACCCGGAGAACGTGCTGCAGGCCGAATTCTCGGTGTCGCGGCCGACGCTGCGCGAGGCGCTGCGGCTGCTGGAATCCGAGTCGCTGATCGCCATCTCGCGCGGCCAGCACGGAGGCGCGCGGGTGATCGCGATGGACCTCGGGTCGGCCGCGCGCCAGGTGGGCGTGTTCCTGCAGGCCGCGGGCACGACGCTCGAGGACGTGTGGCTCGCGCGCACGATCATCGAGCCCCCGGCCGCCCGCCTGCTCGCCGCGCGCCGCGACCGCGACGCATTCGCGGCGCTCGAGGCCAATCTCGCCGAAGCGCGCGTGGCGGCGCAGCACGACCTCATCCGCTACGCCGATTTGACCGCCGAATTCTCGATGTTGATCACGCGCCACTGCGGCAACCGGACGCTCGCCCTGTTCGCCGCGCTGATCCAGGACATCATCCGGCGCCAGCACGAGCACGTCACCGCACGGACCCTGGCCGACATCAAGGTGGATCGGCTCCGGCAGCGCGGCATCGCCAATCGCGAGCGCGCGCTCGACCTGATGCGCCGCGGCACGCCCGACGAGGCGGAGCGCTTCTGGCGCGCACACCTGTCGCAGATGCGCGACCTGGTGCTCGCCATCTACCCGGCGTCGATGACCATCGACGTGCTGGCCGAGCCGGCGGTCAAGCTGCGGCCGATCGGCAAGGTCAGGCGCGCGGCGCG
>DATLIR010000362.1:0-7511 GCA_035539315.1 Casimicrobiaceae bacterium
GCGGCGAGTTGCGCTGCATCGAGTCGTTGCATGGTGGGACTCCGGGGTTGGGCGCGGGATACGGTATGTCTCCCTCGACAACCGATGCAGGGGGACCGGCCGTGAAGGTGTCCGGCACCGACGGCGCGCGGCGACCTGCAGCGCCATCATAAGCACATTCGGTAAGTAGGGTCTTTCCTGATGGGCGCAGCCGCGGCGCTCCCGAGGGGCATGCTAGAGTTTTCGCGGTGCCGGTGGCGGTCGTGCGACGTTCGTACCGGTCCTCGACGTCCTCGCCACCTCGGGAATGTTCGTGCCGGATCCGGAGCGGTCACCAGCCAGACCTCTGCTGCGAATGCGCGGGCGAACCAGCCCGGTCGTGGTGCCCGTCACGCTCCTTTGCGCGGTCATCGCGATCGCCGCCCTGCTCGCGTGGGCCCTCGGCGGCTTCGAGTGGCAGAGGCTCGTCGTTCCGGTGCTGGTCGGCATCCCGGTCGCGGCGCTCGCCGCCTTCCTGCTGGCGCGCCTCGCCGACAAGGGCTCGGCGACGCAGGCGTCGCTGCTGAGCGCCGAGGCCCGCGTCGCGGGGATCGTCGACTCCGCCATGGATCCGATCGTGGCGATCGACGACCAGCAGCGCATCGTGCTCTTCAATGCCGCGGCGGAGGCCGCCTTCCGGTGGCCCCGGGATGCAGTCCTCGGCCAGCCGATCGACATGCTGATCCCGAACCGCTTCCGCGGCGAGCATCGCCGGCACGTCGAGCGCTTCGGGCGCACCGGAACGACGCCGAGGCGCATGGGCGGCACCAGCGCGCTCCACGCGTTGCGCGCCGACGGCAAGGAGTTCCCGATCGAGGCGTCGATTTCGCAGCACCTCGAGGCCGGCAAACCGATCTATACGGCGATCCTGCGCGATATCACGCTCAGGCGGGACGCCGAAGCGAACCTCGCGCGAAGCGAGTCCAAGCTGCGTGGCGTGGTCGACTCCGCGATGGACGCGATCATCACGATCGACGAGTCGCAACGCGTCGTCCTGTTCAACGCGGCCGCGGAGCAGATGTTCGGCTGTCCCGCCGACCAGGCGCTCGGGGCGCCCCTGTCCTGGTTCATCCCGGAGCGCTTCCGCGCGAACCACGGCGAGCACGTGCGGCGCTTCGGCGCCGCGGGCGTGACGTCGCGCCGCATGGGCGTCGCGCTCGTCGTCACCGGGTTGCGCCGGTCGGGCGAGGAATTTCCGATCGACGCGTCGATCTCGCAGGTGGAGGACGGCGCCGCAAAGTACTACACGGTGATCCTGCGCGACGTCTCCGAGCGCGTCCGCGCCGAGCACGCGCTCCGCAAGTCCAAGGACGAGCTCAAGGCACTGGCCAGCGCGGCCTCCACCGCGCGCGAGCAGGAAAAGATCCGGATCGCGCGCGAGCTGCACGACGAGCTCGCCCAGGCGATGACCGGCCTCAAGATGGACATCGGCCTGCTGCGGCTGTCCGCCGCGAAGGCCGGCAGCGAGCTTCCGGCGCGTCTCGACAAGATGGACCGGCAAATCGACCAGACCATCGCGTCGGTGCGCCGCATCGCGGCCGACTTAAGGCCGCTCACGCTCGACGACTTCGGCCTCGTCCCGGCGATCGAATCGTTGGTATCGCGCTTCCGCGATCAATCGTCGATCGCGTGCGAGCTCGCGATGACGCACCCCGAGTTCGCCCTGAGCGACATACAATCCACCTCGGTGTTCCGCATCGTCCAGGAAGCGCTCACGAATGTCGCCAAGCATGCGAACGCGACGCAGGTCGAGATCACGATCGTGGGCGGCGACGACCAGCTGATGGTGACCGTGCGCGACAACGGCGTGGGCTTCGCGCCGGATGCCGCGCGCAAGCCGAACTCGTTCGGCCTGCTTGGCCTGAAGGAGCGCGCGTACCTCCTGGGCGGCGACGCGTCGGTCTCGACGGAGCCGGGCCGCGGCACCGAGATCGAGGTCCGCTTTCCGCTGGCGCGGAGCGACGACCCGCAATGATCCGCATCGTCATCGCCGACGACCACACGATCGTGCGCGAGGGGCTGAAGCAGCTCCTCGCCACGGATCCGGACCTCGAGGTCGTGGGCGAGGCGCGCGATGGCGTCGAGGCGATGCGGCTGGTGCGCGGGACTCCGTTCGACGTCCTGCTGATCGACATCTCGATGCCCGGACGCAGCGGCCTCGAAGTGATCCGACAGGTCAAGGCCGAGAAGCCGAAGCTGCGCATCCTCGTGCTCAGCATGCACGAAGAGCTCCAGTACGCGGTCCGAGCGATCCGCGCCGGCGCGTCCGGCTACCTGACCAAGGACAGCGCGTCCACGCTGCTCATCACGGCCCTGCGCAAGGTGGCGACGGGCGGTGCGTACATCTCCGCCGAGGTCGCCGAGCAACTCGCGCTCGGGGCCATGCCCCATGCCGAGCAGGCACCGCACACCATGCTTTCCGACCGGGAGTTCCAGGTGCTGCGCATGCTGGCCGCAGGCCAGACCGTCTCGGATGTCGCGGCCAAGGTCAACCTCTCGGTCAAGACCGTGAGCACGCACAAGACCCGGCTCATGCAGAAGCTCGGCGTCACCACCAACACCGAGCTCCTGCGCTACGCCATCCAGCATCGCCTCACCGAGGACCCCGCGGGCGGCGCCTAGTCGAGGGGTAGGAGCATTCCTACCCCATTGCCGGGGCGTTCCTCACCCCCGGCGATCGGAGCGCCCCGACCCACCGGTTAGGGCGTTGCGCGCTATGAGCGCTGCGGGTTGCGACGGATAGTTGCGCCATGGCAAGCGCAACCCACCCGTCGGTGACCGTCTTCGTCGTCGAGGATTCCCCTGCCATCCGCGAGCGCCTGGTCGAGATGCTCGCCCATGTCGAGGTCGCCACGGTGGTGGGAGAGGCCGAGACGGCGGTCGACGCGATCGCGGGCATCCGCGAATGCGCGCCCGACGTCGTCCTGCTCGACCTCCACCTTCGCGACGGGAACGGTCTCGACGTGCTGTGGGCAAGCCGCGGCGCCTCGCCGCGGCCGACCTTCGTCGTGCTGACCAATGACACCAGCGAGCGGCAGCGCTCCAGCTGCATGGCCGCCGGCGCGAACCATTTCCTCGACAAGAGCCTCGACTTCCTTCGTGTCACCGAGATCATCTCGAGCTTCGAGCTTCCCCGCCCGCAAACGCAGCCCCGGAGAGCGCCATGATGCCTGTCCTCGCAACCCGACCCATGCCGGCCGCGCGCGTCTGCCTCGACGGTACGCCACAGGCCAGCGTCGCCCGCGTGCCGAATGCCTGTTCGTCGTGCGGACTGCGCAGCATGTGCCTGCCCTGCGGCATCCGCGGAGAGGACCTGGCCGAGGTCGAGGGCGTGGTGTATTCACGCCGGCGCGTCGTGCGCGGCGACAACCTCTACCGGGCCGGCGACCCGTTCCACGCGCTCTACGCCGTTCGCACCGGCTTCTTCAAGAGCTTCGTGCTGACCGACGACGGTCGCACGCAGGTCACCGGGTTCCAGATGCCGGGCGACATGATCGGACTGGACGGCATCGAGGACGACCGCCACCAGCAGCACGTCGAGGCGCTGGAGAACGCGGAAGTCTGCGTCATGCCCTACGCCGAGCTGGAGCGCAGCGCGACGCACATCCCCAGGCTGCAGCGCGGTCTGCACCGGATGATGAGCCGCGAGATCGTCCGCGAGCAGGGGCTCATGCTGCTCCTCGGCACGATGCGCGCGGACGCGCGCGTCGCAGCGTTCCTGCTCAACCTCTCGCAGCGCTTCGCCGACCGCGGCTATTCCGCGCGGGAGTTCAACCTGCGGATGTCGCGCGAGGAGATGGGAAGCTACCTCGGCCTCAAGCTGGAGACCGTGAGTCGTGCGATCTCGCGCTTCCAGGACCTGAAGCTCATCTGCGCGCAACACCGCTACATCAGGCTGGAGGACGTCGACGGTTTGCGCGCGCAGATGGAGCGGTCATGACGCGACGCATCACGGGGGGAGCACGCCTGGAACGCAGGTCGGGCTCCTTTCGTCCTGCCCGGACGCCCGCGGCAGCGCGCGGCATCGACCGATCGCGCGACCGAAGCGCAGCGGCGCTGGTGCGGGCCGGGCGGCGCTGTCCCCCGACACGCCTGCCGCGCACGCACCGTCTTCGTGCACGCCGTCGACCGGCGCTGGATGCGGGTGATCGACGTCGTCCCTGACGTATCGCGAGCAACCGGCGGCGCGGGCGAGCGTGGCTGGCTAGGCCCCCAGGTCGACCTCGACGAGCTCGGCGAAGCCGATCCCGTCCCAGTGATCGAGGACCACGACGGCGACCGGATCGAACCGGATCAAGGCCAGCGACGCGCCGGCGTCGCGGAACAGCCGCTCGGATTCGGGGAACTTCCGTTGCAATAGCTCGACCGCCTGTCGCCCCGCGGGCGAGTGTCCGGCGAGGACGGCGGCAGACCCGCGCAGCGTCACGCCCCGGACGTCGCCCCAATCCTTCTCCAACGACACCACCGTGACACAAGCCTTCGCGCAGTTCGACAGGTTGCGGACCTGATGCCCGTGCGATTTCGTGCATACGAACACACTCAGGCCGTCGTTCGCGTAGCTCGCGATGATCGACTGCGGATAGCCGCCCGGCTCGAGCGTCGAGAACGACAGGTCGCGCTGCGAGCCCAGCAGCGTCTCGACGAATTTCCGGAGATTGCCTGGCATGGGACCCCGACGCACGCGGCGCGCGCGATGCGGCCGCTTTCAATCGCGCGACGCGTCAAGCTTGGGCTGCGACAAGCTGGGCGCCATTGACCTGCGTCAATCCACGGCAATGGGGCGCCATCGGCGGAACAGCGAGCACGCCAGCGATTCGGGCCGGGGCCATGCGTCGTCGTTGCATCAGCGCGGGATGGCCTCGCGCGGCGCCGGCGTTCCGGCGGACAACGACATGATGTAGCGGGCCATCGTGCGCGCCACGGCCGGCGACACCTCGGGATGCGGTGGCATGTGCCAAGGAGCGCCGCTGCGCACGCCGCTGCGGATGTCGCGCGCGATCTTCGACACGGCATGGCGATCACCCGCGTACTTCGCCGCGACGTCGGCGAAAGCCGGACCCGCAAGCGTTTCATGCTCCGCGTGGCAGATCGTGCAGCGGTAGCGATCCATGGAAGCCGGCGCTGCGCTGGGCTCGGCGCTCGCGGCCGGAACGCAGGCCCCGATCAGCCAAAGCGTCGCCATGCACCACCACAACCCGCGTATCCGGCGTCGACCCGTCCGTCCCGCGACCGCCCCGGTCGACGAGGCACCGCCCGCATCGCCGTTCATGATTCCCGCCTTCGTCACCTTCCCCGGCGATGGCCGGGGCACGACCCATTCTAGGGACCCATGACGGCACCGGATTGACGCGTGTCAACGTGGGCGTTTTCAGCGCTGCCGGCGCACCCGCTCAGCATAGACCGCAACGTTGGCAAGACAGCGATGGGAGCACACGAGGACCGTCCGGATGAAGCCGCGCTGGCCGTTGCGCCATTCCCGGCGGTAGACGGTCAGTGCGTCGCGGACGAGCGATCGCAGTACGCCAATCGCGGTGATTTCCTTGCCCGCCTCGATACGCTCGCGTGCCCGCAGGATCGAGTACCGACCGATCCGCGCCAGCTCGTCCTCGATGCCGGCGTCCGGGTTGTGCAGGATCCGCCACGCCAGCGGCAGCGTTCCCACCCATTCCCCGTCACGGCGCGGCTTGCGGCCGTCGAGGAACGGCGCTTCGTGGAGATGTCCCCGGTATTCGGCCCCGCGTCGCCGGAAAAAACGCGGGTGCGTGATGCTGCACGCGTAGCCGCGCTCCTGCGCGCGACCCATGAACCAGTCGGTGCGCATCACGTAGTAGAGCGTCAACGCACTGTCGTCCCACGACCGGCTGCTTAGGCCCGCCACCAGCTCGGGCGTCACCGCCTCGTCGCTGTCGAGCACCAGGCACCACGCATGCGACGCGTGCCGGAGCGCGACGTTGCGCTGCGAAGAGAAGCCCTCGAACGGATTCGTGCGGTAGACCACGTTCGGGTACGCGGCAGCGATGCTCTGGGTGGCATCGACGCTGCCACCATCGAGGACCACGACCTCGTCGAATGCCCGCACCGAGTCGAGCGCCCGGCCGAGCGTCTTCGCGGAGTTCAGCGTCAGGATGACGACGGAAATGGGAAGGCTCACCTTACGCGGTCCGAGGCCGGCGTGGGGCGCGGGTCGTCGCGCCGACGGCACGACGCTGGGCGTCACGGTGCCAGGCGCGTTCGCCGCGGGCTAGGGCGCGCCTTGCAGGGCCCGCAGCGCGGCAGCGATATCCTCGCTCATCCGGGCGACGGCGCGGCTGTGGGCGGCCGCGAGCGCGTCGTAGCCGCTCTCGCTGAGCGTCTCGCGCGCCGACGTGCGACCGGTCTGCGTCTTGCCGTCCTTCGCGCGCCGCACCGTCCACACGGCTTCGAGCAGCGCCGACTTGCCCGGCGTCGATTCGAACGTGCGGACCTCGATCGCCACGCGATAGTCCGGCTCGGTCGCGAGCGTCTGCGGGAACCCGACCACGCGCGGCGTGCCGATGAGCGTCACGAGGTTCTCGGCGACCGCGCGCGACAGGCCGTCCTGCAGCGGCGACGCCCACCGGTTGAAATCGTCGAGGCGCACCTCGTTGGGGCTGGTGCTCACGACGAACTCCGGCCGGTCGACGACCGAGGGGATCGTCACCGGTCCCACCGCTATCACGAGCGCCGACTGCTGGGACGTGGACGCGGACGTCGCCGTCGCCGTCGCGGCCAGCGTGTAGAACCTCGACGGCGGCGGAGTGCTGCATCCCGTCGCAAGGGAGACGGCGATGGAGACTGCAGCCAGGGCGACACGTCGGTGCATCATTTGGCCCCGCTCTTGTCTTCGAGCTTGCCGCGAATCGGCGATTCGGGGTGCCGCTCGAGGTAGTCGAGGAACACGCGCAGGCTGCGCGCCGCGCGCGTGAACTCGTTCAGCGCATCGCGCAGCTCCTGCTGCGCCGGCGCGTCGGGCCCGAGGAGCGACGCATCCGCGTTCTTGAGCGTGCGCTCCATGCTCCCGAGCGCGCGATGCAGCGCCTCGAGGTCGGTCTTGAGCGTGGGCACGATCTCGGTGTCGACGCGCTTGATCAGCCGGGTCGCGCCGGTCAGCGTTTCGTCCAGCGACTCGAGGTCCTTCTTGAGCTCGGTCGCGATCTGGTCGAGCGGGAGCTTGTCGATCTTGTCGAGGATGCTGCCCAGCTTCGCCTCGAGGTCGACGAGGCCGCTCGGCACCACCGGCAGCTCGGCCACGCCGCGGTTGAAGGTGATCCCGGCCTTGGCCGCCTTCGGGAAATAGTCGAAGGCGACGTAGAGCTGGCCGGTCAGCAGGCTGCCAGTCCTCAGCTGCGCGCGCAGCCCGCGCTCGTCGATCATGCGCTGCAGGAACGCATTGCGCCGCTTGTCGTCGCCCTTGAGGAACTGCTCGATCCGCGCCTGCTGGCCCGGGTCGTTGATCGTCAGGAGGCGCTCGGGAT
>DATLIR010000363.1:0-2810 GCA_035539315.1 Casimicrobiaceae bacterium
GTCCTGCGATACACGATCACGTTCTTCACCGCCTCGCAGCCACCGGCCGCGAGCGCCTCGTCGGCAATGCTCTTGAGCGGTAGCGCCTTGCCGCCGCGCATCTGCTCGTCGGCCGTGATGACCGCGGTGGCGCCCGCGTCGATGATGCGCTCCTGCAGCGACTTGGCCGAGAAGCCGCCGAAAACGACCGAGTGCGTCGCGCCGATGCGCGCGCACGCCTGCATCGCGGCGACGCCCTCGATCGACATCGGGATGTAGATCAGGACGCGGTCGCCCTTCTTCACGCCGATCGACTTGAGGCCGTTGGCGAGCTTGCACACGCGGAGGTAGAGCTCGCGGTAGGTGACGCGAGTCACCTTGCCGTCGTCCGCCTCGAAGATGATCGCGGTCTTGTCGCCGAGGCCGCGCTCGAGGTTGCGGTCCAGGCAGTTGTACGACGCGTTGAGCTCCCCGTCGTGGAACCAGCGGTAGAACGGCGCCTTCGATTCGTCGAGCACGTGCGCGAACGGCTTGTGCCAGGCGAGGTTCTCGCGGGCGAGCCGCCCCCAGTAGCCCTCGAAGTCGCGTGCGGCCTCGGCGTTGAGCGCGTCGACGTCGGCCGGCTTCAGGTTGGCCTGGGCGGTCCACGCCGCCGAAGGCGCGAACGCGCGGTTCTCTTGCATCACCGATTCGATGTTGGACATGCGGATGCGCTCCTTGGCGTGACGTCGGGCGGCGCCGGACCGCGCACAGCCTTCCTCCTCCGGGGCGGTCAGTCTACCGAAGCCCTTCGCGGCGAGGCAACGCGAAGCACCGGCGGACGCGCCTGCCCGCAAGCATACAAGAGCGGTCGCGGCGGCCGGCGGGAGGGTGCCGCGATGCTAGACTTGCAGGTTCGATTCCCCGCTTTGTTCCCATGTCCCGACCCGCCCCCGACGCGTACCCCCGCAACGCACCGATGCGCGCGCTGCCGCAGCTCATCTTCCTGTCGCGATGGCTGCAACTGCCGCTCTACCTCGGCCTGATCCTCGCGCAGGGCGTGTACGTGTGGCACTTCTGGGTCGAGCTCATCCACCTGATCGAGGCGGCGCTCGGGAGCCAGGACGCCGTGCAGAAGATCGTCGCGGCCGTGACGCCGGTCGGGCAGACGGTCGCGTCGATGAAGACGCCGTCGGAGACGGTGATCATGCTGGTCGTGCTCGGCCTCATCGACGTCGTGATGATCAGCAACCTCCTGATCATGGTGATCATCGGCGGCTACGAGACGTTCGTGTCGCGCATGCGCCTCGAGGGCCACCCCGATCAGCCGGAGTGGCTGTCGCACGTCAACGCGAGCGTGCTGAAGGTCAAGCTCGCGACCGCGATCATCGGCATCTCGTCGATCCACCTGCTCAAGACCTTCATCAACGCGGCCGCCTACGACGAGAAGACGCTGCTGTGGCAGACCGCGATCCACATCACGTTCCTGCTCTCCGCGATGGCGGTGGCGGCCACCGACCGCCTGATGCCGGTCCAGCACGCCGTGAAGCGGGGAGCGCTCGGCGCCGCGCAGGCCGACGCCGCGCACTGAAACCGGAGCCCCCGATGCGCACGATCCGGCAGGACGACCTCATTGCCAGCGTCGCAGACGCGCTGCAGCACATCTCGTATTACCACCCGCAGGACTACATCGAGGCGCTGGGCGAGGCGTACGAGGCCGAGCAGAGCCCGGCGGCGAAGGACGCGATCGCACAGATCCTGACCAACTCGCGCCTGTGTGCCGAGGGCCATCGCCCGATCTGCCAGGACACCGGCATCGTCGTCGCATTCGTGAAGGTCGGCATGGACGTGCGCTGGGACGGCGCGACGATGTCGGTCACCGACATGGTCAACGAGGGCGTGCGCCGGGCTTACAACCACGCGGACAACCCGCTGCGCGCGTCGATCCTCGCCGACCCCGCCGGCCGGCGCACCAACACGAAGGACAACACCCCCGCGGTCGTCCACTTCGAGCTCGTGCCCGGCGACACGATCGACGTGCGCATCGCCGCGAAGGGCGGCGGCAGCGAGAACAAGGCGAAGTTCACGATGCTGAACCCGTCGGACTCGATCGTCGACTGGGTGATGAAGACGGTGCCGACGATGGGCGCGGGCTGGTGCCCGCCGGGCATGCTGGGCATCGGCATCGGCGGCAGCGCGGAGAAGGCGATGCTCCTCGCCAAGGAAGCGCTGATGGACCGCATCGACATCCACGAGCTCAAGCGCCGCGGCCCCGCCAACCGCGTCGAGGAGCTGCGGCTCGAACTGATGGACAAGGTCAACGCGCTCGGGATCGGCGCGCAGGGGCTCGGCGGGCTCACGACCGTGCTCGACGTGAAGATCCGCACATTCCCGACGCACGCCGCGTCGAAGCCCGTTGCGATGATCCCGAACTGCGCCGCGACGCGGCACGCGCACTTCACGCTCGACGGGTCGGGCGCGGCGCAGCTCGATCCGCCCGATCTTTCGCGCTGGCCCGACGTGCGCTGGTCGCCCTCGCCGCAGTCGCGCCGCGTCGACCTCGACACGCTGACGCCCGCCGAGGTCGCGTCGTGGCAGCCGGGCGAGCGCCTGCTCCTCAACGGCAGGATGCTGACCGGGCGCGACGCCGCGCACAAGCGCATCGCCGATCTGTTGGCGAAGGGCGAGCCGCTGCCGGTCGACTTCCGCAACCGCGTCATCTACTACGTCGGTCCGGTCGACCCGGTGCGCGACGAGGTGGTCGGCCCCGCGGGACCGACGACCTCCACGCGGATGGACAAGTTCACCGAGACGATGCTCGGCCGCACCGGCCTGGTCGCGATGGTGGGCAA
>DATLIR010000364.1:0-2968 GCA_035539315.1 Casimicrobiaceae bacterium
GAAGGGCCGCCCCGAGGGCGAGCACGTGAGTGCGAAGCACGAACCTCGTCGGCCGAGCCGCGAGCTTGGCGGGATCACACCAGAACGAAGCGCCGGCGGGACCACCCGCGCGCGCCGATCGCAAGAGGCTTCCGTTGAACAAGCTCATGGACACGCAGCGCCTGATTTTGTGGCTGATCTTCACGCTCTCGGCCGTGATGCTGTGGCAGGCATGGGAGCGCGAGAAGAATCCGCCGCCGCCGGCCACCGCGACCACGCAGCGTGCAGGGGAACCGGCGCAACAGCCTGCCGCCGGCGCCCCCTCGGCTGCGGTTCCGGCGCCGGCTGCGACGGGAGCCGCGGCCGGGGCGCCGCCCGCGACAACGGCGGCGACGGCGGGGCAGACGATCGAGGTGCGCACGGACCTGCTCGTCGCCGACATCGACACCGTCGGCGGCGCGATCACGCGGGTGGCACTCGAGAAACACCGCGACGCGCAGGACCCGGGAAAGCCGTACCTCGCGCTCCAGCGCAACGCCGAGCGCACGTTCATCGCCCAAGCCGGATTGATCGGCGAAGGTTTCCCGAATCACCGCACCGTCTACGAGGTGCTGCCCGGGCCGCGCGCGCTCGCGCCTGGTGCAAGCGAGTTGCAGGTGAAGCTGCAGGCGACGGCGGCGAACGGCGACAAGGTCGTGCAGACGCTGACGTTCCATCGCGGCAGCTACGTGATCGACGTCGCGTTCGAGATCACGAACGCCGGGGCGCAGCCGATCAAGCCGGAAGCGTACTTCCAGCTCATGCGCGACACGAAGCACGTCGGCGTGCAGAGCTCCATGGCGCCGGCGTCGTTCGTCGGCCCCGTCGTCTATAACGAGCAGGACAAGTTCAAGAAGGTCGATTTCGGCGAGATCGACAAGGAGGCGGCCGATCCGAGCCGCAAGCCGGCGTACACGCGCGCCACGGACAACGGCTGGATCGGCATGATCGAGCACTACTTCGTCGCCGCGTGGCTGCCACCCGAGACGGGCAAGCTGTCGCGCCAGTTCTACACGACGAAGCTCGACAACGGCCTGTACACCGCCGGCGTGCGCTACGCGGAGGGCACGATCCCCGCCGGCGGCACCGGCGTTGTCCAGTCACGCCTCTACGTCGGGCCGCAGGACCAGGACGTGCTCGCCAAGCTCGCGCCCGGGCTCGACCTGGTCGTCGACTACGGCATCTTCACGATCATCGCGGCACCGCTGTTCTGGCTGCTCAAGTGGCTGCACGGGCTTCTCGGCAACTGGGGCTGGGCAATCATCGTGATGACGATCCTCATCAAAGGGGCGTTCTTCCCGCTGAACGCGGCGTCTGCGCGCTCGATGGGCAAGATGAAGATCGTCGCGCCGAAAATGAAGGCGCTGCAGGAGCAGTACGCGAACGACAAGCAGCAGCTCCAGGTGAAGATGATGGAGCTCTACCGCCAGGAGAAGATCAATCCGCTCGGCGGCTGCCTGCCGATCGTCGTGCAGATTCCGGTGTTCATCGCGCTCTACTGGGTGCTGCTGTCCGCCGTCGAGCTGCGCCACGCGCCGTGGATCGGCTGGATCCACGACCTGTCGGCACCCGACCCGTGGTTCATCCTGCCGGTCGTGTACGCGGTCACCGCGTATCTGCAGGTCAAGCTCTCGCCGACCCCGATCTCCGACCCGGTGCAGGCGAAAGTCATGCAATTCATGCCGGTCGCGTTCTCGATCATGTTCCTGTTCTTCCCCGCCGGCCTCGTGCTGTACTGGCTCATCAACAACCTGCTGCAGATCGCGCAGCAGTGGCAGATGAACCGGATGCTGGAGCGCGAGGCCGCCGTGGCCGCGGCCAAGCGCCGGTAGGCACTTTTGGGGTCAGAGCAATGAGTCCCGAGCGGCGAAGGTCTGTGGCGAGGTGAAATTGGTGATCGCTCGACTTATTGCTCTGACCCCGAAGTCCTGCTGACCCCGATGTCGCAGGCCCCGATCGCGGCGATCGCCACGCCGCCCGGGCGCGGCGGCATCGGCGTCGTGCGGGTGTCGGGTGACGGACTCGCGACGCTGATCGCAGGCATTGCCGGCAAGCCTCTCGCGCCGCGGATCGCCACACGGGTCGCGTTTCGCGATGCGCAGGGCAACGCCATCGACACGGGGCTCGCGCTTTTCTTCCCGCGGCCGCACTCGTACACCGGCGAGGATGTCGTCGAATGGCACGGCCACGGCGGGCCGGCCGTGATGCGCCTGCTGCTCGCGCGCTGCCTCGAGCTAGGCGCGCGCCTTGCCGAGCCGGGCGAGTTCACGAAGCGCGCGTTCCTGAACGGCAAGCTCGATCTCGCGCAGGCGGAAAGCGTCGCCGACGTCATCGAAGCATCCACCGCAAGCGCGGTGCGCGCGGCCGCGCGCAGCCTGACCGGCGAGTTCTCGCGCGAGGTGCACGCGCTGCGCGACGCGCTGATCGAGTTGCGGATGTACACGGAGGCCACGCTCGACTTCCCCGACGAGGAGCTCGACCTGCTGCGCGAGGGCGACGTGCAAGCGCGGCTTTCGTCGATTCGCGAGCGGCTCCACGCGGTCCTGGCACGCGCCCGCACCGGTGCCGTGCTGCGCGAAGGTCTCACGGTCGTGCTCGTCGGGGCACCCAACGTCGGCAAATCGAGCCTCCTCAACCGGCTCGTCGGCGACGACGTCGCCATCGTCACCGCCATCCCGGGGACGACGCGCGACACGATCGAGCGGCCGGTCGAGATCGCGGGCATTCCGCTCACGATCGTCGACACCGCGGGGTTGCGCGACACGAGCGACGCGGTCGAGGCGCTCGGCATCGCACGCACGCGTGCGGCGATCGCGCGGGCCGACCTCGCGCTGCTGCTCGTCGATGCGCGCGACGATGAAGGCGTGGTGGGCGAGGGGACGGTTTCGTCGCTCGACGCGCGCATCGCGGCACTCGTGAGCGAGCTGCCTCGGGATCTGCCGCGCATCAT
>DATLIR010000365.1:0-5122 GCA_035539315.1 Casimicrobiaceae bacterium
GATCGACACGGACGGTTCACGGCCATGAAGACGACGGAACGAACCTCGCCGGTCGAGATCGATCCGCTCGCCACGAACGACCCGAGGGCCGATCTGGGCAAGCTTGTCGGGATCGAACAGACCTGACACGGCACGCAGCCGCTGCTGATCGCGTCCGGTGGGCTTGATCCCCATCAACCGCTCGTGCCGGGATGCGGG
This sequence comes from Casimicrobiaceae bacterium, assembly GCA_035539315.1. Taxonomy (GTDB): domain Bacteria; phylum Pseudomonadota; class Gammaproteobacteria; order Burkholderiales; family Casimicrobiaceae; genus VBCG01. Next base: position 199 of record DATLIR010000365.1, read on the forward strand.
TAGATTGGAATGGGTGGGCAACGGCCGCGGAGACACTTGCCGCCGATCGCTCATCGTCCATCCGCTTGGGCGTGCACGTCGTGACCACGCGGCTCCCATCGCGTCGCCCGGGCCGATCGAGCCCTGCGACACGCACCGATGCCACTCCATGCCCACGCGCCATCCTGAGTGGCATCGCACCGACCGCATCGGCTGGTTGCGCGCCGCGGTGCTCGGCGCCAACGATGGCATCGTGTCGACCGCGAGCCTCGTGCTCGGCGTTGCCGCCGCGGAGGCGACGCACGCCGGCGTGATGGTCGCGGGCATCGCCGGCCTCGTCGCGGGTGCGATGTCGATGGCCGCCGGCGAATACGTGTCGGTGCGGTCGCAGGCCGACTCCGAGCGCGCCGCGCTCGACCTCGAACGCGCGGAGCTCGCCGCCGACGACCCGGGCGAGGTGCGCGAGCTGACGGCGATCTACGTCAGCCGCGGTCTCGATCCCGCGCTCGCCGGGCAGGTGGCGCGGCAATTGATGGCTCACGATGCGCTGGGGGCTCACGCGCGGGACGAGCTCGGGATCTCCGAGGCGCAGAGCGCGCGGCCGATCCAGGCGGCTTTCACGTCTGCGCTCGCCTTCGGCATCGGTGCGGCACTGCCGCTCGTCGTGGTCGCGCTGGTTCCTCTCGGGAGCCTCGTCAGCGTCGTCTCGGCGACCTCGCTCGTGTTCCTCGCGCTCCTCGGCGGACTGGCCGCGCGCGTCGGGGGCGCGAGCGTGACGAAGGGCGCGCTGCGGGTCACCTTCTGGGGCGCGCTGGCCATGGGACTGACCGCAGGCGTGGGCAAGGTGTTCGGCACGGTCGTGTGACGCGCGGGCGGCGCCGCGCGCGCTCGCGGAGGGTCGACGGCGCCGCGGCGTGCACGCGGTCGGTACGAGCGGAAATGCCAAGGGGCGCGAAGCGCCCCTCGTTCCCGCGTGCGGCGAACCGACCGGGCGTCCTCGTTGCGGGTCGGGAGCGGCTACGGGATCTTCTGCAGCGACGCGGAGTTCCGCGGCGAATGCCTGACGGCCCCGGAGACTATGCCTCGCTGCCGAGTCTCAGGTCATGTCGCATGGCGTTGCCTTTGCGTGGAGTGAGGCGTTCGAGGATCGCGGCGAGTCGCTGTGCAATGGCGCGGAGGAAGCGAACATGCGCGGCCGGGTGGTCGTCCGGTAGGTGCGCGACGCGCCGTGGTCGGCAGGCGTGACGGCGGGCGGCAGGTTGCCGCCTTCGTTTTCCCACGAGCCGATCTGCGAGTGGTCGTCGCGGGTGCGCGCGCCGAGGTGCTGCCGGCGGCGCGATGCCACCGCAGTGAACAAGCCGGCGACGAGTCCGACGAGCAGGAGCCAGGAGCGGTCGAGTTTCATGGTCGATTCATCCGGGGGAAGGCGCCGCGTGGGCGCGAGACACGACGGTGCAGCGCATCGTCGTCGCACACTAGCCGCTCGCACCGAGGCGGTCGGTGCGCTAGCGCACTCAATCGACGAACGTGCGGATCGGGCGCGCGTCGGGTGGATGACGCAGGCGCGCCCAAGCGAGGTCGGCGTTACGACACCGGAAACGGCGACCCTGCGCTGCCGGGGACCTCGACGACGACGAGGTGCTCCGCGCGGTCGTCGACGAGCGCGACCGAATCGTCCGTCTGCACGACGCCATCCACCGTCACCCGGGTCGCCGCGAGGGTTTCGCCATCCGCGGCCCGCCGCACCGCGATGTCGTAGTACGTCGCGCCGTTCCGGTAGCGAACCGTGAACGCGGGCCACGCCGCCGGCAGGCAGGGCGTGATCCGCAACCGATCCGTTTCGCGCGCGAGTCCGAGGAGCGACTCGACGATGAGCCGGTACATCCAGCCGGCCGAACCGGTGTACCAGGTCCATCCGCCGCGCCCCGTGTGCGGTGCCAGCGCGTAGACATCGGCGGCGACGACGTAGGGTTCGACCTTGTAGGTGGCCACGTCCTGGGGCGTGCGCGCGCGATTCGCCGGGTTCATCATCGTCGCCAGTTCCCACGCGCGCTCGCCGTCGCCCATCGCCGCGAACGCCATTGCCGCCCAGATCGCGCCGTGTGTGTACTGGCCGCCGTTCTCGCGGACGCCGGGGACGTAGCCGCGGATGTAGCCCGGGTCGAGGTCCGACGTATCGAACGGCGGATCGAGCAGCTGGATCAGGCCGTCGGCGCGGCGCACGAGGCGTTCGTCGAGCGCGCTCATGGCGCTGCGCGCGCGCTCGGTGCCGGCGACGCCCGAGAGCACCGACCAGCTCTGGGCGATCGAATCGATCTGGCACTCGTCCCCGATCGCAGAGCCCAGCGGCGTCCCGTCGTCGAAATATGCCCGGCGGTACCACGCCCCGTCCCAGGCGTGCTGCTCGAGGTTCGCGCGAAGCTTGACGACCTCCGTCTCGCACAGCTCGGCGAACGGCCCGTCTTCCTTGATGCGCGCGACGTCGGCGAAGGCGTCCAGCACCGCGCACAGGAAGAAGCCCAGCCAGACGCTTTCGCCCTTGCCCTTGATGCCGACCCGGTTCATGCCGTCGTTCCAGTCGCCGGAGCCCATCAGCGGCAACCCGTGCGCGCCGTAGCGCAAACCGTGCACGATGGCGCGCACGCCGTGCTCGTACACGCTCGCCGATTCCTGCGACCGGCGCGGCAGGTCGTAGTACGCGTCGTCCTCCTCGTTCACCGCGCGACCGTCGAGAAACGCGACCGGTTCGTCCAGCACGGCGCGGTCGCCGGTCGCCGCGAGGTAGCGGGCGGTGGCGAGAGGCAGCCACAGGAAGTCGTCCGAGCAGCGCGTGCGCACGCCGCGACCCGATGGCGGATGCCACCAGTGCTGGACGTCGCCTTCCACGAACTGGCGACCCGCGCAGCGAACGAGCTGCTCGCGCAGCAGCGCGGGCTCGGCGTGGACGAGCGCCATCGCATCCTGCAGCTGGTCGCGAAACCCGTAGGCGCCACCCGATTGGTAATACCCGCTCCGCGCCCACAGCCGGCACGCCACCGCCTGGTACACCAGCCAGCCGTTGGCCAGCACGTCGAGCGACGGGTCCGGCGTTCGCACCTGCACGGCGCCCAGCGTCCGCGTCCAGTGCGCGCGCACGGCCTCCAGCGCGGCGCGAGCGGCAAGCGGTCCGCGCACCCGCTGCACGAGCTGCGCGGCGTCGGCCGCATTGCGTCCCATGCCGAGCCGGAAGACGATCTCGCGCTCCTGTCCGTCGTCCAGCTCGAACGGCACCTGGATCGCGGCGCAGGGATCGAGGGCGGCGCCGACCTTGCCGGATAGCCGTGTTCGCCCCATGGCGGCAGGGCGGCTCGGCGCGCCGTTGCGTCCGAGGAACTCGGCACGATCGCCGGTCACGCTGCGGGACGGGTCGTCCACGTCGAAGAATGCGACGCGATCGGGAAACTCGGTGTTGTACGCGTTGCGCGCCAGGAGCGCGCCGCTGCGCGCCTCGACCTCGGTGATCACGTGCATCGTCGTCTTCGGCCGCAGGTCGCCGAGCACCCATTCGACGTACGCGGTGGCGGAGAGCCTGCGCGCGCGGCCGGAAGCGTTGCGGACCTTCAGGACCGAGAACTTGACCGCATCGTCGAGCGAGACGTACACCCACAGTTCGGTGGCGATGCCGTCCTCCGTGTGCTCGAAGACGCTGTAGCCGAAGCCGTGGCGGGTGACGTAGGCGCCGGTGCCGCGGCTGGGCAGCGCGCTCGGCGACCAGAACTGGCCGGATTCGTCGTCGCGGACGTAGAACGCCTCCCCGCCCGCGTCGCTCACCGGATCGTTGTGCCAGGGCGTCAGGCGGAATTCGTGCGCGTTCTCGCTCCACGTGTAGGCGGAGCCGCTCTCCGAGATCACCGAGCCGAAGGTCCGGTTGGCGATCACATTGGACCAGGGCGCGGGCGTCGTCTGGCCCGCCTGCGTCGTGACCACGTACTCGGTGCCGTCCGGCGTGAATCCGCCGAGCCCGTTGAACAGGATCAGCTCGCGTGCGTGCGTCACTGTGGCCGGGGCTTCGACGCGCACGGACTTCGACGGTGCCAGGCGCGGAACGCGCACCTCCGTGGCGCCACGGCGCGCGACCTGCTCGACGAGGCTGCCGCGCCGGTCGGTGACGATCGCGCGCGCCACCGACTGGAGCAGGATGCGGTCCTCGTCGGAGATCTGCTCGGCACGTCGCACGAAGATCCCGCCCGGCCGATCCATCACGTGGGCTTCGATGCCGGCGGCGATCAGCCCCATGATCTGGTCCTGGAGGACCTGCCGGTAGCCGCCGCGATCCTCGTTCCAGATCACGAGGTCGACGGCCAGGCCCTTCAGTCGCCAGTACGCGTGCGCTTGCACCATCCGGCGTACGAGATCGATGTTGTCCGCGTCGCCGATCTGCAGCAGCACGATCGGCAGGTCGCCGGAGATCGCGTAGCTCCACAGCCCCGACTGCCCGCGACGGTTGCGCGCGAGCACGCCGCTTTCGGCGCGCATCGCGGCGTTCGCATAGATGACCGCGCTCGCGAGGCGCGCGTAGAGTTGCGCGTCGGACTCGGTCGCGTTGATCTGGCGCAGCGTCACCCAGCTGTGCGTCCACGCCAGGTCGAACACGCGATCGGCCAGGTGCCGGTCCTGGTACCTGCCGGCGAGCGCCATGGCGGCGTCGCGCGTTTCGGCCATGCCGACAACGAGATCGATCGTCGCGGTTTCGTTGGGGTCGAGCGCCACCCGGTGGCGGACCGCGACGACCGGATCGAGGACCGATCCCTGGCCGCCCGCGAGGCGGCCGGGCTCGCTCATCGCGCGCGGCGCGGCGACGGTGCGTCCGCGCCCGATGAACGCCATGCGGTCGGTCTCGCACGAAGCGTCGAGCGAGGCCGCCCCGTGCACGGTCATCTGGTGGAACATCCACGGCGACGCCTCG
>DATLIR010000366.1:0-23275 GCA_035539315.1 Casimicrobiaceae bacterium
CCCTCGATCCGGAAACGTTCGCCGCAGGCAGCGCGACCGGCCCGCGCGCCGATGCCGCGATCGCGTGCTGGGTGCTCCAGCATTGCATGCAGCCCGCGCGGGACATCGAACGCATCTTCGAGGCATTGCGCCCTGGCGCGCGCCTAATCGTCGTCAACAACTGGCTGCGCGCAGTCCCCGGCGACACGGGCTGGGTGAACGACGGAGTCGACATCGCCGCGCTTGTGGAGGCGCGCTTCCGACGCATCAAGCGAGAGCCGCTCGACGTCGACGCCGTCGGGCCGACGGTCGCGCGGCATGCGTACGTCGCCGTGTACGAGCGGCCCTGAATGCCCGCCCGCCGCCCGCGCGTCCGGCGATCCGGGCGTCGGCAGGCGGTGGGTATAATGCGACGGCCGGAGAGATGGCCGAGTGGTCGAAGGCGCCTGACTCGAAATCAGGTTTAGGGCAACCTAACGGGGGTTCGAATCCCTCTCTCTCCGCCAGGACCCAAAAACCAAGTCGCTGTTCGACTTGGTTTTTTCATGCCCGGCGCGCCCTTCGAGCGGCGGTGGCGACGTGCCCTCCCCGACCGCCCGACGACGTAGCGAGCACTTGGGCTTGCAAGTGGTTACGCCGACCTCGCGAAGGGGGAAGCGCAGTAGCGCGTGGCGTGGCACTTCATTGGTCCGTGACCAGCGCCTGGTGAATGGCGGGATTGACCTTGGCCAGCTGCATCGCATCGGCGGCCTCCAGACCGTGCTCCGCCAGCGAACGGCAGACCTCGCGCAGGTCGGTGTTGTTGGCCCTGGCGATCCCGAGCATGTCGTCCTCGATCACCTTGCGATGCTCCGACTTGAGAAGGCTGTAGATCTTCTCCTTGTCCGCCCCTTCCCTGGCGGAGATCGCCGAAGCCCGTTTGACGTCGTCGCGATGGAGATTCTCGAACGCCTGGGTGAAGGCGGAGATGTCCACGCCCTGCTCCTTGCAGTAGTCGAACCGCATTCTGGTGTTCACCCAGAAGTATCTCCAGAACTGATCCGCCGCAGTGCTGGCTTGCTTCGTACTTTCCGCTGAGGGCGATGCAGGCGTCGACGCCACCAACTTTCCCGATGCGTCCTTCTTCGCATCGTCCGGCAGGCTCGACGTGGCGCCCAAGGCACCCTGACGCAGCTGGTCGCGGTACTTCTCCACCGCTGCGACGTTCGCCTCTTCAACCCACCATTGCGTGAGAACGACGACGCCGAAGATAGCCGCGACAACGTTGGCGACGAGAACGATACGCTTGCTCCACTGTTCAATTCGCTTCTGCATAGGGGTTCACCCCCGGGCGGGGCCCGCGGATCTCGGCGTTCAGTTGCCGTCGCCGCTTCCGCAGCACCGCCCTGTCGTCGCCCTTCCACGCGCTGCGCGATAACCCGCCAATCGTGCGTCAGTCCCGGGCCGTCGCCGGTTGACGCGACATCCGTCGGACCCGCGCTGCCCCGACCGGTCGCGCGGTTGCACGTTCCGATGAACTGGCGGGCTCGATGCAGGAGCAATGCTAACTCCGAACGACGGGACAGCGGGCCGGCTTCGGCGGGTGTTCCGGGAGCGACGCGCTCCCACGGCGCGGAGCCGACGCCGAGGCTCGATGCAGCGATAATCCCAACCCTCCCTCGAGCGCGGGAATTCGGCCGCCTGCCTGGCGACCGGCGTCAGCGTCCGGGTCGAGCGCTGCGAGCCGGATCCAGGAACGACAGGCGCATCCTGCAGGATCGCCTGAGCGTGGCTACTTCGCGGCAGCGAGACGCCACACCGCGTTGCCGACGTCGTCCGCGACCAGCAACCCGCCGCGCCCGTCGACCGCCACGCCGACCGGGCGGCCGAACGCTTCGCCGGTCCCGGACAGGAAGCCGGTGAGCACGTCCTGCGCCGGTCCGCTCGGACGTCCGCCGGCGAACGGCACGAAGATCACCTTGTAGCCCGACGGCGGCTTGCGGTTCCACGAGCCGTGCTGGCCGACGAACATGCCGTTCGCGTACGCGGGCGGCAGCTGCTTCGCGCCTCGCGACGTTGCGAGCCCGAGCGACGCGGTGTGCGGTCCGAGTGCATAGTCGGGCTTGATCGCGCGCGCGACCAGGTCCGGGCGCGGGGGCTCGACACGCGTGTCGACGATCGGGCCGAAGTAGCTGTACGGCCAGCCGTAGAAGCCGCCGTCGCGCACCGATGTCATGAAGTCGGGCACGAGGTCGCTGCCGAGCTCGTCGCGCTCGTTCACGGCGGTCCACAGCGCGCCGGTGTCGGGCTCCCAGGCGAGGCCGTTCGGATTGCGCAGCCCCGTCGCGAACAGGCGCTTGGCGCCGGTTCCTCGATCGATCTCCCAGATCGCCGCGCGGCCTTCCTCGGCCGCCATGCCGTTCTCGGCGACGTTGCTGTTCGAGCCGACCGTCGCGTAGAGCCTGGTGCCGTCGCGCGACGCGATCAGGCTCTTGGTCCAGTGGTGGTTGCGCGTGCCGGCCGGCAGGTCGGTAATCGTCTGCGGCGGTCCGGCGGCCTTCAGCGCGCCGTCCGTATAGCCGAAGCGGACGATCGCGTCGGTGTTCGCGACGTAGAAGTCGTTGCCGACGAGCGCCATGCCGAACGGCGAGTTGAGCCGGTCGGCGAACACTTCGCGCACGTCGGCCACGCCGTCGCCGTCGGTATCGCGCAGCAGCGTGATGCGGTTGGCGCTCGGCACCGACGACCCGGCCTTCTTCATGAAGAGCTGCATGAACCAGGCCTTGATCCCCTTGCCTTCGTCGGGACGCGGAGGCGCGGCGGACTCCGCGACGAGCACGTCGCCATTCGGCAGCACGTGCAGCCAGCGAGGGTGGTCGAGGTCGCCCGCAAAGCGCGTCACCGCGAGTCCCGCCGCCGGTTGCGGCGAGCGTCCCTGCGGCCACCCGGTCGCCGTGGCGACTTCCACGACGGGAAGAAGCGAGCGGTCCGGCGCGGGCAGCACCGGGTCGGCGCCCATCCCGCGTTCGACCGGAAGGTTCGCGACGCCCGAGCAGCCGGCGAGCAGGGCGATCGTCACGAGGCCGTGACGTGGGGTCATGGTCGCGTCAGGTCAGGGCCGGGGCGGCCGTTTCGACACCGCCCGGGCCACGCAAGGCGTCAGGGCTTGAGCTGCGCGCGGATCTCTCCGTCCTTGTGCGCAGCGCTGTGGACGTTGACGTACAGGTTGCCGGCCCGCAGCGCCTGGTACTGCTCGTCGGTGAGCTTGGCCCCCGGAGGCACGCTGAACGTGTCGCCGTTCTTGGTGAGCGGGATCAGGACGCCGCCGTTGGCCCCGGAGGCACCCTGGTGGATGTGGGCGGCGGTGGCGTCGATGCCGGTCGTGGTGACGCTGCCGCTGACCGTCTTGTCGTCGTTCACCGTGATGGTGCCGCTGCCCGAGGCTTGCGTGGCGACCGGCGGCACCTCGTTGGCGCCGGAGAGCGTGACCTTCATGTCGGCCGCCCAAGCGGTGGTGGCGAAGGCGGTGGCGAACAGCGTCGCCACGACGGCGGCGCCGCGCCGGCGCGGAAAAGTGATCGTGGGGTATTCCATGCTGGACTCCTGGTTCGGCGGGACGTTGGCGGCGCGCTTGGAGGCGTTGCCGCAGCCGCACATCTTCGGCGCACGCCGCAGGCGACCGTAGCGGCCATTCGCGCGCCGGACGGTAGGCCGATTCCGACGTCCATGGGTACGACCGCACGGCCGGCGCTGTGTAGGATGGCGCCTACAGCCGCATAGGGCTCCCGCAAATTGCTGCTGTCGGTCACCCCCCCTACGCTCTAACGGTCGACACCTCGCGCGTCCCCATGAGCGACGGCCCTTCCTTGATCCGCGATTTCGCCCACGAGCTGCGCAACGCCATCAGCCCGATCCGCTCGGCCGCCGATGTGCTGCGGGTGCGTGGCGCGGATCCGGTGGTGCTGGACAAGGCGCTGCAGCACATCCGGCGCAGCCTCGATGCGGCGCTGCAGACCATCGACGTGTTCGTCGCCGCCGACCGCGCGATGAGCGGCACGCTGTCGCTCGATCCCGCGTCGTGGTCGCTCGCCGAGCTCATCGACGAAGCGATCGCCCGCATCCGGGCCATCGACACGCGCGAGACGCCGCGCTTCCGCGTGCCGCCGTTCGACGCGCCGCTCTACGTCCATGCCGATCGCGAGCAGGCGATCACCGTGCTCGCGTCGGTGCTCGAGCACGCGCGCGCGACCTGCGCCGAGGACGGCGACATCGACATGGTGATCGAGCGCGAAGCCGGCCATGCGAAGCTCACCGTGCGTTTCCCGGTGATCAAGCCCGCTGCGGAGGTCTCCGCCGCGTTCGACTCGTTCCGTGCGCCGTCGGGGCTCGGCTTGATGGCCTTGCGCACCGCGCGGCAGATCGTCGAGCTGCAGCAGGGGGCGCTCACCGCGGGCGAGGTCGCCGGATCGGGCGTGCGCGAGTTCGTGCTGACGCTGATGCGCGGCTCCGATCCGACCGAATCGTCGGCCGCAGCGTCCGCCGCTTCCCCGGACAGCGGCACCGCGTCGGCGGCGCGCGCAACGCCGGAAGCCACGGGCGACCGTGAGCGCGGGCCGCTGACGATCCTGCTCGTCGACGACAACCTCGCGCTGCGCACGTCGTACACCGAGGCGCTGACCGAGCTGGGGTACGACGTGATCGGCGCCGGCGACGGCGACGAGGCCGTAAAGCTCGCCGCAGCGCGCCTCCCCGACGTCGCGCTGATCGACATCCACCTGCCCACCGTCAACGGCTACCAGGTGGCGCGCGCGCTCAAGTCGCAGCCCGCGACGCGGTCGATCCGCCTCGTGATGCTCTCGGGCATGACGCTCGACGAGACGACGCGGCGCCTGTCGCTCAACGCCGGCTTCGACGACTGCATCGACAAGATGGCGGGGCCGGGCGCGCTCGATGCGCTCCTGCACGCCAGCTAGAGCGGACCTACCACCATAGTCCCCGCCGGCGACCGGGCTCGCCTCACCAGTCCTGAACAAGCCATGTCTTCGCCCCCGCTCCCCACCATCCCGCGAGCGAACGCGGCCCCCGAGGAGCCGGATGCCGCGGCGACCGGGATTCCCGGTCTGGACGACATCCTGAACGGCGGCCTCACGCGCAATCGTCTGTATCTCGTCGAAGGGCTGCCCGGCTCCGGCAAGACGACGCTGGCGCTCCAGTTCCTCCTCGAGGGCGTGCGCGCCGGCGAGCGCGTGCTCTACGTCACCCTCTCGGAGACCCGCGAGGAGCTCGAGGGGGTGATCGCCTCGCATGGGTTGTCGTCGCACGGCATCGCGATCCGTGAGCTCGTGCCGTCGACCGACAGCCTCAATCCCGACGACAACTACACGATGTTCCACCCGTCCGAGGTGGAGCTCTCCGAGACCACCAAGTCGATCCTCGCCGAGGTCGAGGCGGTGAAGCCGCACCGTATCGTGTTCGATTCGCTGTCCGAGATGAGGCTCCTGGCCGGCAGTCCGCTGCGCTACCGGCGCCAGATCCTCGCGCTCAAGCAGTTCTTCACCGGCCGGCGCTGCACCGTGATGATGCTGGACGACCGGACGGCGACCGAGCACGACCTGCAGGTGCAAAGCCTCGCGCACGGCGTCGTCTACCTCGAGCAGGTCTATCCGGAGTATGGCGTCGAGCGCCGGCGCCTGCGCGTCGTGAAATTCCGCGGCAAGGTGTTTCGCGGCGGCAACCACGACTACGTCATCCGCCGCGGCGGGCTCGAGGTGTTCCCGCGGCTGGTGGCCGCCGAGCACCGCTCGCACTCCAGCCGCGAGCGCATGCCGAGCGGCATCGCGGCGCTCGACCAGCTCCTCGGCGGCGGCATCGAGCGCAGCACCAGCACGCTGATCGTCGGCGCGCCGGGCACCGGCAAGTCGTCGGTGTCGGGGCAGTTCGCCGCCTCCGCCGCGAAGCGTGGGGAGCGCGCCGCGATGTTCATCTTCGACGAGAGCATCGAGACGCTGCTGTCGCGCACCGACAGCCTCGGCATCGAGCTGCGCCCGGCCTATGACGCGGGTCGGGTATCGATCCAGCAGATCGACCCCGCCGAGCTCGCGCCCGGCCAGCTCACCGCCTCGATCCGCCAGTGCGTCGAGGAGGACGGTGCGAGGACGATTGTCATCGACAGCCTCAACGGCTACCTGAATGCGATGCCCGAGGAGCGCCACATCGGCGTGCACCTGCACGAGCTCCTCGCCTATCTCGGCCAGCGCGGCGTGGCGACCGTACTGGTGTCGGCGCACCAGGGCATCGTCGGCTCGACGATGGCGGCGCCGGTGGAAGCGACCTACCTCGTCGACGCGGTGATCCTTCTCCGCTACTTCGAATCGCGCGGCGAGATCCGGCAGGCCATCTCGGTGGTCAAGAAACGCGGCGGCGCGCACGAACGGACGATCCGGGAGTTCCGCCTCGATCGGGGCATCCACATCGGTGAGCCGCTGCGGGACTTCCGCGGTGTGCTGACCGGCGTGCCGATCTTCGAGGGCACGCCTGAAACCCTGATGGCGATGAAGGGCCATGAGCGCAGCCGATGACGAACGGCGCCGGATGCGGGTGCTCGTCCTCGCCCCGGGCGGCAAGGACGCGGCGCTGACCCGCGGGGTGCTGGACAACGCCGGAATCGTCTCGGAGTCGGTGCCCGACGTCCCGACGCTGGTGCGCGAGCTGCACGAGGGCGCAGGCGCGGTGCTGCTGACCGAGGAGTCCCTCGACGGGGGCTACGGCAACATGCTCGCGCTCGAGATGGTGCGCCAGCCGCCCTGGTCGGATCTCCCGGTGCTGGTGATGACGCACCAGGGCGCCGACTCGCCGGTCGCGGTGCAGGCGCTGCAGAGTCTCGGCAACGTCACGCTGGTCGAGCGACCGACGCGCCGGTCCACGCTGGTGAGCACGGTGCGCTCGGCGCTGCGGGCACGGCACCGGCAGCACCAGACGCGCCAGCACCTGCACGAGCGTGAGCGCACGGCGGCCGCGCTGCGCGAGGCGGACCGGCGCAAGGACGAGTTCCTCGCCACGCTCGCGCACGAGCTGCGCAATCCGCTGTCGCCGATCAGCAATGCGCTGGAAATTCTGCGCCTGTCGGGGAACGCCGATGCCGCCGCGCGCCCGGTGCTCGACATGATGGACCGCCAGGTCAACCACCTGGTGCGCCTGGTGGACGACCTGCTCGACGTGTCGCGCATCACGCTCGGCAAGATGGTGCTGCGCCGCTCGCCGCTGGCGATCGCGGACGTGATCCGCAGCGCCGTCGAGTCGTCGCGCCCGCTCATCGAATCGCGGCGGCACCGGCTGACGACGCTGATCCCCGCGGAGCCGCTCGTGGTGGACGGCGACGCCGTGCGGCTGTCGCAGGTGTTCGCCAACCTCTTGAACAACGCGGCCAAGTACACCAACGAGCAGGGCGAGATCGCGCTGGACGTCCGGCGCGAGGGCAAGGATGTCGTGGTGTCCGTGCGCGACAACGGCCTCGGCATCCCGCCGGAGATGCTGTCGCGCGTGTTCGAGATCTTCGCGCAGGTCGACGGCCTGCAAGGCCGCGCGGGCGGCGGGCTCGGCATCGGACTGACGCTGGTGCGCAGCCTGGTCGGGATGCACGGCGGCAGCGTGGCCGTGGTCAGCGAGGGCCGCGGCATGGGCACGGAATTCGTCGTGCGGCTGCCGCTGTCGCTGGCGGGCGAGGCGACGCCATCGCTGGCGCGGCAGCCGGCGGCGGGCTTCGCCGTCGCGCATCGCGTCCTGGTGGTCGACGACAACGTCGACGCTGCGGAAAGCCTCGGGATGGTGCTCGACCTGCTCGGCGCCGAGGTGCGCGTCGTCAACAGCGGGCCCGAAGCGCTGACTGCAATGCCCGCCTACGCGCCCACCGTCGTCGTGCTCGACATCGGGATGCCGGGCATGGACGGCTACGAGGTCGCCCGCCGCATCCGCGCCGATGCGCGCAACGACGACGTCACGCTGATCGCGATGACCGGCTGGGGGCAGGACGAGGACCGCCGCCGTACGCGCGCGGGGGGCTTCGACCATCACCTGATCAAGCCGCCCGACATCGTCGCGCTGCAGAGCGTGCTCGCGTCGATCGACGGCAGGCGGCGCCGCCGCCGGCCGGCGCATGCCTGAATGGCGTCGCGGCGCCGCGTCCACCCGCTTCCACCGCCGGACCCGCGCTCGCTTGAATGCGCGCGCAGTCACTTGCCGCGGCTCCGGAAAAAAAAACGGGGCGCAGCGCGCCCCGCCCCCCTTGCCCGTCGATGTCCCGCTATCGCTTGGTCTCCGGCGGCGAATGCGCCATCTGCTTTTCCGGCTGCCGCGACACGGCGGGCTTCGCCGTGGGCGTCGCCGACGTGGCGGCCGGCGGCAGCTGCGCCGGCGTCACCGCCTTGCCCTTGGCCTTCTTCTCGGCGAAGTGGCGTGCTGCGGCGCGATCCTCGGCGCGGGCCTGCGCGACCTTCCCCGCCTCGGCGGCGGCGGCGTCCTTCGCCTTCTTCTCCTCGGCGGCGGCTTTCTGCGCGTCGGTGAGCGGCGGCGCCGGCGGCAGCTTCGCCACCGCCACACCGAAGCACACCAGCACCAGCACCGCGCCCAGGAGCCCGCGGATCGTCGTTGTCATCGTCCCCTCCTCCTGCCCGTTTCGTCGTGCGCTCACACCGGCCGCGCGCGCGGCCCGCCACGACGTCGGCGTACCAGCGCTCGTGATGGTGCTTGGCCCAGCTGGCCGTGACGTAGCCGGTACGCATCGCGCGGTACGCGTTGGTCATGCCGATGGTGCCGAGGTAGATGTGGACGCAGGCCAGGGCGAGCGCGAGGTACGCGGACGTCACGTGCACGAGGTTGGCCACCTGCATCGTCGAGCGCGTCTGGTCGAAGTTCGGGAACACGAGCACGAGACCGCTCGCCACGAGCAGCGTGGTCAGCACCACGAGGAGCAGCCAGAACACCAGCTTCTCGCCTGCATTGAACTTGCCCGACGGGTACTCGTGGCCCTTGAAGTAGCCGACGATGTTGGCGAACCACTTGAAGTCTTCCACGCCGATCCCGTTGTAGCGGACGTAGCGGACGAACATGATGGGCACGGCGAAGATCAGGATCGGTCCCACGAAGTTGTGCACGTTCTTGGCGAGCGCCGCCAGCCACGAGAACAGCGTGTAGCCGATCAGCGGGAGCAGGACCGACTTGCCGAGCGACAGGATGAGGCCCGTGATCGCGAGAACGACCCAGGTGATCGCCAGCAGCCAGTGCGCATACCGGTCGGCGGGCGTGAAGCGCTGGATCACGAGGTCGCCGGGCGGCTCGCTCGCCGTGAGCTTGCCGCGCCACAGGTAGAACACCGCGAGGCCGGCCAGCACCGCCGCGAACAGGAAGCCGCCCCAGAACAGCCCCTGCACGCGCAGCGCGCGCCAGGTCTGGCCCTCGGGCTGGATCAGTACGTTGGTCTCCCGGCCCGGCAGGCTGGTCACCTGCGGGATCCCCGAGCGCACCTCGCTCCACAGCGGCTGGTTGTTCAGCGGCTGCGTCTGCTGCTGCGCCGCCTGCTCCTTCGCGTAGTCGGCCTCCTTCGGATTGACGGCGGGCGACTGCGCCGCGGCGAACGCCAGCCAGCCGCAGGCGATGAGCGCCGCGCCGGCGCGCACGATCATGCGTTGCATCGCGATTCCCCCGTCAGCTGCCGATCCGCTTGTACTCGTTCTGCGCCTGATTGCGTTGGCGCAGCGCGTTGTCCCATTCCTTCTGGTTGCCGTCGAACGGGGCGCCCGTGTACGGGGGCTGGTCCGGCTTGCCCTGGTAGCTGCCCTGCTTGTACGTGACCACCTGCGGGCGCTCGCCGCATCCGGCGAGCGCCAGCGCCGCGCAGGCGAGGACGATGCCCACCGCTCCGGCGCGGCGGATCACGACTTCGCCTTCGCCGGTTGCGGCTGCTGCTGCGGGGCCTGGCCCGGCTGGCCGTACGCGGTCGCCCAGCCCCAGACGTCGCCGCCCTTGCCGCGCGCGGTGACGCGCGTGCGGTAGATGTCCGCGAGGACATCGCCATCACCACCGAGCAACGCCTTGGTCGAGCACATCTCGGCGCAGGCGGGCAGCTTGCCTTCGGCGAGGCGATTGCGGCCGTATTTCCTGTATTCCTCCTCCGAGTGGTTCGCCTCGGGGCCGCCGGCGCAGAACGTGCACTTGTCCATCTTGCCGCGCACGCCGAAGGCGCCCGCCTGCGGGAACTGCGGCGCCCCGAACGGGCAGGCGTAGAAGCAGTAGCCGCAGCCGATGCACAGGTCCTTGTCGTGCAGCACGACGCCTTCCTCGGACCGGTAGAAGCAGTCGACCGGGCACACCGCCATGCACGGCGCGTCCGAGCAGTGCATGCACGCGACCGAGATCGAGCGCTCGCCGGGCACGCCGTCGTTGATCGTGACGACGCGGCGGCGGTTCACGCCCCACGGGATGTCGTGCTCCTGCTTGCACGCGGTGACGCAGCCGTTGCACTCGATGCAGCGCTCGGCGTCGCAGAGGAATTTCATCCGGGCCATGGTCAGTCCTCCTCGTGTCCGCCTAGACCTTGACGACCTGGCACAGCGTCGTCTTGGTTTCCTGCATCATCGTGACCGAGTCGTAGCCGTAGGTCGTCGCGGTGTTGACCGCTTCGCCCCGCACGATCGGGTGCGCTCCCTCGGGGTAGAACTCGAGCATGTCGCGGCCCATCCACCAGCCGGAGAAGTGGAACGGGATGAAGGTCGTCCCGGCGCCGACGCGCTCGGTGACCATGGCCTTGACCTTGAGCTGCGCGCCGGTGGGCGTCTTCGCCCACACGTACTCGCCGTCGCGGATGCCGCGGTCGTTGGCGTCCTTCGGGTTGATCTCGATGAAGTTCTCCTGCTGCAGCTCGGCGAGCCACGGGTTGGAGCGCGTCTCCTCGCCGCCGCCCTCGTACTCGACCAGGCGGCCCGAGGTCAGCACCAGCGGAAATTCCTTCGAGATGTCCTTGTTCTTCTCCTGCACGCTCTTGTAGAGCGTCGGCAGGCGCCAGAACGCCTTCTTGTCGTCGTGCGTCGGGTACTTGGCCACGAGGTCGGGGCGCGGCGAGTACAGCGGCTCGCGGTGCTGCGGGATTCCGTCGGGGAAGTTCCAGACGATCGCCCGCGCCTTTGCGTTGCCGAACGGATGCGCGCCGTGCTTCATCGCGACGCGCTGGATGCCGCCGGAGAGGTCGGTCTTCCAGTTCTTGCCCTCGGCCGCCTTCTTCTCGGCCTCGGTCAGGTCGTCCCACCAGCCGAGCTTCTTGAGCAGCACGTGGTCGAACTCCGGATAGCCGGAGGTCAGCTCGCCGTCCTTCGGGAAACTGCCGTCCTCGGCAAGCAGGTTCACGCCATCGCGCTCGACGCCGAAGTTCGCGCGGAAGCACCCGCCGCCGTCCATCACGGCGCGCGAGGTCTGGTACAGGTTCGGCGAGCCGGGATGCTTGACCTCGGGGCTGCCATAGCACGGCCACGGCAGGCCGAAGTAGTCGCCGTCGCACGGACCGCCCTTGGCGCGCAGCGACTTCACGTCGAACGTGTTCATGTGCTTCATGTGGAGCTTGAGCCGCTCCGGCGACTGGCCGGTGTAGCCGATGGTCCACACGGCGCGGTTGATCTCGCGCAGCACGGACTCCATCTCCGGTTCTTCCATCTTGCGCTCGCCGTCGGGCTTGACGACCTTGTAGTTCTTGACGAACTCGGCGCCGAAGCCGAGCTTCTTCGCGAACGCGTACATGATCGCGTGGTCGGTCTGCGAGTCGAACAGCGGGCTGATCACTCGCTCGCGCCATTGCAGCGAGCGGTTCGATGCCGTGCAGGAACCGGTAGTCTCGAACTGCGTCGCCGCGGGAAGCAGGTAGACGCCGTCCTTGCGCACCATCGCCGCCATCGCCGCGGTGGCCGACGGATAGGGGTCGACGACGACCAGCAGGTCGAGCTTCTTCATCGCCTCGACCATCTCCTTGCCGCGCGACTGGCTGTTGGGCGCGTGGCCCCAGAACACGATGCCGCGCAGGTTGGCGTCCTGGTCGATGAGCTCGTTCTTCTCGAGCACGCCGTCGACCCAGCGCGACACCGTCATGCCGGGCTTTTCCATCATCGCGACGTTCTGGAAGCGCCCCTTGATCCAGTCGTAGTCGACGCCCCACACCGCCGCGTAATGGCGCCAGGCGCCCGCCGCGATGCCGTAGTAGCCGGGCAGCGAGTCCGGGTTCGGTCCCACGTCGGTGGCGCCCTGCACGTTGTCGTGGCCGCGAAAGATGTTCGCGCCGCCGCCCGACACGCCGATGTTGCCGAGCGCGAGCTGGACGATGCACGAGGCGCGCACCATCGCATTGCCGATCGTGTGCTGCGTCTGGCCCATGCACCAGACCAGCGTCGACGGCCGGTTCTTGGCCATCATCTCGGCGACCTTGTAGACCTGCGCCTCGGGCACGCCGCAGGCCTCCTCGACCTTGTCCGGCGTCCACTTGGCCAGCACTTCCTCGCGCACCTTGTCCATGCCGTACACGCGGTCATGGATGTACTGCTTGTCCTCCCAGCCGTTCTTGAAGATGTGGTGGAGGACGCCGAACAGGAACGGGATGTCGGTGCCGGAGCGGATGCGCACGTGCATGTCCGCCTTGGCGGCGGTGCGCGTGAAGCGCGGGTCGGCGACGATCATCTTCGCGCCGTTCTCCTTCGCGTGCAGCATGTGCAGCATCGACACCGGATGCGCCTCGGCCGCGTTCGATCCGATATACAGAGCACACTTGGTGTTCTGCATGTCGTTGTACGAGTTGGTCATCGCGCCGTAGCCCCAGGTGTTGGCCACGCCCGCGACGGTGGTCGAGTGACAGATGCGCGCCTGGTGGTCCATGTTGTTCGAGCCGAAGAACGACACGAACTTGCGGAACAGGTAGCTCTGCTCGTTGTTGTGCTTGGAGCTGCCGACCCAGAACATCGCGTCGGGGCCGGACTCCTTGCGGATCGCGAGGATCCTGTCGCCGACCTCGTTGATCGCCTGTTCCCAGTTCATCTTCTGCCACTTGCCGTCGACCAGCTTCATCGGCGTCTTGAGCCGGTGCTCGCCGTGGCCGTGCTCGCGGACCGAGGCGCCCTTGGCGCAATGCGCGCCGAGGTTGATCGGCGAATCGAACACCGGCTCCTGCCGGACCCACACGCCGTTCGCGGTGTGCGCGTCGATCGCGCAGCCCACCGAGCAGTGCGTGCACACCGTGCGATGCACCTCGGTCTTGAGCGCGGCGTCGCCGGCTTTCTGCGCGCGCGCCGGCTGGATGGCGCCGTAAGGCAGCTGCGTCGCGAACGCTCCTGCGCCAGCCACCAGGCCCGAGCGCTTGAGGAAGGTGCGGCGATCGATGGTCGGCGCGTAGGCGCCGGAAGACCGCTTGAGGCGTGGCGCCGCGGAGGGCGCTGCGTCGGACTTGCGCGTGAGCAGCATGGCGATCTCTCCGGTCAGAGGCGCGTGGTCGCGTAATAGCTCTTGACGTGCCCGGTCTCGCGGTAGCCCGTCGACGTTTCGGCCGCGTCACTTGCAGGCGTCGCGACAACGGCGGCGCGCGCCGGCGTCGTCGCCGCCACGGCTCCCGCGCCGCCCGCGGAGACCGCGAGCAGGAAGCGTCGACGCCTGAGGTCGGGCGCGGCCGGAGCCGGCGTGTGGGCGTGTGCGGGGATCTGCGGCGAATCGCGCATGGGCAACCTCCGAACGAACCTCGTGACGTCGTTGGGCCTACGCCATGGCGAACGAGTCACGTTCGATCGCCAGGAACTGTCGAGTGAATTCTGCCGCCGGGCGGTAATAGTTGGCAAGCGGACATGCGCATATTGCATCGCAGCAAACCAATGCCCACGACGCGACGCGCGACGCGAAGAAGCGCTGCTGCACGGCGAGCGGTGCGGGCGCGCGTCCTTCGCCACCGGCGACGAGCAGGCGCATCACCTCGGCCACGGCGGCCAGGTGGTCCTCGAGCAGGTCGGTCGAGTCGCGCCGCTCGAGCCCCAGCTCGGCGAGGTCGGTGCGCAGCTCGGCAAGCGGCTTGTCCATCATGAACCCGGTGAGCCAGTGCGAGCCGTGCAGGTTCACCTCGCTCTTGCCGACGCCCACGAAGAGGTCGGTGTACTCCTGCTCGGCGGCCTCGGCATCCATCGCGCGGCTGGCTCGCAGCAGCGCGTTGTACGCGGCGGCGAGCGGCGAGGCGGCTTCGTCGGGCAGCTCCGGGGCGCGGCCGAGGAGGTCGAGGAGCTCGGCGTCGGGCGCCGCGGCGAACAGCCGGGCGACCAGCGCGTAGAGGTCGGCGCGGATGCGATCCTCCGCCGACACCGGATGCGGCAGTGCAACAGAACCCGCGGCGCCGTTCATCGAATTTTTCCTTCGCGCGGGGTTTTCGGCGTCCAGGGAGCCGAACGCGCCGATTCCGCGGACATTCAGATCCGTCCGCCCTTGGTCAGGTCGATGCCGCCGGGCTCCTCGACGAACATCGCCTTGACGCGGCAGTCGGCGCACATGCGGAGGCGATCGAGCGCGCCGGGCAGCGCGAACATCGAGTGGCCGGCGAGCTTCGCGAGCATGCCGTCGATCATCCGGCGGGTGCCCAGCGGCTTGCCGCACGACGTGCAGCCGACCATCTCGGCCTCGTTCAGCACGCGCGGCGCGCGAGCCTCGGGCGTGAGGTCGAGCTGCGGGACGAGCGTGATCGCGTCCTCCGGGCAGGTCTGCGCGCACAGCGTGCACTGGACGCACTTCGACTCGATGAAGCGCAAGCGCAGCGCCTCGGGATGGTCGAGCAGCGCACCCTCGGGGCAGGCGCCGACGCAGGCCAGGCACATCGTGCAGGTGTCGCGGTTGACGTCGATGCGTCCGAACGGCGAACCGGGGAACAACGGGATGACCTCGCGCCGGACCGGCGCGTGCAGCGCGAGGTGGTCGAGCGCGAGCGCGAGCGTGGTGCGCTTTTCCGGTGTCGCCGCGAACGTCGCCGGCGCACGCACCGCGAGCGCGGGCGCGGCGCTCCACAACGCGCGCTCGGCCGCCATCGGATCGGCCGCGTCGACGACGCGGAAGTGCTCGCCCTGGTAGCCCAGCGCCTCTGCGATCGCGTCGCCGAGCCGCATCTGGAAGGCGAGCGCCTCCCGGTACTGCGGCGCCTCGTCGCCGGTGACGAGCACGTCGACGCCCGCGGCGCCCCACGCGAGCGCCGCGAGCCACAGGTCGAGCCCGGTCGAAGCGACGTGCTGGACCTCGAGCGGGATCACGCGCGCCGGCAGGCCGCGGCCGCGGCGCGCCATGCGCGCGATCGTCTCGCGCGCGTCGGGCGCGTGGACGAGCAGCGTCGCGTCGCGCCCGCCGGCGCGCGCGTAGGTCGCAAGCAGCGTGCGCACGCGCGCGCCCTGGTCGGGCATCGCGGGATAGGCGTAGCTCATCGCCCCGGACGGACACACCGTCGCGCAGGCGCCGCAGCCCATGCAAAGGTGCGGCTCGACGGCGACGCCGTCGCCGTCGGCGCGGATCGCGGCGGTCGAGCACACGTCGATGCACGCGCTGCAGCCGGTCTTGCGCGAGCGCGCGTGCGCGCAGATCGACGCCTTGTAGGTGAAGTACTTCGGCTTGGTGAACTCGCCGGTCAGCGCCGCGAGCTCGGCCACCGCCTTCGCCTGCGCGACGACGTCGGCGCCGGGCGCGAAATAGCCCTGCGGCGGCTGGTGCATCCGGAACCAGGGTGTCGCCCCCAGGTCGAGCACGAGGTCGAAGCTGCCGCCGCGCGTGGTTTCGCGCCGCTCGAAATCGATGGCACCGACGGCCCCGCAGGCGACGACGCACTCGCGATGGTCGCGGCACGCGTCGAGGTCGATCTGGTAGCTCTCGTCGATCGCATGCTCGGGACAGGCGCGAACGCATGCGTGGCAGCGCGTGCAAAGATCGAGGTCGATCGGGTTGTCCTGCGACCAGGTCGCCTCGAACGCGCCGAGCCAGCCCCCGAGCGCAGCGAGCGTGCCGCTGACGATCGGAAACGCGCGCTCGGAGGGCAGCGAGCTTCCGTGCGTGCGTCCGGTCGCCACAACCGTGACGCCGAGCTGCGGGGCGAGCACCTTCGCCCACCCGAGCGCCGCCTCCAGCGGGCCGACGATCAGCAGCTGCCCCTTCGACGCATAGTTCACCTCGGCAACCGGCGCGGGCTCGGGCAGCGACGCCGCCGCGATGAGCGCGGCGAGCTTCGGCGTCGCGCCGCGCGCCTCGGGCGACCATCCGCCCGCCTCGCGCAGGTTGACGAAGCGGATCGCCTGCGTCCGGGCACCCTCCTGCGCCATCTCCTCGAACAGCCGCGCCTCCTGCGTGCACGCGACCAGCACGTCGCCGTGCGCGCCCTCCGCGAACGCGCCCATCTCCTTCTGGCACAGCATCGTCGCGAGCTTCGGCGCGGCCGGCAGGTCGAGCGCGCGCGCGATGCCCGCAGCGTCGAGCGGCTGCGTGCCGTTGCACGAGCACAGGAACAGCGTACGGTCGGCGGCGCTCACCGGCCGCCTTCCTGGCGCTCGGACGTGGGCACGCCTGGCGCGGGGGCCTCGCCGGGGGCAGGGTCTTCGTGCGCGATGGCCGCCGGGCGCGCGACGTCCTCGCCCGGGGCGTCGGCTTCCGGGAGCTTCGGCTCGTCCGGCGGAACATCCTCGACCTCGCCGCGTTCGTTGACGCGCGTCCGCGGCGGATTGAACAGGTAGCGCGACTGCATGAGGCCGGCCACCGTCTCGGCGTCGATCGGGTCGGGCTTCGAGTAGTCGTCGATGTAGGTGTCGAGCCCGTCCATCACGTTGAAGCGCGGATCGGCGAACAGCTTCTTCAGCGCGGCATTCTTGAGCGACGGGTCGACGTCGGGCTGCATGAAGCCGGTGAAGTCGGCATCGAAGGTGAGCGAGTCGATCGGCGGCAGCGCGGCGGCACCCTCGGGAGGACGCGCCGTCGCCGTCGCGGCGCCAGTGGGGGCGGCGTCGGACGGCACGGCCGCTGCAGGCGGCGGCGCCGGATCGCTCGCCGGCGCGACGGCCTCGCGCCGGGCAGCGTGCTTGCGCTGCGACCAGCGCTTGAGCGAAAAGCCCCCGCGTCGCGACGGGTCGTTCATCGTCGCTCGCGTCACCCGCCGGAACCGTCGCCACGCCCCGGCTCGCGCCTCGACGCGGGCTCGGCGTCGGCGAACGGGTCGTTGCGCTTGTGCTTGCGTCGCACTTCCGGCTTGTAGTGCTCGGCGACGTAGGGCTCGAGCAGCGCGCGGATCGGCGGGTCGAGCGGCACCGAGTCGACCTGCTCGCCGCCGTCCATCATCCGCGCGGCCTGGTTGTACGACAGCGTCACAACCACCGGAACCACCGGCGGCTCGCCGCCCTCTCGCGCGCGCCACATGACGAACGCGCGCGGGTCGGGCGAGTTGAGGTTCAGCCAGTAGCCCTCGCCCTCGGTCGGGTGCATCTCGGTGGCGTGGCCGGGAAAGCGCCAGCGCTCGAGCACGCCCGAGGCGTCGAGGCGCTCGACGGCGGTCTCGTCGGCGGCGCACTCGTCGCCCGGGACGAGCGTGACGCGGGAGGGCTGCCAGCGCGAGTCGGCCCACCGGCTCGCGACGGCGACGCGCTCGAACTCGACCGCAACCGGAATCCTCGTGGCACGCATGGGCATTGCGCTCGCGCGACGGAACGCGCTGGGGGCGGCGGTGATCATACCGTAGCGTCGTCTGCTACCATCGAAAGCCGACCCGCACGTCCGCTACGACCCGCCGATGTCCCGCTTCGTTCCGATCGCCGACTGGCGCACCGTTCGCGCTCCCGCGGGGGCCGAAGCGCTCGCGCCCGACGACGCCGCGTTCGGCCCGCTCGCCGACACGCGCGGACGGCGCATGCACGACCTGCGGATCTCGGTCACCGACCGCTGCAACTTCCGCTGCGTCTACTGCATGCCGAAGGACGTGTTCGGGCGCGACTACCCGTTCCTGCCGCACGCGGCGCTGCTGACCTTCGAGGAGATCGCGCGCCTCGCCGGCACGTTCGTCGGGCTGGGCGTCGGGAAGCTGCGGCTGACCGGCGGCGAGCCCCTGTTGCGCAAGAACCTCGAGCGACTGGTCGCGATGCTCGCGAGCCTGCCGGTCGACCTGACGCTCACCACCAACGGTGCGCTGCTGGCGCGGAAGGCACGTGCGCTCGCCGACGCCGGCCTGAAGCGCGTCACCGTCAGCCTGGACGCGCTCGACGACGCGACGTTCCGCGCGATGGGCGACACCGACACGCCGGTCGCGCAGGTGCTGGACGGCATCGACGCGGCGTCGCGCGCGGGCCTCGCCCCCGTGAAGATCAACGCCGTGATCAAGCGCGGTGTCAACGAGCATGCGATCGTCGACCTGGCGCGGCGCTTCCGCGGCACCGGCCACATCGTCCGCTTCATCGAGTACATGGACGTCGGCGCGACCAACGGCTGGCGCATGGACGACGTGGTAACCGCCGCCGAGATGCTCGAGCGCGTCGCGAGCGTGTTCCCGATCGAGCCGGCCGACCCGAACTACCCCGGCGAGGTCGCCGAGCGCTGGCGCTACCGCGACGGCGCCGGCGAGATCGGCGTCATCGCGTCGGTCACGCAGGCGTTCTGCCGCGATTGCACGCGCATGCGCTTGTCCACCGACGGAAAGCTCTACACCTGCCTGTTCGCCACGCAGGGGCACGACCTGCGCTCGCTGCTCCGCGAGGGCGCGGACGACACGGCGCTCGCGGGCGCCATCGCCGCGGTGTGGCGCCGGCGCGCCGACCGCTATTCCGAGGTGCGCACCGCCGCCACGCCGAGCGAGCGACGCATCGAGATGTCGTATATCGGCGGCTAGCGGCGGCGTCGCCCGATGAACGCCCGCAACGCCCCGTACCGTCCGGTGCTCACCGACGCGGCCCGGCCGGCGACCTACGACGTCACCGCGACCGACGAGCACGGCGCGGCGAAGATCGTGCCGATCGCCGGCGAGCATCCGTTGACGCTGTACGTCGACAAGCAGGAGATCCTGACGATCATGACGCTGGGCGCCGCGCCCGAGGCGCTCGCGATCGGCTACCTGCGCAACCAGCGCCTGGTGGAGCGGCTCGAGGAAATCGTCGCCGTGCAGGTCGACTGGGAAACCGGCTCGGTGGTGGTGAAGACCCGCGCCGGCCTCAAGGACCTCGCGAAGAAGACCGCCAAGCGCACCAAGACGACCGGTTGCGGCCAGGGCACCGTCTTCGGCGACCTGATGGACGAGATCGATCGCGTCAAGCTCCCGCCCGGGGCGACGCTCACGCGCGCGGCGCTCTACGACCTGCTCGACCGCGTGCGCCTGCACGAGACCATCTACAAGCAGGCCGGGGCCGTGCACGGCTGCGCGCTCGCGCAGAACGGCCCGGAGCACGCGCAGATCCTGATGTTCGTCGAGGACGTCGGCCGCCACAACGCGGTCGACGCGATCGCCGGGCGCATGTGGCTCGATGCGCACGACGGCGGCGACAAGATCTTCTATACCACCGGCCGACTCACCTCCGAGATGGTGATCAAGTGCGCGCAGATGGGTATCCCGTTCCTCGTCTCGCGCTCCGGGCTCACGCAGATGGGCCACGAGATCGCGACCAAGGTCGGCATGACGATGATCGGCCGCGCGACCAACCGCCATTTCCTGCTGTTCACCGGCGCCGAGCGCTTCGCCGGATGATCGGCTCCGCACGCGGGAGCTGCCACTGCGGCGCGGTGCGCTTCGTGGCGCGCTTCCCGTCGCGCTTCGTCGCGCATTGCCACTGCGCCAGCTGCCGGCGCGCGCACGGCGCGGCGTTCGTGACCTGGGCCGGGTTCCCGTCGGATGAGGTCGAGGTCGTCGCGGGCCGCGACGACCTCATGACTCACGTGTCGTCGCCCGGCGTGCGGCGCAGCTTCTGCGGCGCATGCGGCACCAAGCTCTTCTACGCGTCGGACCGCTGGCCGGGCGAAACGCACGTGGTACTCGCCGCGTTCGACGAACCGGTCGACCAGGCGCCGTCGGGACACGCGTTCTGGGAAGAGCACGCGGCGTGGCTCCCGCCGCTCGCCGCACCGCCGGCATGAGCGTGATCGAGCCGATCGGGCGTGACGACGTCACCGGCATCGTGCTGGCCGGCGGCCAGGGCCGCCGGATGGGCGGCGTCGACAAGGGCCTGGTCCCGTTCCGCGGCGCGCCGATGGTCGCCGCAGTGATCGAGCGCCTGGCGCCCCAGGTCGGCGCGATCGTCGTCAACGCCAACCAGAATCCGGCGGCGTACGCCGCGCTCGGCCATCGCGTCGTTCCCGACGCGGTCGGCGGCTTCGCCGGCCCGCTCGCCGGACTGCACGCGGGGCTCGCCGCCGCGTCGACGCCGTGGGTGGTCACGGTGCCCTGCGACTCGCCGTTCCTGCCGCACGACCTGGTCGCGCGGCTCGCGGGCGGCGGCGCCGCCGCGGGCGTGCAGCTCGCGGTCGCCCGCACGTTCGACCAGCCGCATCCGGTGTTCGCGCTGGTGCGCCGCGACGTGCGGGCGCACCTCGAGGCATTCCTCGCCGGTGGCGGGCGCAAGATCGACGCGTGGTACGCGACGCTCGCCATCGTCGAGGTCGCGTTCGACGACGAGGCCGACGCTTTCCGCAACATCAACACCCGCGACGAGCTCGCGGCCGCCGGCGATCCGTGACGCGCCGTCGACCGGCGGGCGCATCGTTGCACTTCTCCCTCTCCCCGCATGCGGGGCGAGTCTCGGGGTGAGAGGCGGCCGTGGCATCGCTTGCACCGCGCTCCCCCGGCACCTGGCACGACGCGCCGCTGCTCGCGCACGCGACCGCGGGGCGCGATAACAACGTCCTCGCGATCCGCTTCGTCGCGGCGGCCGCGGTGATCCTGTTCCACTGCTACGCGCTCACCGACCACTGGATGCAGGAGCCGCTCTACGCCGCCCTGGCGCCGCTGAACTTCGGCACGCTCGGCGTCCAGGTGTTCTTCGTGCTGTCGGGCTTCCTGGTCACGCAAAGCTGGCTCGCGCGACCGGCGCTGGTCCCGTTCGCAGCGTCGCGCGCGCTCCGCATCTACCCGGCGCTCGTCACCGCGACGGTCTTCACGGTTCTCGTCGCCGGCGCCTCGAGCGCGCTGCCGTGGAGCGAGTACCTGCGCTCGCCGACGACCTGGCGCTATGTCGCGCGCACGGCCTCGGGCATCGACGTCGTCGACCGCCTGCCCGGCGTGTTTCCCGACAACCCGTTCCCGCACGCGGCCAACGGCTCGCTGTGGACACTGCCGGTCGAGCTGCGGCTCTACGTCGCGCTGGGGGTCGCCGGCGTGGTCGGACTGCTGGTCCGTCCGCGCGCCTGGCTGGTCGCGGGCCTGGGGCTGGTCGCCGCCGGACTCGCCTGGCCCGACGCGGTCCCGCTCGACCCGAACACGCGCGGCACGCGCCTCGCCGCCCTCCTGTTCCTGCTCGGCTCGCTCGCGTGCGCCTGGCAGCGCTACGTGCCGCTGTCGCTTCCCGCCGCCGCGCTGGCGGTCGCGCTGCCGCTGGTCGACGCGCACGCCCTCGCCCGCGACGGTCCGCTGTTCGCGTTGCTGCTGGCCTACGTCGTGCTGGTCGTCGCCTACCACCCGGCGCTGCGCATCGGCGGCCTCGCCCGCGCGCCGGACTACTCGTACGGCCTCTACGTCTACGCGTTCCCGATCCAGCAGACGATCGTGCGTGCCGCGCCCGACATCGCGCCGCCGCTCCTGTTCGTCCTGGCGCTGGCCGTGACGCTCGCGGTCGCCGCCGTGTCGTGGCACGCGCTCGAAGCGCCGCTGCTGCGTCTAAAATCGCGCTTCGGACCCCAGGCACGACGATGACCCCGACCCGGACCCTGCGCGAAGCCTCCTGCGCCGACGACTACGACCCGAACTCGCTGCCGGTCGACCGCGCGCGCGCGCTGATCCGCGACTACCTGACGCCGGTCACGACGGTCGAGCGCGTGCACATCCGGCAGGCGCTCGGCCGCACGCTCGCCGCCGACGTCGTTTCGCCGATCGACGTGCCCGGCCACGACAACTCGGCGATGGACGGCTGGGCGGTGCGCTTCGCCGACCTCGCGCCCCATGGACCGACGACGCTCGCGCGCATCGGCGAGTCGTTCGCCGGCCGTCCGTGCGCCCGGAGCGTCGCGGCCGGCGAGGCCGTGCGCATCTTCACCGGCGCGGTGATGCCGGAAGGCGCCGACACCGTGGTCATGCAGGAGCGCGCGGAGGAGCACGAGGAACGGGTCACGATCGCTTCCGGCGCCGTGACCAAGGCCGGCCAGAACCGGCGTTTCGCCGGCGAGGACCTGAGGGCCGGCGGCGTCGTGTTCCGCCGCGGCCAGGCGCTCAACCCCGCCGAAGTCGGCATGCTGGCCTCGCTGGGCGTCAACGAGGTGCCGGTAGTGCGGCGGCTCGTCGTCGCGTTCTTCTCGACCGGTGACGAGCTCGTGTCGATCGGCACGCCGCTTTCCACCGGCCAGATCTACGACAGCAACCGCTACACGATCGGCGCGATGCTCGCGCGGCTCGGCTGCGTCGCGATCGACATGGGCGTGGTCGCCGACGATCCCGCGGCGCTCGAGCAGGCGTTCCGCGACGCCGCCGCCAGCGCCGACGTCGTCATCACGTCGGGAGGCGTGTCGGTCGGCGAGGCGGACTACGTGAAGCAGCTGATGGACCGCCTCGGCGAAGTCGTGTTCTGGAAGATCGCGATGAAGCCGGGCCGGCCGCTCGCCTACGGCCGCATCGGCGACGCGCACTTCTTCGGGCTGCCCGGCAACCCGGTGAGCGTGATGGTCACGTTCTACCAGTTCGTCCGCGACGCGCTGCTGGTGCTTCAGGGGCGCGGCGACGTCGAGCCGGTGCCCACATTCAAGGCGACGCTCGCCGCGCCGATCCGCAAGGCGCCCGGGCGCACCGAGTTCCAGCGCGGCATCCTCTCGCGCGGCGCCGACGGTGCATGGACCGTGCGCACGACGGGCGACCAGGGCTCGGGCATCCTGTCGTCGATGTCGCGTGCCAACTGCTTCATCGTGCTGGACGATCGCACCGGCAACGTGGAGGCCGGCGCGAGCGTCGACGTGCAGCAGCTCGAGGGCTTGATCTGACCCGACGCCGGCGCTAGAATCCGCGCCCTGGGGCACACCGCAGACGCCCCGCCGCATCGACGAGCTGTCCGTCCAAGCTCTGCGCCGACGTCACGGGCACCACGCCCGCACTGGAGGCGCCATGGATGCGATCCCTTCCCCCCGC
>DATLIR010000367.1:0-21473 GCA_035539315.1 Casimicrobiaceae bacterium
GGAAAGCTCGCGGGCTTTGTCGCCATCGCAGACCCCATCAAGCAGACGACGCCGGCAGCCCTGAAGGGACTGCGCGAGGCCGGAGTGCGCATCGTGATGCTCACCGGCGATTCGCGAAGCACGGCAGACGCCGTCGCACGACAATTGGGGATCGACGAGGCGCTTGCCGACGTGCTGCCGGAGGACAAGGCGGGTCACGTGAAGCGCCTGCAGTCCCAGGGCCGCAGGGTCGCCATGGCAGGCGACGGGATCAACGACGCGCCCGCGCTGGCTCAGGCCGACGTCGGCATTGCGATGGGAACCGGCACCGACGTGGCCATGGAGAGCTCGGGCGTGACGCTGGTGAAGGGAGACCTCCGGGGCATCGCGCGCGCCGCCGTGCTCTCGCGCGCAACGATGCGCAACATCCGGCAGAACC
The DNA here is from genome assembly GCA_035539315.1 of Casimicrobiaceae bacterium. GTDB lineage: Bacteria > Pseudomonadota > Gammaproteobacteria > Burkholderiales > Casimicrobiaceae > VBCG01. Next base: position 419 of record DATLIR010000367.1, read on the forward strand.
TCGCCTTCGCCTTCGGCTACAACGCGCTCGGCATTCCGGTCGCGGCGGGCGTGCTCTACCCAGCGCTCGGTTGGCTGCTGTCGCCAGTCATTGCCGGTGCGGCGATGGCGCTCAGCTCCGTGTCGGTGGTCATGAATGCGCTGCGCCTGAATCGCGTCAAGCTATGAGATCGCGCGCGCCATCGTCGGTCATTTCGACGGCTCGATGCGCGTGACCACGTAGTCGCCGCCGACCTTTTCCGCCGAGAAGCGGACCTTGTCGCCCGCCTTGACGCGGTCAACCATCCCCGGGTCGGCGGCGCGGAACTCCATCGTCATCGGCGGCATGTCGATGTTGGCGATCGCGCCGTGCTTGAGCGTGATCCTGCGGCCCGCCTTGTCGACCTTGCGAACCTCGCCTTCGGTCATCGCGGCCGCCGTCGCCTTGGCGGGTGCCGCATGCTGCGCGCCGTGATCGCCCATGCCGCTCGTGCCTTGCGCGAGGAGGGGCGCGGGTACGAGCAGCGTCGCCAGCGCAACGATCCAGGGGGTATTCGTCATAATGTGATTCCTGTGGAATTGAACCTGCGCTGCCACCGGGTCGCCGCGTCGCGTCTTTCCGGCCCTCATGCGCCCTTGACCCGCGCGACGATCCCGTCGAGCTCGTCGAGGCTCGAGTAGGTGATCACGACGCGGCCCTTGCCGCCCGCCTTCGCCTCGATCGCGACCTTGGCGCCGAGCGCCTCGGCGATCTCGTTCTCGAGCCGGATCGTGTCGGCGTCGCGCGCGTGCGCGCGGCGCCGCGCGGCGCGCTTGGCCGGGTTCAGCATGCCGTGCACGAGCCGCTCGGTGTCGCGCACCGACAAGCCCCCGTTCACGACGCGCGCCGCGGCGCCGGTCTGCTGCGCGGCGGGCAGCGCCAGGAGTGCGCGCGCGTGGCCCATGTCGATCGCGCCGTCGAGCACGTAGTCCTGCACGGCTTTCGGCAAGTGCGTCAGGCGCAGCAGGTTCGACACCGCGCTGCGCGAGCGACCCACCGCCTTCGCCGCCGCGTCGTGCGTGATGCCAAACTCGTCGATGAGGCGCTTCAGCCCCTGCGCTTCCTCGATCGGATTGAGGTTCTCGCGCTGGATGTTCTCGATCAGCGCGAGCGCGAGCGCCGACTGGTCGGGCACCGCCTTGACCAGCGCCGGCACCTCGCGCAGCCCCGCCTTCTGCGCCGCGCGCCAGCGCCGCTCGCCCGCGATGATCTCGAAGCGACCGCCCTCGATCGGCCGCACCAGGATCGGCTGCATCACGCCCTGCTCGCGGATCGACTCGGCGAGCTCCGCGAGCGACGCCTCGTCCATCCGCGTGCGCGGCTGGAAGCGCCCCGGCTTGAGGCGGTCGATGGAGAGCGTCTGCAGCGCTTCCTTGGACGGCGCCGCATCGTCGGTGCCGGCGAGCAGCGCGTCGAGCCCGCGGCCCAGCCCCTTGGGTCGGATCATGATGGTGGCCTCGCCTCCATGCGACGCAGCATCTCGCCAGCGAGCGCGAGGTAGGCCTGCGCGCCCTTCGACTGCAACTCGAGCTTGAGCGCGGGGACGCCGTGCGACGGCGCCTCGGCGAGGCGGATGTTGCGCGGCACGACGGTACGGTAAAGCTTCTCGCCGAAATGGCGCTCGAGCTCGGCCGCGACGTTCTGCGCGAGCGTGTTGCGCGGGTCGTACATCGTCCGCAGCAGCCCCTCGATCTCGAGCGACGGGTTGAGGTGCGCGCGCACCTTCTTGACCGTCTGCACGAGATCGGAGAGGCCCTCGAGCGCGTAGTACTCGCATTGCATCGGGATCAGCACGCCGTCCGCGGCGCACAGGCCGTTCAGCGTGAGCAACGACAGCGACGGCGGGCAGTCGAGCAGGATGAAGTCGTACTCGCCCGACACCTCGCCGATCGCGACCTTCATCTGCGACAGCGCTTCGGCCAGCGCGTCCTTGAGGCGCGTCTCGCGCTCGGGCAGGTCGACGAGCTCGACCTCGGCGCCGGCGAGCTCGCGGTTGGAGGGCACGAGGTCGAAGCCGCCGGTCGGCGATACCAGGCGGACGTCGGCGATCTTCCGCTCGCCGAGCAGCACCTGGTACACGGTCGCCGCGAGGGCGCGCTTGTCGACGCCGGCGCCGGTCGTCGCGTTCCCCTGCGGGTCGAGATCCACGAGCAGCACGCGACGGTTCATCGCGACGAGGCTCGCCGCGAGGTTCACGGCGGTCGTGGTCTTGCCGACGCCGCCCTTCTGGTTCGCGATCGCGATGATGCGCGGCGTGGCGGCCACCGTCAGGCGCTCCTCGGCCGCAGCACGCAAAGGTGGCGCTCGCCGTCGAGGCCCGGCACGTCGAGCCTCGTCGTCGCTACGACCTCGACGTCGTCCGGCAAAGCGGCGAGCTCGCTGTCGGGGCGCACCCCCTTCATCGCATAGAGCGCGCCGCCGGGCGCCACGTGGCGCCGCGCGACGCGCACGAAGGTCGCGAGGTCCGCGAACGCGCGCGAGATCACGACGTCGAACGGCCGCGCCGGCGCGTAGTCCTCCACGCGGGCGGCGACCGCCTCGACGTTGCGAAGCGGCAATTCGATGGCGGCCTGCGCGAGGAACGTCGCCTTCTTGCCGCTCGCATCGATCAGTACCACGCTCGCATCCGGGCGCGCGATCGCGATCGGAATGCCGGGCAGCCCGCCGCCACTGCCGACGTCGAGGATGCGCAGACCCGGCGTCGTCGGCAATGCGCCGACCACCGCGAGCGAATCGAGCGCATGGTGCGTGACCATGCGTTCCGGCTCGCGGATCGCCGTGAGGTTGTAGGTGCGGTTCCACTTCGCGAGCAGCGCGAGGTACGCGGCGAGCCGTTCCGCGCCGCCCGGCGGCAACGCGACGCGCAGGCGAGCGAGGCCGCTTTCGAGCGTCGTCGCCGCGCCGGCCACGACCGTCATCGCGTACCGCGTGCTGCGCGCCTCACGCCGCATCCTCGCGGCCGAAGCCGCGCTTGAGATGCACGAGCAGCAGCGACACCGCCGCGGGCGTGATGCCCTGCATGCGCGCCGCCTGCCCGATCGTGTCGGGCCGCTGCTGGTTGAGGCGCTGCTGCGCCTCGGTCGACAGGCCGCGCACCGTGCGGTAGTCGAGGTCGCGCGGCAGGCGCGCCTCCTCGTTCGCGAGCGCGCGCGCGATCTCGTCCTTCTGGCGCTCGATGTAGCCCGCGTACTTGGTCGTCACCTCGACCTGGTCGGCGACCGCGGGATCGTCGACGGCGGGACCCGCGCCGGGAAGCGTCATCAGCGTCGCGTAGTCGACGCCGGGACGGCGCAGCAGCTCGTCGAGCGTATGCACCTCGTCGAGCGGCGCGCCCACCACGCGCTCGACCTCGTGGCGCGCGACCACGTTGGGATTCACTTGCGTCGTCTTCAGCCGTTCGGTCTCGCGCGCGATCGCCTCGCGCTTGCGCGCGAACGCGCTCCAGCGCACGTCGTCGACCAGCCCGAGGCGACGGCCGTGCTCGGTCAGCCGAAGGTCGGCGTTGTCCTCGCGCAACTGCAGCCGGTACTCGGCGCGCGAGGTGAACATGCGGTAGGGCTCGGAGACGCCGCGCGTGACGAGGTCGTCGACGAGCACGCCGAGGTAGGCTTCGTCGCGCCGCGGGCTCCAGCCGTCTTCGCCGCGCGCGTGCCGCGCGGCGTTGAGGCCGGCGAGCAAGCCTTGCGCCGCCGCCTCCTCGTAGCCGGTCGTGCCGTTGATCTGCCCCGCGAAGTAGAGTCCGCGCATCGCCTTGGTCTCGAGCGTCGCGTGCAGCGCGCGCGGGTCGACGTAGTCGTACTCGATCGCGTAGCCGGGACGGAGGATGTGCGCGCGTCCGCAGCCGGGAAGCGTGCGCACCAGCGCCAGTTGAACGTCGAACGGCAGCGATGTCGATACGCCGTTCGGATAGATCTCGTGCGTCGTCAGCCCCTCGGGCTCGAGGAACACCTGGTGCGACGCGCGCTGCGCGAAGCGCACGACCTTGTCCTCGATCGACGGGCAGTAGCGCGGTCCCACGCCTTCGATCACGCCCGCGTACAGCGGCGAGCGGTCGAGCGCGCCGCGGATCAGCTCGTGCGTCGCCTCCGTCGTGTGTGTGATCCAGCACGGCAGCTGCGCCGGATGCATCGCGCGCGCGCCGAGGAACGAGAACACGGGCTCGGGATCGTCGCCCGGCTGCACCACGAGCGCGCCGAAGTCGATCGTGCGTCCGTCGAGGCGCGGCGGCGTGCCGGTCTTGAGGCGGCCGACCGGCAGCTCGCGCTCGCGCAACGCCGCGCCGAGGCGTTTCGCCGGCGGTTCGCCGGCACGCCCCGCTTCGTGCTGCTTCATGCCGACGTGGATCACGCCGGACAGGAACGTGCCGGTGGTGAGCACGACAGCGTCGGCGTGGAAGCGCAGGCCGATCTGCGTGACGACGCCGGTGACGCGGTCACCCTCGGCGATCAGGTCGTCGACGCCGCCCTGGAACAGCGTCAGGTTCGGCTGGTTCTCGAGGCGGCGGCGGATGGCGGCCTTGTAGAGGAGGCGATCGGCCTGCGCGCGCGTCGCACGCACTGCGGGGCCCTTGCTCGCGTTGAGCATGCGGAATTGGATGCCGGCTTCGTCGGTGGCGATGGCCATCGCGCCGCCCAGCGCATCGACCTCGCGAACCAGGTGCCCCTTGCCGATACCGCCGATCGACGGGTTGCAGGACATCTGCCCCAGCGTCTCGACGCTGTGCGTCAGCAGCAGCGTCGCTGCGCCGGTGCGCGCCGACGCGAGGGCCGCCTCGGTGCCCGCATGGCCGCCCCCGACGACGATCACCGCGAAATGTTGTCCGAAGTCCATGATTACAAAGGAATTTCTTTGATGGTTCGGGCGACCGCCGAAGGATCTATTTTACGCGAGAACCGGGCGTCGACCAAGCGGGAGTCCGGGTTCGTTCCACGTGAAACGCCCGTCGACGGGAGCGTCGACCTGCGGCCCGTCAAACGGTCCGTCCATGGCCGTGTCGGTGGTGGAGATCCGGCGTATGCGGGTGGCGGTGGACGAGCCGGTCGTGCGTGTGCCGGTGGCTGTGGGGCGCCGTCGACGCCTCGCCTGCGGCGTGCTCGTGCCGGTGATGATCGTCATGGACGTGCCGGTGTTCGTGCTCGAGCGGCTCATGCTCGTGCTGGTGCTCGTGGCGCTCCACCAGGTGGAGCCACAGACCGACCGCCATCAGCGCCGCGGCTGCCAGAAGCGGCAGGGTGACCGGTTCGCCCACAAGCCCGACGGCCAACGCGGCCCCGGCAAACGGCGCGAGCGAGAAATACGCGCCGGTGCGTGCGGCGCCCAGATGCCGTTGGCCGATCAGGTACAGCACGAGGCTCGCTCCGTACCCGACCACGCCGACCATCGCCGCGGCGGCAATCGTCGCGGGAGGAGGTAGCGCGCCCCCCGCACCGAGGCCCGCCAACAGGTTGACCGTCCCCGCCGCCAATCCCTTGATCATCGCCAGGGCGGCGGGATCAGCGGCGTTCAGGCCACGCGTGAGGTTGTTGTCGATGCCCCAGCAGACGCACGCGGCCACGACCAGGAGGGCGCCGGGATCGACGGCGGCGCTGCCGCGCCACGCCAGGACGGCACCGCCGGCGACGATGGAAAGCGCGCCCGCGACCAGGCGGCGGTCGACCCCCTCGCGGTAAACCCCCCAGGCGATCGCCAGCGTGGCAAGGCCTTCGAGATTGAGCAGCAGGGACGCCGTCGCGGCGTCGGTCCGCGCGAGGCCTCCCATCAGCAACAGGGGGCCCAGGACCCCGCCGAACGCCACCACGGCGGCGAGGCGGGGAAGATGGGCCAACCGGAGCGGCGCCTCCGCACCTGCCGGCCGGACGGCGATGAAACTCGCGAGGCCGACCCCGGCGCCCAGGTACAGGAGTCCCGCGAGCACCCACGGGTCGACCGATCCCAGCAGCAGCTTGGCGAACGGCGTGCTCGCCCCGAACAGCAATGCCGACAGCAGGGCGGGGAGGACGCCGGCGCGGGTCACGGGTGCAAGAAAGGGGGCGCAGCAAGCGGCCTTAGCGCCGGCTTCGGCCCATTATCCCCCGACCCTGCTGTACCCTCCCCGCCCGTTTCACGTGAAACGCGGCAGGCGCAACGCGGGATCGGTGTACGCTCAAACGGCGACGGCGCCCGGAGGCGCCGTCGATAAGTAAGCACACGCTATGGCTAACTAGCGCGACAGGCGGCCTCCCAGCCGGCTCCTCTCAACAACCAGTGCGTCCGGCCGCTTGGTTCCGACGCGCGCGAACAGCTCGTCGTGGGCCGCCAGCTCGCGCTTCCAGTCATCCGCGTCGATGGCCGTGGCGGCGGCGAAGCGACTCGGGTCGAAGCTCAGGCCCGACCAGTCGAGATCCTCGTAGGCGGGCCCGTTGCCGAGCGGGGTCGCATGCCCGGACGCCGCGCCCGCGCAGCGCTCCACGATCCACTTGAGCACGCGCATGTTCTGGCCGAAGCCCGGCCACACGAAGCGGCCGTCCGCGTCCTTGCGGAACCAGTTCACGGCGAAGATGCGCGGCGGGTGCGCGACCGCGCGTCCCATCGCGAGCCAGTGCCGGAAATAGTCGCCCACGTGGTAGCCGCAGAACGGGAGCATCGCGAACGGATCGCGCCGCACCTCGCCGACCGCGCCCGCGGCGGCCGCCGTGGTTTCCGATCCCATCGTCGCGGCGAGGTACACGCCTGCTTCCCAGTTCGGCGCCTCGAGGACCAGCGGCATCGTGTTCGACCGACGCCCGCCAAACACGAACGCCGCGATCGGCACGCCGGCGGGATCGTCCCACTTCGGGTCCAGCGACGGGCATTGGCTCGCGGCCACGGTGAAGCGCGCATTGGGATGCGCCGCCTTGCGGCCGCAGCCGGGCGTCCAGTCCTGCCCCTGCCAGTCGATCAGGTGCGCCGGTGGCTCCCGCGTCATGCCCTCCCACCACACGTCGCCGTCGTCGGTCAGCGCGACGTTGGTGAAGATCACGTTCGCGCGGAGCGTCTCCATCGCGTTCGGGTTGGATTCGTACGAGGTGCCCGGCGCGACGCCGAAATAGCCGGCCTCGGGATTGATCGCGCGGAAGACGCCGCCTTCGGGGTCCGGCTTGATCCACGCGATGTCGTCGCCGACCGTGGTCACCGTCCAGCCCTCGAGGCCCTTGGGCGGGATCAGCATCGCGAAGGTGGTCTTGCCGCACGCGCTCGGGAACGCCGCCGCCACATAGCGCTTCTCGCCCGCGGGCGAGGTCACGCCGAGGATCAGCATGTGCTCGGCGAGCCAGCCCTCGTCGCGCCCCATCACCGAGGCGATGCGGAGCGCCAGGCACTTCTTGCCGAGCAGCGCGTTGCCGCCGTAGCCCGAGCCGTACGACCAGATCTCGCGCGACTCGGGGAAATGCACGATGTACTTGTGCTCGGCGTCGCAGGGCCACGCACTGTCGCGCGCGCCGGGGGCGAGCGGCGCGCCGACCGAATGCACGCAGGGCACGAAGGCGCCGTCGCTGCCGAGGAAGTCGACCACCGCGCGCCCCATGCGCGTCATGAGGCGCATGTTGGCCGCCACGTACGGGCTGTCGGTGATCTCGACGCCGACCTGCGAGATCGGGCTGCCGATCGGCCCCATCGAGAACGGCACCACGTAGAGCGTGCGCCCGCGCATCGCGCCGTTGAACAGTCCGTCGAGCGTCGCGTGCATCTCGCGCGGAGCGCGCCAGTTGTTGGTCGGCCCGGCATCCTCCTCGCGCTCGCTGCAGATGAATGTGCGATCCTCGACGCGTGCGACGTCGGATGCGGCCGAGCGCGCGAGGAAGCTGTGCGGACGTTTCGCCGGACTGAGACGCGTGAGCATTCCCGATGCGACCATCCCGTCGCACAAGGCGTCGTACTCCGCCTCGCTGCCGTCGCACCACACGATGCGCGCGGGCCGCGTCCGCGCGGCGATCTCGCGCACCCAGCCCAGGAGGCGCGGGTGGCGCACCCAGGCCGGCGCGGCGACCGACGCGGCGAGCGTCGTGACGGATTCGGGATGGTTCATCGAACGGAAGCCTCGGGCGGGATGGCCTCGCCCGCGGGGACGCAGCGGCGCGAGAACCCTGCGAATCTAGCACGCTGACGTGACGTCGCAGCGTCGCGCGGAGGCGGACAGGTGGCCTGACCAATCCGCGTCGCGGTCGCGCTCAGCGCGTCGCGACGATGAACACCCGCCGGAACGGAAAGAGCGTCGCGCCGTCGCTCTCCGCTGGAAAGGCGCGCGTGATGCGCTCGCGATAGTCGGCGAGGAACGCTTCGCGGGCGTCCCGGTCGCCCTCGAGACGCGCCAGATATGGAACGAGCCAGGTCCGACACGAACGCGACGACCGGGTGCTCGCCGTCGTCGCGCGCTGCGAGGCGCTGCAGGTACACGGTCTCCCACACGTCGACGCTCGCGCAGCGCGGCGCGAGCCAGCGCAGGTACTGCTCGGGCGGGGCCACCGGCTCGTCGCGCACGAGGTCGCCGACGCGGCCGCGCCAGCGCTCGCTTCGCGCGAGCGCGGCGATGGTTGCATGCGACGGCGTGCCGAAGTTGCTCGGCATCTGGATCGCGAGCGCGCCGCCTTGCGCGAGCGTCCCCGCCAGGCGCGGGATCAGCGTCGCGTGGTCGTCGAGCCAGTGCAGCGCCGCGTTGCTGTAGACGACGTCGACCGGCGCCGAAGGCGCCCACGTCGCGAGGTCGCGCTCCTCGAAGCGCACGCGCGGCGCGTCGGCCAGCGCGACGCGCGCGCGCGCCAGCATCGTGGGCGAGCTGTCGACGCCGACGATGTCCGCCTCGGGCCAGCGCTCGGCCAGGAGCCGCGTGACGTTGCCGGCGCCGCACCCCAGGTCGGCGACCATGGACGGGGCTCGCGCGGGCACGCGCGCAAGCAGGTCGACCGCGGGCCGCAGCCGCAGGTCGGCGAACTCGAGGTAGCGCTGAGGGCTCCAGGTCATGACGGTCCCCGCTTGCCGCGCGCACGGTACCACCGCCGAACGCGCACGAACACCAGCGGCGTGGCGAGCAGCAGCACGACCAGCCGGGTGACGTGGAACGCCGTCACCACCGGCACGCCGAGCTGCAGCACCTTCGCCGTGATGCACATCTCGGCGATGCCGCCCGGGGCGTTGCCGAGCACCAGCGTCGCAGGGTGCTGCCCGGTCGCCCAGGCGAGCCCCACGCCGAACGCCGCCGACAGCACGATGGACAGCAACACGGTGGCCACCACCGCCCCCACGAAGCGATGGGCGCCCCGCAGGAAGTCGGGCCGGAAGCGCGCGCCCAGCGCGCACCCGAGCAGCAGCTGCCCGGCGTTCGACGCGAGCGACGGCATCGCCGACAGGTCGATGGTGAGCGCGGTCAGCGGGATCGCCACCGCGAGCGAGCCCAGCACGAAGGCGTTGGGCAGCCCGATCGCCTGGAACGCGAAGCCGCCGGCGAGCGTCGCGGCCATCAAGAGCGCGAAGCCGCCGGCGTCGAACGCCTTCGCGCCCTGCACGTACGGATCGCTGCCGTGCACGCCGAGCGCGGTGATCGCCGCCGGCACGATCGCGACGACGATCAGGATGCGCAGGCTCTGCGCCGCCGCGATGCTGTCCATCCGCCCGCCGAAGCGCTCGCCCAGCGTCGCCATCTCGGCGGCGCCGCCGGGCACGCTCGCGAAGATGCCGGTGGTCTTGTCGAGGCCGGTCATGCGCGCGAGCGCGATGCCCGACACGTAACCCAGCGCGATCGCGAACACCGCGCCGGCGACGAGCAGGTACCACAGCCCGGCAACCTCGTGCACGACGTAGGGAGTGAAGTACAGCCCGAGCGAGGTGCCGATGATCCACTGCCCGACGTAACGCGCCGGCAGTGGCGCGTCGACGGGCGCACCGGTGACGCGCAGGAGCGCGATCGAGAACAGCGGGCCCAGCATCCACGGGATCGGCGTGCGCAGCGCCGCGCACAGCGTGCCGGCCGCCAGCGCGACCAGGAGCGCGAGCGCCCAGCGGCCGACGCGCGCGCGCCGCTCGACCCGCGGCATCGTCAGCCGAGCGTGACCTGCGCGCGCGCGCGCCGCCGGTCCCGCCAGCGCATGGCCGCCGGCACCACGACGAGCGCAACGGCGACGGCGAGGAGCGCAGCCGAGATCGGCCGGGTGAGGAATACCGAGAAGTCGCTCTGGCTGATCTGCAGCGCGCGGCGCAGCTCGGTGTCGGCGCGCGGGCCGAGGATCATGCCGACCAGGCACGGCGCGACCGGGACGTCGAAGCGCTTCATCACGTAGCCGACCAGGCCGAAGAACGCGAGCAGGAAGAGATCGAACCACGAGTTGCGCATGCCGTACGCCGAGATCGTCGCGAACACGACGATGCCCGCGTAGAGCATCGGGCGCGGGATCGTGAGCAGCCGCGCCCACACGCCCGCCATCGGCAGGTTCAGCACCAGCAGCATGACGTTGCCGAGGTAGAGGCTCGCGATCAGCGCCCACACGAGGTCGGCCTGCGTCGTGAACAAGAGCGGCCCGGGCTGGATGCCGTACTGCTGGAAGCCGGTGAGGATGATCGCGGCGGTCGCCGAGGTCGGCAGGCCGAGCGTGAGGAGCGGGATCAGCGCGGCGGTGACCGACGCGTTGTTGGCGGCTTCCGGGCCGGCGACACCTTCGATCGCGCCTTCGCCGAACTTGTCGGGACCCTTGTTGAGGCGCTTCTCGGTCGCGTAGGAAAGGAAGGTGGGGATCTCGGCGCCCCCGGCGGGCATCGTGCCGAAAGGGAACCCGATCGCCGTGCCGCGCAGCCACGGTCCGATCGAGCGGCGGAAGTCCGCGCTGCTCATCCACAGCGAGCCCTTGATGCGCTCGACCGTCTCGACCACGCGGCGCTCGTGGCTCGCGACATAGAGCGTCTCGCCGATCGCGAACAGGCCGACCGCGACGACCACGACGTCGATGCCGTCGTACAGCTCCTGGATGCCCATCGCGAAGCGGATCTGCCCGGACAGCGCGTCGGTGCCGATGAGCCCGATGAACAGTCCGAGGAACAGGCTCGCGAAGCCGCGCAGCGCCGAGGTGCCGAGCACGGCCGAGATGGTCATGAAGGCGAGCAGGATCAGCGAGAACTTCTCGGCCGGCCCGAACGACAGCCCCCACTCGGCCACCGGCGGCGCGACCAGCGTCACCAGGACCGTCGCGATCGTGCCGGCGACGAACGAGCCGATCGCCGCGGTCGCGAGCGCCGCGCCGGCGCGCCCGCGTTTCGCCATCGCGTTGCCTTCCAGCGAAGTCGCGATGGACGCGGACTCGCCCGGCGTGTTGAGCAGGATCGACGTGGTCGAGCCGCCGTACATCGCGCCGTAGTAGACGCCGCAGAACATGATGAGCGCCGAGGTCGGCTCGAGCTGCGTGGTGAGCGGCAAGAGCAGCGCGATCGTCACCGCCGGGCCCACGCCGGGCAGCACGCCGACCGCGGTGCCGAGCAGGCAGCCGATGAATGCCCACAGGATGTTGGTCGCGGTGAGCGCGATCGCGAAGCCGCTCGCCAGGCCTTCGAGCCCGCCCACGCGCGGCCCCTAGATGACGCCGAGCGGGCTCGCGGGCAGCGAGAGCCCGAGCACGCGGGTGAAGAACAGGAACACCGCCGCGGCGAGCACGGCCCCGACGATCGCGTCGTGCGCGAGCCTGCGGCTGCCGAAGCCGCGCGCCACCGCCACGAACAGGAGCGTCGAGGCGATCGTGAAGCCGACGAGCGCGATGATCGCCATCTGCACGGCGAGGCCGCCGGCGATCCAGCCGAAGGAGGGCACGTGCAGCGGCTCGTCCGGGGGCGGCGGCATATCGCGCCAGCCGCCCGCCAGCGCCTGGCGCAGGAGCAGGAGCCCGATGACCAAGAGCCCGATGCCGACCAGCATCGGCGCGAAGCGCGGGCCGACGGCCGAGTAGCCGCCGTCGGCCGGGATCGACGGAAGCTCGACGAAGACGAACAGCGCCAGCGCGACGACCGCGACCGAGATCGCGAGCCCGCCCCGGTCGCGCACGCCGCCCATCGCTCGCCGCGCTATTTCTTGGCGCCGAGGTTCAGGCTGTCGAGGATCGCCGCGATGCGCTTGCTGTCGGTTTCGACGAAGGTCTTGAACGCGTCGCCGGTCAGGAGGTAGGGCGTCCAGTCGAGCTTCGCGAGCGTCTCCTTCCACTTCTCGTGCCTGACGCCCGCCTCGACGGCGGCGAGCAGCGCCTTCTGCTGCTCGGCGGTGATCCCCGGCGCACCGAACACGCCGCGCCAGTTGACCAGCTCGACGTTGACTCCCTGCTCCTTCAGCGTCGGGACGTCGACGCCGGCCACGCGCTCGCCCGAGGAGACCGCGATGGCGCGCACGCGCCCGGCCTTGATGTGCTGGGCGAACTCGCCGTAGCCGGAGATGCCGGCCGACACCTGGCCGCCGAGCACCGCGGCGACCGCTTCGGCGCCGCTCGTGAACGGCACGTAGTTGACCTTGCCCGGATCGACGCCCGATTCCTTGGCGATGAGCCCCGCGAGGATGTGGTCGGTGCCGCCCGCGGATCCGCCCGAGAAGCTCACCGCGCCCGGGTTCGCCTTCATCGCGGCGACCAGGTCCTTCGCGTTCTTGATCGGCGAGGCGGCCGGCACGATGATCGCCTCGGACTCGGCCGTCAGCCGCGCGACCGGCGTGAGGTTCGCGAGCGTCACCGGGCTCTTGTTGAGGTGCGTCGCGCCGACCGTCACCATCCCGGTGACGAACAGCGCGTTCGGGTCGCCCTTGCTGGTCGTGATGAACTGCGCGAGGCCGATCGCGCCGCCCGCGCCACCCTTGTTGTCGTACTGGATGCTCTTGACCGACCCTGCCGCCTGCATCGCAGCGCCGAGGTTGCGTCCGGTCTGGTCGAAGCCGCCGCCGGGCCCGGCAGGGATCATCACCTTGAGCTGGTCGATCGCCTGCGCGGGCAACGCGACGGCGAGCGCGGCGAGCGCGACGAGAGCGTGGCGGGGAAATCGCATGGGGAAGGCCTCCTGGGGATCGGCGTGCCTCGTAGGCGTAGGACGCCCGGCGGCAGCGGCCGCACGCACGCATTTGCCGCCACGATACCGCGAACCGCGCTGGCTGGGCAGTCGGAGGAAACCCGGGAATCGCTTCGGGCCACCGCGCCCTGGCGCAATGCGGTCGGATTCATGTCACTTGCCGATGCAAAAGCGCGAGAAGATCACGCCGAGCAGGTCGTCCGCGCCAAAGGCGCCGGTGATCGACGCCAGCGCGTTCTGCGCTTCGCGCAGCTCCTCGGCGTAGAGCTCGAGCGGCGGCGACGGTGCCGCCAGGTGGGCGGCCGCCGCCGCGAGATGCGCGCCGGCGGCGCGCAACGCCGCAAGGTGACGCGCGCGCGCGACGAACGCGTCCTCGCCCGCGCTTTCGACGCCCGCGATCGCCAGCACCTCGCGCTCGAGCGCCCCGACGCCGCGGCCGTCGAGCGCCGACAGCCATACGTGGGCGACGCCGCCGCGCAGCTCGGTTCCCCCCGCGCGGCCGGCCAGATCCGTCTTGTTGTGCACGACGATGCGCGGCAGCGCGGCGGGCAGCCGCGCGAGGATCGCGCGGTCCGCGCCCGTGACGCCGTCGCCGGATTCGCGCGCGTCGACCAGCACGAGCGCCAGGTCGGCGCGCTCGACCGCGGCCCAGGCGCGCTCGATGCCGATCCGCTCCACCGTGTCGTCGCTGTCGCGCAACCCGGCGGTATCGATCGCCGTGAGCGGGATGCCGCCGATCTCGACCGCGCGCTCGACCAGGTCGCGCGTCGTGCCCGGGACGTCGGTGACGATCGCGACGTCGTCCCGCGCGAGGCGATTCATCAGGCTCGACTTGCCCACGTTGGGCTGCCCGACCAGCACGACGACGAGTCCCGTGGCGAGCCGCGCGCCGGTCGCGGCACGCGCGAGGAGGCGCGCGGCGTCGCTACGCACCCTCGCGAGCTTGTGCGCCGCATCGGAGGCGCGCACGAACTCGAGGTCCTCGTCGGGGAAGTCGAGGCTCGCCTCGGTGACCGTGCGAAGCTCGATCACCGCGTCGACGATGCCCTGCACTTCGCGCGAGAACGCTCCGGCGAGGCTGCGCGCCGCCGCGCGGGCGGCGGTCGCGCTCGCCGCATCGATCAGGTCGGCGACGGCCTCCGCTTGCGCGAGGTCCAGCTTGCCATTGAGGAACGCGCGCTTGGTGAACTCGCCCGGCTCGGCGAGCCGCGCGCCGAGCGCGAGGCAGCGTGCGACCACGAGGCGCAGCGCCGCGGGGCTGCCGTGGCCGTGGAACTCGACCACCGCCTCGCCCGTGTACGACGCCGGCGCGGCGAACGCGAGCGCGAGGCCCTGGTCGATCGGCTCGCCGCGCTCCCCGCGGAACGTGACGAACGCGGCCTCCCGTGGCGTGAGCGCGATGCCGGCGACGCCGCACGCGATCGACGCGACCGACGCGGCGTTCCCCGAGACGCGCACGATGCCGATGCCGCCGCGACCCGGCGGCGTGGCGATCGCGACGATCGTATCGGGCGGCGGGGTCGGGCGGGCGGCGCTCACGTGGCCAAGCTTAGCAACAGCACGCGCGCGCTCGCGACGTCGGCCTGACCGCCCGGGTCGGCGCCGATGAGCTGCCGAACCGCGCGTCGATCATGGAGCGCATGGTCCTGATGTCCGCGCGGACGCGCTCGCGGCCGGCGATGCACGAGAGGCATGGCGATTGCTCGATCCGCACGATCGCCCGGTCCCGCGGCCCTGAGCCCGCACTCCTCCCCCCACCCCTCCCGTGCCGGCTTCGGCTCTTCCCTGCCTCGCGGCCACCCCCGCGCGTGCCGCGCCGCGACGATGCCTGACGCGGGCCGTCGCCTGCGCGGCGCTGCTCGCGGCGACCGGGGCGCTTGCCCAGGGCCTGCCGGACCCGCGCCCGCCCCGGGCGCTCCACACGTCGCCGGGCCAGGCGGCGGCCGTCCGGCACGACCCCATCTCCCCGGTGATGGAGCGAGCGCTTGCCATCGAGCGCGATCTGCCCGGGCACCCGGATCGCGCCGCGGCGGCGCTGGCCGACCTTGCGCCGCTGGTCGGCGCCGCCCCTGTCGAGGAGCGCTGGACCGTGCAAGTGCTCGACGGGCAGGCCCGGGTGCAGACCGGACAGCTCGCGGCTGCCGCCGCGCTCGCCGAGCGGCTCGCCGTGGAAGCCGATACCCCCGGCGGGGCGTCCGCCCGCGTCGCGGGGCTCATCGTCCAGAGCGCGATCGAGGTCGCGGTCGGCCACGCCTCGAAGTCGATCGCGAATCTCGACGAGGCGCGGACGCTCGCGACCGGCCTCGCGAACCCGCACCTCAAGTACTGGGCCGCCCTCGCCCACGGGATCGCATCGCGGACGCGCGGCCAGCCGGAGGAGGCGCTCGCGAGCCTGCAGGAAGCGCTGTCGCTCGCCGAAGCGGTCGACAACCCGTTCCGCCGCTCGTGCGCGCTCTACCAGCTGTCGGTGCTCCACCGCGACCTGAAGAACGCGCCCGAGGCGCTCGCCGCGAGCCTCGCCGCCTTCCGGTTCGCGGAGGCGGCGAAGAACGCGTTCGCGATGGCGAACGCGCTGACCGCCGAATCCGCCGTGATGGAGCTCCTGGATCGGCCCGGACGCGAGCTGACGGCCATGCAGGAAGCGCTGGCGATCGCGCGTGCCTCGCAGTCGCGCACCGCGGAGGCCAAGGCGTTGATCAACCTCGCCGACATCCGATTGCGCCGCAGGCAGTTCGCCGAGGCGCTCGAGCTCTCGCGCGGTGCGCTCGCGCTGGCGCAGTCGCTCGCCGACAGCGGCCTGGTCGCGACCAGCAAGGCGAATCTCGGCTTCGCGTACATCGGCCTCGGGCGCGCGGCCGAAGGCAAGCGTTACGCCGACGAGGCGATGGCCGAGTACGAGCGGACCGGCGCCACGGCGGAGATCGCCGAGCTCGCCGGCGAGTACGGCCGCAGCCTCGAGCAGCTCGGCGACTACAAGGCCGCGCTCGCGCTGTTCCACCGCCAGCGGTCGCTGCAGGACGAGATCGCGCTGCAGACGCGCCAGCGCGTGCTGCTCGAGGTGCAGGAGAAGTACGAGAGCGAGAAGCGCCGCCGCGAGATCGATCTTTTGAACCGCGAGAACGGCGTCAAGACGGCGGAGCTCGCGAACCAGGCGTTCCGCCAGCGCATCTGGTGGATGCTCGCCGCGGTGTTCGCGCTCTCGTTCGCCGTGGTCGCGGCGCTCTACCGCAAGCTGCGCGTATCGAGCGCGCTGCTCGCGCAGAAGAATGCCGAGCTCTCGGTGCTGTCGAGCCGCGACCCGCTGACCGCGCTCTACAACCGGCGCTACTTCCAGAGCTTCCTCGCAGGCGAGGTGGAAGCGTCGACCCGCGGCCGGCGCGACGACCCGTCGACGGCGCGGGCGCTTCTCCTGATCGACCTCGACCACTTCAAGGAGACGAACGATCGGCATGGCCACGCGCTCGGCGACGCCGTGCTGGTGGCGGTGGCCGAGCGCCTGCGCAACACGCTGCGCGACACCGACACGATCGTCCGCTGGGGCGGCGAGGAGTTCTTGGTGCTCGCGAACGCGACGCCGGACCGGGTCGACGAGATCGCCGCCCGCATTTTGCGCGCGGTCTCGGCCGAGCCCATCGTGCTGAACGACAAGGTGATCCGCACGACCGTCTCGATCGGCTACGCGCCGATGCCGCTGCCGCCGGCGAGCGTGCCGCTTACGTGGGATCGGGCGATCGGACTCGTCGACATGGCGCTCTACCTCGCCAAGTCCAACGGACGCAACCGTGCTTACGGCATCAAGCGACTCGCCGACGACGACGACGCGACCGTGGCGTCCGCCGAACGCGACCTCGAGCGCGCCTGGAAGAGCGGGCTCGCCGAGCTCAGCGTGATCTACGGCCCGCTAACCGCAAGTGCCGCAGGTCCGGAGATCCGCATGGCGCGGGCCAGCACGCCCGCGCCGGCGGTCGATGCCGCGGTGCTCGACGCCGCCGTTGCGGCGGCGCGCCGCGTCGTCTGACCCCCGCCTCCGTCAGCGCCGCTTCGCGAGTGCGAGCGCCTGCTCCTTCTCGAGCATCCGGTTCACCTGCCACTGCTGCGCGATCTGCAGGACGTTGTTCACCAGCCAGTAGAGCACCAGCCCGGACGGGAAGAACACGAACAGCACCGAGAACGCGATCGGCATGATCTGGAACACCTTCGCCTGCACCGGGTCGGTGATCGGCGTCGGCGACAGCTTGACCTGGAGCCATGCCGTGATCGCGTAGACGACCGGGAGGATGTACCAGGGATCCGGCGCCGAGAGGTCCTGGATCCAGCCGATCCACGGCGCATGGCGCAGCTCGACCGCCGAGAGCAGCACCCAGTAGAGCGCGATGAACACCGGGATCTGCACGAGGATCGGCAGGCAGCCGCCGAGCGGATTGATCTTCTCCTGGCGGTAGAGCTCCATCATCTTCATCTGGAGCGCCTGCTTGTCGTCCTTGTACTGCTCCTGCAGCGACTTAAGCTTCGGCGCGACCAGCTTCATCTTGCCCATCGAGCGCGCGGCAGCGGCGTTGAGCGGGTAGAACGCCGCCTTGATGAGGATGGTCATCACGACGATCGCCCAGCCCCAGTTGCCGATGAGGCCGTGCAGCCATTTGAGCAGCCAGAACAGCGGCGCGGCGATGACCGTGAAGATGCCGTAGTCGACCGAGAGATCGAGCCCGGGGGCGACCTGCTTGAGCACGTCCTGGTCCTGCGGCCCGACATACAGCGGCACCGTCGTGCGCACGCTCGCCCCGGGGGCCGCGGTGCCGAGCGGCACGATCACGCCGGCCGCGTAGAGGCCTCCGTCGAGCTTCCGCGTGTAGAACTCGCGCGTCGTCTTCGCCGTGTCGGACGGCAGCCACGCCGCGACGAAGTAGTGCTCGAGCATGCCGACCCAGCCGTTGTCGGTCGTCTTCGCGTACGGCACCTTGCGCGTCGGATCCGCGGCGAGCTTGTCGATCTCGGCGGGCTCGACCTTCTTGAAGTGGTCGGTTGCGTTGTAGACGACCGGCCCGACGTAGGCGGCCGGCGCCATCGAGTTCTGCGGCACCGCGAGCTTGGTGTCGCGCGTCAGCTGGAAATACGCGTACGGCGACACGGGCGCGCCGGTCGCATTGGTCACCTCGAACGTGGCGTCGATCAGGTAGCTGCCGCGGTGGAAGGTGAGCGTCTGCACGACCTTGTCGCCGTTGGCGGCGGTCGCGGCGAGCTTCACGGCGAGGGCCTCGGCGCCGGGCGCGAGCTCGCGCGGTCCGGGCAGCACCTCGTAGGGCGAGCGGTGGTTGGGCATCCCGTCGCCGAGCAGGCCCGCCTGCGCGACGAAGGTTCGCTCGGCGTTGCGCTGGAGCGCGAGGTAGGGCTTGGTCTTGTCGAACGCGTCGCGATGCTGCGCCAGCGCGACCTGCGCGATCACGCCGCCCACCGGGTCGATCTCCGCGGTGTAGAGGTCGGTCTTGACGACGACCGGCGGCGCCGTCGTGGCAGGGCTCGACGTGCCGGTGGGCGGGACGCCGGCCGGGGTGGCGCCGGGCGCTGCCCCGGGCACCGCGGCAGGACCCGCCGAGGTCGGCGCGCTCGGCACGTCGGCTGGCTTCGCGGGGGCCGGCGCAGCCGTCGTGGGAACGGGCGGGGCGGGCGGCCGGTGGTCGCGGTTCCACGCCTCCCACAGCATGACGAGCGAGAAGCTGAAGATGACCAGCAGGATCAGGCGTTGCGTATCCATCGGCGGCAGCGGCGTGCCCGGGCGTGGGCGCCCGGGTCGGATCAGGGGACGGGGTCGTAGCCGCCCGGATGGTAGGGATGGCAGCGGCAGACGCGCCGTGCCGCGAGCCAGCTGCCCCGCGCCGCGCCGTGGCGCTCGATCGCCTCGCGCGCGTAATCAGAGCAGCTCGGGTAGAACCGGCAATTCGCGCCGATGAGCGGTCGAATCACGTATTGGTAGCCGCGAATGGCGGCAGTGAGCACTTGCTTCATAGTTCGGGCGCCGGCGGCGGCGACGTTGAGCAGACCAACGCGATCATCCCTTCGGCTTCCTCGACGGCGGCGGCCAGCTCGGACCCGGGTGCCGCGCGCTTGAGCCGCACGATCAGGTCGAACGCCTCGATCGCCGGGCGGGCCCGGCGCAGCGACTCGCGGAGCTTGCGCTTGAACCGGTTGCGGTCCACCGCGCGCGGCAGGACCTTGCGACCGACCACCAGGCCGGTGCGTCCGGGGGAGCGCGCTGCAGGCGCGACCACGAGCTCGATCCAGCGTCCCTGGCGGCGGCGTCCGGCGCGGAACAGCGCGTCGAACGTCCCGATGCCGGTCAGGCGATGGGCGCGCTCGGCGTGGCGGGGCGGCGGGGACGACGCGGGAGTGACGGTCAGGCGGACAGCCGGACGCGGCCCTTGGCGCGGCGCGCCGAGAGCACCTTGCGACCGCCGACGGTCTTCATGCGGGCCCGAAAGCCGTGGGTCCGCGAGCGGCGGATCTTCGAGGGTTGGAAGGTGCGCTTCATGGCCGAGTCGTCCGGAAAGTCGATGCGAGGGAAAAGCCTTGTATTAGAACGCGTTGACGGTGGTCCTGTCAAGGAAGGCCCGGATGCGAGCCACCTGCGCCCCTCGACGCGAGCAATCACTTTCACGGTGCGTGCGTGCCAGCGTCCGGGGCGCCTCCGCCGCCTCCGCGCGTCGCAACGCGCTGTGGATAACTGCCGAACCGGCGCTTAGAATGTGCATAACCGCGGGCGCCCCGCCCGAGGTCGAGGACTTCCGGCGGGGCGCCCGTCCGTTTTCAGGCAAGGCCGCCTCGAGCGTCACCAGGCACAAGAACGGCCGCCCAACCCAGACCGCACGATGTCAGCATCCACCCCGACGCCGCCCGCGTGGACGGCGTGCCTGTCCGTCTTCGAGCGCGAACTCACGCCCCAGCAGTTCGCGACCTGGATCCGCCCGCTCGCGGTCGAGCCGGGCGACGGGAGCCTCAGGCTCCGCGCCCCGAACCGCTTCGTGCTCCAGTGGGTCAAGGACCGCTTCGGCAGCCGCATCGCCGCGCTCGCCCGCGAGGCGGCCGGCTCGCCGCTCGCCATCGAGTACGCGGTCGCCGAAGCGGCTCCTGCGGGCACCTCCCCGGAGACCGACCTGCCGCCTCGCTCGGCCGCGCCGGCCTACGAGGCCGCGGAAGCCGAGGCCGCGCCGTTCGATGCGGTGCCGCCTTCCCCGTCCGAGTCGCGTCCCACCGAAGCCCCGCGCGCCTCGCATGCGGTCCCCCGGCGCGTGGAGCCGACCAGCCTCAACGGCACGTTCACGTTCGAGTCGTTCGTCACCGGCAAGGCGAACCAGCTCGCGCGGGCCGCCGGGCTGCAGGTGGCCGAGCACCCGACCTCGTACAACCCGCTGTTCGTCTACGGCGGCGTGGGGCTCGGCAAGACGCACCTGATCCAGGCGATCGGCCACGACATCCTGAAGCGCGACCCGTCGGCGCGCATCCGGTACATCCACGCCGAGACCTACGTGTCCGACGTGGTGCGCGCCTACCAGCACAAGGCGTTCGACGAGTTCAAGCGCTACTACCGCTCGCTCGACCTGCTCCTGATCGACGACATCCAGTTCTTCGGCGGGAAGAGCCGCACGCAGGAGGAGTTCTTCTACCTGTTCAACACGCTGATCGAGGCGCACAAGCAGGTGGTCATCACCTGCGACACCTATCCCAAGGAGATCGCCGGCATCGAGGAGCGGCTGATCTCGCGCTTCGGCTGGGGACTGACCGTTGCGCTCGAGCCCCCCGAGCACGAGATGCGCGTGGCGATCCTGCTCGCCAAGGCGCAGCAGACGCGCGTGCGGCTCGACGAGCAGGTCGCGTTCTTCGTCGCCAAGCACATCCGCAGCAACGTGCGCGAGCTCGAGGGCGCGCTGAAGCGCATCGTCGCGTACGCGAACTTCCACGGCCAGGAGATCTCGCTTTCGGTCGCCAAGGAGTCGCTGCGCGACCTCCT
>DATLIR010000368.1:0-4588 GCA_035539315.1 Casimicrobiaceae bacterium
TCGGACGCGGTCACCGGCGGCGCAGCCTCCTGCCCGGCGGCGTTGAGCTGCGTCTCCACGTCTCGCATGCCGCCTTCGACATCGCGCGCCACCGAGCTCACCGACTGCTCGAGGTCCTGCGCCGCCGACTTGACCTCGCGCTGGATCTTGCGCAGCTCCTCGAGCTCCATCTCGCGGTTGATGTCGGCCTTGACGTCGTTGACGTAGCGCTGCAGCCGCCCGAACAGGTGGCCCATCGTGCGCGCCGCGCGCGGCAGCCGCTCGGGGCCGAGCACGATCAGCGCCACGACGGCGATGACGACGATTTCGGAGAAGCCGATGTCGAACATGGTGGAGCCGTTTCGCCGTCGGCCGTGGAACGCGATGCGGCGCGACGCGAGCGTCGCGGCCCACGTCGACGCGTAACGCCGCGTCGGCGCGCGGTGCGCCGCCCGTCAGGACTTGGCCGAGGTTTCCTTGCGGACCTCGCCTTCGATCGTGTGGGCGCCCACCTTGGCCTGCGTGGCGGCCTCGGCCCCCGCGGCCTTCGCCGCGTCGGCCTCGTCGCCGGCCCCCTTGACGCCTTCCTTGAAGCCCTTCACCGCGCCGCCCAGGTCCTGCCCGATGTTGCGCAGCTTCTTGGTGCCGAAGATCAGCACCACCACCAGGAGCACGATCAGCCAATGCCAGATCGAGAGACTGCCCATGACCTTCTCCTCAGGAATCCTTGCGCGCGAGCATCGGCCCCATCGAGTCCGGCCCGCTGAGCACGTGAATGTGGATGTGCTGCACTTCCTGGCGCCCGACGCGCCCGGTGTTGACGATCGTCCGGAAGCCGTCGTTCGCGCCCAGCGCGCGCGCGACGGCCGGCGCCAGCGCGAGCATCCGGCCCAGCACCTTCTCGTCGGCCGGGGCGCAATCGTACAGCGTCGCGATGTGCTTCTTCGGGACGATCAGCACGTGCACCGGCGCCTGCGGCCGGATGTCGTGGAACGCGAGGACCTCGCCGTCCTCGTGCGCCTTCTTGCACGGAATCTCGCCGGCGACGATCTTGCAGAAGATGCAGTTCGGGTCGTGCATGGGTCAGCGCTTCGCGGGGGCTTTCTCGGCACGGGCCGACTCGATGGCATCGAGCAGCCCTTCCGGATCGCCCGTACCGATCATGACCGGCCGCTCGGAGGCGAGTTCCAGCCGGACCGCCCAGCGACCGGCCACATTGTATAGCCATCCGGCCGGCGTCCAGTGGAGACCCCATCCCCACCAGACGCGCGGGCGCACGATCTCGGCGCGGCGGATGTCCGCGATCGCGAGGGTCTTGCGCAGGAGCCCGACCCCCATGACCACGCGTACGCGGCCGTCCTCGCGGTCGACAACGACGCGCATCCAGCCGACCAGCAGGAACGCCAGGGCGATCACGCCGACCAGCGCGTAGGGCATCCACGGCACCGAATCGAGCGTGGCCCGCGAAAGGATGCGCAGGATCACCCACAGCGCGACCGCGAGGGACAGCAGCGTCGCGGCCGCCATCCGGGCGCCGACCTGCGTTCGCTCGTAGCGCACCGCGCCGCCGACGATGGCCATCGCCGCGGAGCCTAGCGCCGCGCCGCCTTCTCGTCGTGGCCGGAACGTCCCTCGCGGCGGGCGAGCTCGGCGAGGACGTCCCGCGGACCCAGCCCGTGGTGCGCGAGCAGCACCAGGCAGTGGAACCACAGGTCGGCCATTTCCGCGGCGACGCGCGCGGGGGCGCCGTCCTTCGACGCCATCACCGTCTCGGTCGCCTCTTCGCCGATCTTCTTGAGAATCGCGTCGTGGCCCTTCGCCAGCAGCGCCGCGACATAGGACGAGTCCGGGTCGGCGCCGCGCCGCGCCGCAATGGTCGCCGCGAGCCGCGCGAGCACGCTCTCGTCGTCAGTCGTCGCCATAGATCGCCTTCGGGTCGCGCAGCACCGGCTCGACGTCGCGCCATGCGCTGCCCTCGAGCCGCTGGTGAAAGCAACGCTCTCGCCCGGTGTGGCACGCGATGCCGCCCACCTGGTCGACGACGAGCAGGATGGCGTCGTCGTCGCAGTCGAGCCGGATCTCGCGCACGCGCTGCACGTGGCCGGAGCGCTCACCCTTGCGCCACAGCTTCTGCCGCGAGCGCGACCAGTAGTGCGCCTCGCCCGTCGCCGCGGTGCGCTCGAGCGATTCGCGGCTCATCCAGGCGAGCGTCAGCACGCGCCCGCTGGCCGCGTCCTGCGCGACGGCGGGGACGACGCCGTCGGCGTTCCAGCGTGGGGTGTCGAGGAAGGACATTGAGGCGGCGATGGGCGATGGGCGATGGGAACGGCGGCGCACAACTCACGCGGAGTCTACAACCGGACCGATCGAGGTGCCCGGCGGTCTTCCTATCGCCTATCGCCCATCGCCGATCGCCCCGCCCTACCGCACCTCGATCCCCGCCGCCCGCATCACCGCCTTCGCCTGCGCGATCGAGAACTCGCCGTAGTGGAAGATCGACGCGGCGAGCACCGCATCGGCGCCGCCTTCGGTGATCCCCGCGACGAGGTGAGCGAGCGTGCCGACGCCGCCGGACGCGATGACCGGGATGTCGACCGCGTCGGATACCGCGCGCGTGAGCTTGAGGTCGAACCCGGAGCGCGCACCGTCGCGGTCCATGCTGGTGAGCAGGATCTCGCCGGCGCCGAGCGCCGCGACCTCGCGGGCCCAGTCGATCGTGTCGATCCCGGTCGGCGTGCGCCCGCCGTGGATGACGACCTGCCATTGGTCGACCGCGCACTGCTTCGCGTCGATCGCGGCAACGATGCACTGCGCGCCGAAATGCGACGACGCCTCCGCGAGGAACGCCGGTCGCTTCACGCCCGCCGTGTTGATGCTGACCTTGTCGGCGCCCGCGTTGAGCAGCGCGCGGATGTCGTCGATCGTGTTGACGCCGCCGCCGACGGTGAGCGGGATGAATACCTGGTCCGCGACCGCCTCGATCATGTCGTAGAGCAGGCCCCGCGTCTCGATGCTCGCGCGGATGTCGAGGAACGCGAGCTCGTCGGCGCCCTCGTCGTCGTAGCGCCGCGCGATCTCCACCGGGTCGCCCGCGTCGCGCAGGTTGACGAAGTTGACGCCCTTGACGACGCGGCCGGCAGCGACGTCGAGGCAGGGGATGATGCGCTTGGCGAGCACGGGAAGGTAAGGATCGGCGATGGGCGATGGGCGATAGGAACACCACAGCCTCGTCGCGACGTCGGACGCGATGGGGTCCTATCGCCTATCGCCCATCGCCGCTTTCAGGCCTTTCCCGATTTCCCCACCTCGACGGCCTGCCTGAAGTCGAGCGTCCCCTCGTAGATCGCGCGCCCGGCGATCGCCCCCACGATGCCGTCGGTCTCGTGCTGCAGGAGGGTGCGGACGTTGTCGAGGCTCGCGAGGCCGCCGGACGCGATCACCGGGACCTTGATCGCGCGCGCGAGGTGCACGGTCGCGTCGACGTTGATGCCGGTGAGCATGCCGTCGCGGCCGATGTCGGTGTAGACGATCGCCTCGACGCCGTAATCCTCGAACTTCCGCGCGAGGTCGATCACGTCGTGACCGGTCATCTTCGACCAGCCGTCGGTGGCGACCTTGCCGTCGCGCGCGTCGAGCCCGACGATGATGTGGCCGGGGAACGCGTAGCAGGCGTCGTGCAGGAAGCCCGGGTTCTTCACCGCGGCCGTGCCGATCACGACGTAGGTGATGCCGTCGTCCAGATAGCGCTCGATCGTGTCGAGGTCGCGGATGCCGCCGCCGAGCTGCACCGGGATCTCCTCGCCGACGACGGCCACGATCTCGCGGATAGCGAGCTCGTTGCGGGGCCGCCCGGCGACCGCGCCGTTGAGGTCGACGATGTGCAGCCGCTCGGCGCCCTGCTCGAGCCAATGCTGCGCCATCGCGGCGGGGTCCTCGGAGAAGACCGTGACCGACTGCATGTCGCCCTGCTTCAGGCGGACGCAGTGTCCGTCCTTGATGTCGATCGCGGGGATGATCAGCATGACCGGCGCGGGACGAGGCGCAGACGGGAGGCGCTTTAGGCGCGCCCGTCCCAGGCGACGAAGTTGGCGAGCAACTGCAGTCCGGCGCGGTGGCTCTTTTCCGGATGGAACTGGGTCGCGAAGATATTAGCCCGCGCCACCGCGCAAGTAAACGGCGCCGGATACTCGGTGACGCCAGCGACGACGGCCGGGTCGGCCGGCACCGGGTGGTAGCTGTGCGCGAAATAGAAGCGCTCGCCGTCGGCGATCCCGCTCCACATGGCGTGCGGCCGCACCTGGCGCACCGGGCTCCAGCCCATGTGCGGGACCTTGCAGCGCTCGCCGCCGGGCAGCGTCATCGCCTCGTCGCGAAACCGGTCGACGGTCCCGGCCAGGATGCCCAGGCAGGGCGTGGGACCCTCCTCGCTCATGTCGAACAGCATCTGCAGCCCGAGGCAGATGCCGAGGAACGGCCGGTCGCCGGCGACCTCGAGGACCACCTCGCGCAGGCCCGACGCGTCGATGCAACGGATGCAGTCGGGCATCGCCGCCTGGCCCGGCAGTACCACGCGCTCGGCCGCACGCACCGTGTCGGCGTTGCCGGTGAC
>DATLIR010000369.1:0-4120 GCA_035539315.1 Casimicrobiaceae bacterium
CACCGTCGCGACGATCACGCAGTCGCGCCGCTCGAGGATCGCCTTGGTCGCCGAGAGCCGCATCTGCTCGATGTGCTCGTTGATCGAGCTGTCCTTCTCGATGTAGAGGTCGCGCGACGGGACGTAGGCCTCGGGCTGGTAATAGTCGTAATAGCTGACGAAATACTCGACCGCGTTGTTCGGGAAGTAGTCGCGGAACTCCGAGTACAGCTGCGCGGCGAGCGTCTTGTTGGGCGCGAGCACGAGCGCCGGGCGCCCGGTGCGCGCGATGACGTTCGCCATCGTGAAGGTCTTGCCCGAGCCGGTGACGCCGAGCAGCGTCTGGAACGAAAGCCCGTCGGCGATGCCCTCGACCAGCTTGTCGATGGCCTCCGGCTGGTCGCCCGCGGGCGGGAACGGCTGGTGAAGCTCGTAGGGACTGCCGGGGTAGGTGAGAACCATGGTCGGTGGACGATGAGGGCGAACCGGGCATTCTAAACCGAACGATCGTTCGACGGAAGGGCGGCCGACGCCGGACGGGAGCCCCGCGCCCACACCCGCTGGCCGGTCGGCCCGGCGAACCGCGACGCGCGAAACGCTAGGCGGCGGCCGACGTGAACTGCAGGCTCGCGAGCCGCGCGTACAGCGCGTTGTCGCGCACCAGCGCGTCGTGCGTGCCGGCGGCGACCGCGCGGCCGCGGTCCATCACGACGATACGATCCGCATGGCGAACCGTCGCCAGCCGGTGCGCGATGATCAGCGTCGTGCGCCGCGTCATCAGGCGCTCCAGCGCCAGCTGCACCATGCGCTCGCTCTCCGCGTCGAGCGCGCTGGTCGCTTCGTCGAGCAACAGGACCGGCCGGTCGGCGAGGACCGCGCGCGCGATGGCGAGCCGCTGGCGCTGCCCGCCGGAGAGCCGCACGCCGCGTTCGCCGAGGAAGCTCGCGTAGCGATCCGGCAGCCGCTCGACGAAATCGGTCGCGTAGGCGGCCTCGCACGCCGCCCGGACCTCGGCGTCGGTCGCCTCGGGACGGCCGTAACGCACGTTCTCGAGCACGCTCGCCGCGAAGATCACCGGATCCTGTGGGACGACCGCGATTCGTCGCCGCACCTGCGCGGGATCGGCGTCGCGCAAGTCGACGCCGTCGATGCGCACACACCCCTCCTGCGGATCGTAGAAGCGCAGCAGGAGCTGGAACACGGTGGTCTTGCCCGCGCCCGACGGGCCCACCAGCGCGACGCGCTCGCCAGGCGCCACGCGCAGCGTGAAGGCGTCGAGCGCGGCGGCATCGGGACGCGACGGATAGTGGAACGTGACCGCCTCGACGGCGACCTCGCCGCGAGGCGGGTCCGGCAGCAGCACCGGTAACGCCGGCGCGGCGATGTCCGATCGCGCGGCCGGTGCGACCGAACGGCTGTTCGAGCTCATGGCCGCGCGCTGCAGCTCGCCGATCACCTCGCTCACTGCCGCCACCGAGGTCGCCACGATCACCGCGTAGAACACGAACGCCGACAGGTCGCCCGCGCTCATCCGGCCGGCGAGCACGTCGTGCCCGCCGATCCACAGGATGATGCCGATCGCGCCGAACACGAGCAGGATCACCGTCGCGACCAGCACGGCGCGCTGCCTGATGCGCGAGCGCGCCGCGTCGAACGCGCGGTGCACGCGATCTCCGAACGCACGTCGGTCCTCGGCTTCGTGCCCGTAGGCCTGCACGGTACGGATCTCGTGCAGCGCCTCGTCCACGTAGGCGCCGACGTCGCCGACGCGGTCCTGGCTCGCGCGCGCGAGCCGGCGCACGCGGCGGCCGAACAGCAGGATCGGCACGACCGTGAGCGGGACGCCGACCAGCACCAGCAGCGTGAGCTTGAGGCTGGTGAGGGCGAGCATCACCAGCCCGCCGACCAGCAGCAGCAGGTTGCGCAACGCAAGCGACGCCGAGCTGCCGATGACGGTCTGCAGCATGGTCGTGTCATTGGTGAGTCGCGAGATCACCTCGCCGGTGCGCGTCACCTCGAACCACCCGGGAGGCAACGCGAGCAGGTGGTCGAACACGTCACGACGCAGGTCGGCGGTCACGCGCTCGCCAAGCCACGACACGTTGTAGAACCGGACGTACGTGGCCGCGGCCATCACCACGATCACCACCAGCGACCAGGCGAGCGTCCGGTCGAGCTCGCCGGAATCACCCGCCAGGAACCCGTGGTCGATGACGATCTTGACGCCCTGCCCCAGCACCAGCGTCGCCGCCGCCGCCGTCACCAGCGCGAGACCCGCGACGACGAGCCGCCAACGGTACGGCGCGAGGTAGCGTCCGACGCGCGCGAGCACGCGCACCGCGGCGGTGGGCGGCAACTTGGGAGCGTCTAGGCTGATGCGGTCGCCTCGTGCCATGCGCGCCCTGCCTCGCGTCGGCGCGGCTTGCGCGTTCGCTTCAGCGGTGACGATGGCGGCGCAGGAGCGCGCCGCGACCGGCCGGTCGGTCGGGCGCGGTAGAATAACAGCCCCTCGCTCGAGGCTTCCGATGAACGCTCCCCAGCCGCCGTCCTTCCTCGGCGCCGTCGACCTGGCGCCACGCGATCCCATCCTCGGCATCACCGAGGCGTTCAACGCGGACGCCAATGCGTCCAAGGTGAACCTGGGCGTGGGCGTCTACACGGACGAGCACGGCAAGGTGCCGCTGCTCGACTGCGTGAAGCGCGCGGAAGCCGAGATGACGGCGCAAGCGCTGCCGCGCACCTACCTGCCGATCGACGGTCTCGCCGCCTACGACAAGGCGGTGCAAGGGCTGCTGTTCGGCGCGGACAGCGAGATCGTCGCGTCGGGCCGTGCCTGCACGGTGCAGGCGCTGGGCGGCACGGGCGGGCTGCGCGTCGGCGCCGATTTCCTTCGCCGCTTCGCGCCCGGCGCGCAGGTATGGATCAGCGACCCGTCGTGGGAGAACCACCGCGCGCTGTTCGAAGCGGCGGGCTTCACCGTCAACAGCTATTCGTATTACGACGCTGCCACGCACGGCCTCGACTTCGACGGCATGCTGCGCGCGCTCGAAGGCGCGCCCGAAGGCCACGTGGTCGTGCTCCATGCCTGCTGCCACAACCCGACCGGCGTCGACCCGACGCCGGACCAGTGGGCGCGCATCATCGCGACGGTGCGCCGCCGCGGCCTGATCCCGTTCCTCGACCTGGCCTACCAGGGCTTCGGCGAAGGCATCGACGCCGACGGCACGGTGCTGCGCCGCTTCGCCGACACGCCGGGACCACTGCTGGTCGCGAGCTCGTTCTCGAAATCGTTCTCGCTCTACGGCGAGCGCATCGGCGCGCTGTCGGTGGTGACCGGCAGCCGCGACGAGACGAATCGCGCGCTGTCGCAGCTGAAGCGCATCGTGCGCGCCAATTACTCGACGCCGCCGGTGCACGGCGGCAAGATCGTCGCCACGGTGCTGACGTCGCCGGAGCTCCGCGCCGCCTGGGAGCGCGAGCTCGGCGGCATGCGCGATCGCATCAAGGCGATGCGCGCGCTCCTGGTCGAGCGCCTGCGCCAGCGCGTCCCCGACCAGGACTTCTCGTTCATGCTGCGCCAGCGCGGCATGTTCTCGTACTCGGGCCTCACCAAGCCGCAGGTCGAGAGGCTCCGCGCCGAGCACGCGGTGTACGCGATCGACACCGGGCGCATCTGCGTCGCCGCGCTCAATGAGGGCAACGTCGACCGCGTCGCCGACGCCATCGCCGCGGTGCTGCGTCAGGCCGCCCCGGCTTTGACGGCGTCCGAAAATACGCTATAATTCAAGGCTGTTCGACGCGGGAATAGCTCAGTTGGTAGAGCGCAACCTTGCCAAGGTTGAGGTCGCGAGTTCGAGACTCGTTTCCCGCTCCAGATTCCCCGAAGGGAGAGCCGCTCGGTAGTCAGGCGCTCTCCCTTTTCGTTTGCCGGGCCGCGCGCCGCGCAGCCCGCGCCGCTCCTGGCGGGGTGGCAGAGTGGTCATGCAGCGGCCTGCAAAGCCGTCTACGCCGGTTCGATTCCGACCCCCGCCAGGAGCGGCGCGGGCCGCGCGGCGCGCGGCCCGGCAAACGAAAAGGGAGAGCGCCTGACTACCGAGCGGCTCTCCCTTCGGGGAATCTGGAGCGGGAAACGAGTCTCGAA
>DATLIR010000370.1:0-2353 GCA_035539315.1 Casimicrobiaceae bacterium
AGCCTGCCGGTGAAGAACGCGGGCGAGCTGGTGGCGATGGCAAAGCAGAAGCCCGGCTCGATCAACTACGCCTCGCTCGGCATCGGCACCGGCCCGCACCTCGGCGGCGTGCTGCTCGGCCTGATGGGCGGCGCGGAGTTCACGCACGTGCCGTACAAAGGCTTTGGCCAGGCGCTGCCCGATCTCGCCTCCGGGCAGGTGCATTTCTCGCTGAACGGCATCGGCGTGGCGGACGCGTTCCTCAAGGACGGACGCGTCAGGATGCTCGGCTTCACCTCCCTCACGCGCATGAAGGAGTATCCGGACGTTCCCACCGTCTCGGAGACGGTCCCCGGCTACGAAGTGCTCGGCTGGTACGGCTTCGCCGCGCCCGCCGCCACGCCGCGGCCGGTCATCGAGCGGCTCAACGCCGAGGTGGTCAAGGCCACGACCTCGCCCGAGTTCGCCGCGCAGCTCGAGAAGCGCGGCCTGATCCCGCAGAGCTTCAGCCTGGCGCAGACGCGCGAGTTCGTCGGCCGCGACGCCGAGCGCTGGGGTCGCGCGGTCAAGGCTTCCGGCGCTAAGATCGACGACTAGGAGGAACCATGAACAGCGCAGTCGACATGAAACCGGCGTACGCCGGAATGGACGCGGGCAACGGCAAGGCCGGGCTGCGCGGCATCCATCACCTCGCCATCGTCACCGAAGACATGCGCGCCACGCTCGACTTCTACGTGCGCGTGCTGCGCATGCCGCTGGTGCACGCCCTGACGACGTCGGCGAACGTCACCAGCACCCACGGCAAGGGCGCGCCGCCGTTCCGCGCCATCCCGCACCTCTTCCTCGACATGGGCGGCGACAGCCTGCTCGCGTTCTTCGAGTATCCGAAGGGCGCCGTCGGCGCGAGCGAGCGCGACCGCATCGGGGCGATGCAGCACGTGTCGTTCGCCTGCGGGAAGAAGCGCTTCTACGAGACGCTCGAGCGTGTGAAAGCCGCGGGCGTGCCGATCGTGGGCGGCCCGGTGCTGGTCATCGAGCCCGCGATCCACTCCTTCTACTTCTTCGACCCGGTCAACGGCACGCGCCTCGAGGTGGTCGCGGACTTCGACGGCGACGAGCACGACCTGCGCCTGGTGCGGAGCGTCGACCAAAGCGAGGCCGTGCTGCGCGCCGAGCTGGCGAAGGTCAGCGACGACCAAGCCTGGATCGACGAGATGATCGCGGCGCGCTCGCGCTAGCGCGCGCATGAAGCTTTGCCGGTATGCGCCCGACCGGGTCGGGGTGATCCGTGGCGCCGCGGTGCACGACGTGTCCGCGATCGCGGAAAACCTTCCGCAGCATGGCTGGCCCTATCCGAGCGGCGACCAGCTCGTCGCCCGCCTCGGCGACCTGCGCCTGGAGATCGAGAAGCTCGCCGACCGCGCCAAGCCGCGGCCGCTGAGCGAGGTCGAGCTGCTCGCCCCGGTCGCCAACCCCGGCAAGGTGGTGGTGGCGGGGACCAACTACGAGGACCACATCGCGGAAGCGGCGCGCGACCAGACCATCGCCCACGGCCGCCAGGTGAACCGCACCCTCGAGGAGAAAGGCGTGTTCCTGAAGGCGACCTCGTCGATCGTCGGGCCCTCGCAGGGCGTGGCCCAGCGCTTCGTCGAGCGCCGCAACGACCAGGAAGTCGAGCTGTGCGCGGTGATCGGAAAGGCCGGCACCCGCATCCCTTCGGCGCGCGCGCTCGAGCACGTCGCGGGCTACATGGTCGGCCTCGACATGACGGTGCGCGGCACCGAGCACCCGTCGCTGCGCAAGTCGATCGACAGTTACACCGTCTTTGGCCCCTGCCTCGCCACCGCCGACGAGGTCGGCGACCCGCAGAAGCTCGAGCTCAGGTGCTGGGTGAACGGCGAGCAGCGCCAGGGCGCCAGCACGCGCACCATGATTTCCGGCGTAGCGCGCCTGATCGAGTACGCGAGCCAGTTCTACACCCTGCATCCCGGCGACGTGCTGATGACCGGCACGCCCGCCGGCGTCGGCCCGGTGAAGCCCGGCGACGCGATCGAAGCCGAGATCGAGCGCATCGGCCGCATGCGCGTCGCGGTGCGGTCCGGCTAGGTCGGAAAACCGTCGCCCCCGCGAAGGCGGGGGCCCAAGTTCAGAAAATGGGTTCCCGCCTTCGCGGGAACGACGACTGGCTGCGCTTTAGCCTCTACGCGCGCCGATACCACTGCCTCAGCTCGATCGGATTGCCGTCCGGGTCGCGGATCTCGGCGCGCGCATAGTCCGGCCGCTTGATCGGGCCCCAGGCCGGCTCGACACCCTGCGCCTTGAGCGCTCCCAGCGCGCCGTCCATGTCCTCGACTTCCAGCGCGAGGCACTGCCA
>DATLIR010000371.1:0-2066 GCA_035539315.1 Casimicrobiaceae bacterium
CGACGAGGCGCAGATGGCCGAGCTCGCGACGCTGGGCGAGCTCACGCAGGTCGCGTGGAAGCACGACGTGCAGGTGATGATCGAAGGACCGGGGCACGTGCCCATGCACCTGATCAAGCACAACATGGACGAGCAGCTGCGGCTGTGCGGCGAGGCGCCGTTCTATACGCTGGGCCCCCTCACGACCGACATCGCGCCCGGGTACGACCACATCACCAGCGCGATCGGCGCCGCGATGATCGGCTGGTACGGCACCGCCATGCTGTGCTACGTGACGCCGAAGGAGCACCTGGGGCTCCCCAACAAGACCGACGTCAAGGACGGCATCATGGCGTACAAGGTCGCCGCCCACACGGCCGACCTCGCCAAGGGACATCCGGGCGCGCAGATCCGCGACAACGCGCTGTCGAAGGCGCGCTTCGAGTTCCGCTGGGAGGACCAGTTCAACCTCGGCCTCGATCCGGACAAGGCGCGCGAGTTCCACGACGAGACGCTGCCGCAGCACGGCGCCAAGCTCGCGCACTTCTGCTCGATGTGCGGCCCGCACTTCTGCTCGATGAAGATCACGCAGGACGTGCGCGAGTACGCCGCGAAGCAGGGGATCGCCGAGGCGGACGCGCTCGCCCGGGGCATGGAGGCGAAGGCGGTCGAGTTCGTGAAGAAGGGCGCCGAGATCTACAGCAAGGCTTGATCGTCGGAGGGCCGGCGCCCGCCGGCTCTCCGGTGGAACGGGGTCGGGCTCTCCGCGCCCGCTGCGGGATCGGCCGGCGAACCTGACCCTGACCTAGCCTCACGCGATCGAGCGATTCGACGATGACGCGCACGACCCGGTTCCGACCTGATCCTCGACGTCCTGTCCCGAGTCGGCGCGCGGCCGCGGCTGCCGCCGCGCTCGCACTCGTCGTCGCCATCGGGACCGCGCACGCGGCCGGTCCCACGGATACCTTCCCGTCCAGGCCCGTCCGCCTCGTCGTCCCGTTCACGCCCGGCGGCAGCACCGACATCCTGGCGCGCGCGATCGGCCAGAAGGTCGCCGAGGCCTGGGGCCAGCCGGTCGTGATCGAGAACAAGCCCGGCGCCGGCGGCAATGTCGGTGTCGAGCTCGTCGCGAAATCCGCGCCGGACGGCTACACGATCGTGATGGGCCACATCGGCACGTTCGCGGCCAACCCGGCGCTCTACAAGGCGCTCCCCTACGACCCGATCCGCGATTTTGCGCCGATCACGCTGGTCGCCATGGTGCCGAACGTGCTGGTCGTCGGCCCTGCGGTGGAGAGCCGCACGCTGGCCGACCTCATCGCGCTCGCGAAAGCGAACCCCGGCAAGCTCGACTATGGCTCGGGCGGCAACGGCAGCGCCGCGCACCTGGCGACCGAGTACTTCAAGCTGCGCACCGGCGTCAGCCTGCAGCACGTCCCGTACAAAGGCACCGGCCCCGCGATCGCGGACCTCCTGGGCGGCCAGATCGGGCTCATGATCACCGGGGCGCTGCCGCTGATGCAGCACATCAAGTCGGGCAAGCTGCGTGCGCTGGCAGTCGCCTCGCCGACGCGCCATTCGATCCTGCCCGACGTGCCGACGGTTGCGGAGTCGGGATACCCGGGCTTCGCCGCCGTGCAGTGGTACGGGCTTTTCGCGCCGGCGGCGACGCCGAAGGACGTCGTGGCGAAGATCCACCGCGACGCGGTCAGGGCGCTCAAGGATCCGGCGGTGGCCGAGCGGCTGGCGAGCGAAGGCGCCGAGCCGGTCGGCGACACGCCCGAGCATTTCGGCGCGTTCGTCAGGAGCGAGATCGCGTTGTGGGGCAAGGTGATCCGGGAGAGCGGCGCGAAGGTCGACTGAGCGACTGACGCCGACCGGCGGTTCGGTGTTGCGCGGACACCGTCCCCACGAATGCCGGGCTAGCGTACCCGATGCCCGGACGCATCCGCATCGGCATCTCCGGCTGGCGCTACGAGCCGTGGCGCGGCGCGTTCTATCCGCCCGGCCTCGCGCAGGACGACGAGCTCGCCTACGCGTCGCGGCACCTCTCGACCATCGAGATCAACGGCTCGTTCTACTCGCTG
>DATLIR010000372.1:0-4010 GCA_035539315.1 Casimicrobiaceae bacterium
GCGAGCTCGCGCGCCGCGTCGCTGCGCGGCACGCCATGCTCGCGCTGCCACCGCACCGGGAGCAACGGGTGGGGGCGCGGCGCACGCGGCAGCGTCTGGTCGTTCATGCCGGTGACCCACAGCGCGTCGAACGGAAGCCCGATCGCTTCGTAAAGCCCGAGGACCTGGATCGGCGCCGGCGGCGATTCGGGCTGGAACGGCGCGCCGGCGCAGATTTCCGCGAACGCGGCGATCGCCTCGTCGGCGGACAGCTCGACGCGGCCGCGGCCGGCGGCAATCGCGTCGAGCGCCGCGAACGCCGCGAAATGATCGTCCAGCGCGCCCATCGCCTGGTGGTCGTCGCTGCGAAGCGCCGCGTCCCCGGGCCAGCCCGCGGCCGCGAGCGCTTCGCGCCAGGCGTCGATCCAGTCGTGGCGCGTCGCGCGCCGCTGGCGCGAAGCGACTGCACGCAGCGCCGCCAAGCGTCGCGCCAGCGCATCGCCGTGGCGCTCGAGCGCCGCGATGGCGTCGCCCGAGCGCACCGTGCCGACACCCTCCTCGAGCCATTCACGCTCGACGACCGCACGTGCGTGGCGGCCGGTGCCGCCCGCGCCGGGAAGGTGCGCGGACCGCAGGAGCGCGGCCGCGCGTCCCGGCGGCAGCGACGTCCACGCGAGCGCGACGAGATCGAGCGCCGTGGCCACGAGCGGCACCGCGTCGATCGGCGACCCGAGCGACAGGTTCCACGCCTGCACGCTCGCTTCGCCGTCGTCGGGAAGCCCCAGGAGGTCGATGGCGCGCAAGCGCACCGCCGCGAGGCGCTGAGCGAGGTCGGGCACCACGATGCCGACCCGCACATCGGGGCGCTGCTCGACCTGGAGACGCGCCCACGCGAGCGCGCCGGCGAGCTCGGCATCGGCGGATGCGAATGCCGCCCGTCGCGGCGACGCTCGTGCGTCGTCGAGCGTCGCGATCTCCTCGACGACCAGGCCGGCTTGCGCGAGTGATTCGGCGAGGCGCTTCTGCTGCGGGGTCAGTTCGACGAAGCCGGCCAACACGATGCGGCGCGCGCGCCACGACGGCATCGACGGCGCGACGTGGGCGATGCGATCGGCCGCGACGGCCAGGTCGGAGGCGCGGTGGGCGACGAGCGCGGCCCGGTAGCGCTCGGCCCAGCGGGCGAAAGCCGCCGGCTCGGCATCGCCGCCGGCCCACCCGCGCCAGCTCTCTCCGCCTGACCCGTAGGCATGGACGTGCTCCCACGCCTCGGCCGCCGATGCCGCGAGCGCCGCCACGTCGATCACAGGCGGCACGTCGGCGTCCACGCCCGCGCGCCACAGTAGCGCGCTCCCGTGGACCGACAACCGCGCCAGCGGCGGCAGTGCTCCCGCGGTGGCCGCCTCGTCCTGCATCGCACCCAGCCATGCCTGCCAGGGCAGCGCGCGCGCTGCCGGCCACGCCAGCTTCCCCGCCGCACGCTGCGCGCGGTCGTGCTCGTCGATCAGGTGGCGCGCGAGGCGCCGGTTGGGCGTGACGACCGTCGCGCCGGCGGCGAGCGCGCGCGCAAGCGCGTCGTGCATCGAGGAAATGCCGTCGTGCGATCGCGACGACGGCGTCAGGAGCCTGCGGTGACTCTACCAGCCCGACAGGCTCACGGCATGAGCCCGCGATGCAACGTGTCCCCGGGTCAGTTGCGGGAGGCGCGATGCTTCATAGCGCGGCCGGTTACGGGATGGGCGTCGTGAACGCGGCGCACCCACCGGTTACGGGAGGCGGCAGCGGTTCCCGCGACTCAACCCCTTCGCCGGCCAGCGCGGGAGACGGGATGCCATCAGTCGCCGTTGCCGCGCAAATGACCGATCGACAGCGGAGCGGCCGCGCTCGTTCCGACGCGAGGCACCGAGGGCGGTGCCGACGACGTCGCCGCGGTGTTGATGGCGCCCAGCAAGGCGTCGGCGCGTTGCGTGTCGCTGCGCCGCGCGCCGGCGGCAACCTTGAATTCGCCGCACCAGTCCTCGTCGCGGACCGTCGGCCAGACACCCTCGATCAGGTAGGCCTTCGGGTTGACGGGCGAGAGCTGCGGGGCGTTGCGCCGGCACTGGCCGGCGTGCGCGGATTTCCCGCCCGCGCCGTTGGCGCCGTGGCGGTCGTAGAACTGGCAGTTGAGGCAGCGGTCCACGGTCGGAAACCCTCGTCAGTGACGCAGCAGGGGCACGAAGCCGGCGGGCAGCCGCCGTACCGGTCGCGCGCCGCGTGCGACGGTCCGTCCCGCCGCGCTGGGACGCGCGATCCGGCATCCCGGCCTTGCGCGGGCCCTGCGGACCGCGCACGCGGCGCGCGTCCGGAACCGGCGTGTCCGAGGGTTCAACGCACCCTCGGCGAGCCGGTGTGACCTCGCGCGCATCGAAGAAAAAACGGCCGCCGACCGCATCGCTGTGTTGGCAGTCGAGAAAACTGAATCCGGCGACCGCGTAAGGATTGCGCCGGTCAGGCGGCGAGCTGCGCCAGGGCGACGCGCAGCGCGGCGGGAACGTCCTGCGCGAGTCGCGCGGGCTTGACGGCCACGGCGTCGAGATCGGCCTTGAGCTCGGCGTCGGCGACCGCCGCTTCGCGGGCGAGCTGCTCGTCGTAGGCGCGCCGCGCTTCCGGATCGGAGAGCACGCGATAGGCCGAGTGGATCATGCGCACCAGACCGGAAAGGTCCTGGCCGGCGTCGGTGTGCCCGAAATGGAAGCGCTGGAGCACCTGCGCGTACGCGGCCTCGATGCGCGCGGTCGATGCGCCGGGAGCGAGATCGAGATAGTCGTAGTGCGTGTAGTTCACAACGGTCTCCTGTCGGGTTCGCAGTGTCTTTTTGCCTTCACCGACCGAAGAGCAGCAAGCGTGCCACGGGCGCGTCCCGCCCCCCGCGCGCACATCCAAGTCCCTGATTTTGAAATGCCGAGGGGCCGACGACCCGACGAGCGGTTGGCCCGGTTCGCGCCCGGCGCAGCGACCTCGATCGCCGCCGCGTCAAATCATCGCGAGCCGCGTCCGCCGTTTCGGCGGCGGAAACGCGCGGTCGAGCGCGCGCGCCAGGTCGTCGCCCAGATCGAAGTCGATCGCCGCGGCGGCGGCGTCGACATGCTCGATCCGCGCCGCCTTGGGAATTGCGATGACGCCGTCATGGGAGACGAGCCACGCGAGTGCGAGTGTCGCAGCGCTGGTCCCGGCCTCGCCCGCGATACGGGTGAGCTCCGGGTGCCCGAGCAGCCGTCCCTCGTCGTACGGCGAGTAGGCCATTACCGGCATCGGCCAGTCGTGGCAACGCGGCAGCGCGCCGCGCTCGATGCCGCGCTCGGCCAGGTGGAAGAGCACCTGGTTGGCGGCGCAGCCGCTGCCGCAGTCCAGCGCGGCCAATTCGTCCAGGTCGTCGACGTCGAAGTTGGACACGCCCCAGCGCGCGATCTTGCCGTCCCGCTTGAGGCGGTCGAACGCCTCCACGGTCTCGGCCAGCGGGAGATCCCCGCGCCAGTGAAGCAGGTAGAGGTCGAGCCGGTCGACCTTGAGTCGACGAAGGCTCCTCTCGCACGCCTCGATCGCAGAACGGCGGCCGGCGTGGTGCGGGTAGACCTTCGACACGACGAAGATCCCGTCGCGCTGGCCGGCGACCGCCGCTCCGACGACCTCCTCGCTTCCGCCGTCGGCGTACATCTCGGCGGTATCGACGAGGGTAAGGCCGCGGTCGAACCCGTGACGCAGCGCCGCGACCTCGGCGTCGCGGCTGCCGGGCTGCTCGCCCATGCGCCAGGTGCCCAGCCCGATCGCCGGCACCCGGCGACCGTCGGCGAAGGTCACGCCACGAGTGCGAATGCTCGGCATCTGCAAAGCGTAACCCACGACGGACGGGGCGCTCGCTTACAATCGATCCTACCTCGCGAGAAACCGATGCCCCCCGACGCCGGCCGCAGCGGCCGCCGCATCGTTCGCGGCGCCTGTCCGCACGATTGCCCCGACACCTGCGCCATGCTGGTGACGGTCGAGGACGGCCG
>DATLIR010000373.1:0-22140 GCA_035539315.1 Casimicrobiaceae bacterium
CCCACACGGTCATCACCAGCGAGGCCACGACCAGGAGTACGGCCTTGATGATCTGCACCCACGTGGTTGCAACCATGCCGCCGAAAAGCACGTAGGCCAGCATCAGTACGCCGACCGCGGCGACGGAAATTTCGTAGTCGATGCCGATCAGCGTCTTCACCAGTACGCCGCCGCCGACCATTTGCGCAGTCAGATAGAAGGTGGACACGGTGATCGTGGAGAGCGCCATCGCGGTACGCACCACTTTCGGGTTGTTGCGGAACGCGAGAATGTCCCCGAGCGTGAACTTCCCGATGTTGCGACAGGGCTCCGCTATTACCAGCAGCACGGTGATGTACGCGACGAGCCAGCCGACCGAGTACATGAAGCCGTCGTAGCCCCAGATCGAGATCAGTCCCGCGATGCCGAGGAACGACGCCGCCGACAGGTAGTCGCCGGCGATCGCCCAGCCGTTCTGCAGCCCGGAGACGCCGCCGCCGGCGGTGTAGAAGTCCGCGGCGCTCTTGACGCGCTTCGCCGCCACCACCGTGACGCCCATCGTGAACGCGATGATCACGCCGAAGACGGCGAAGGTGAGCCACTGCCACTCCTTGCTCACCGCCCCTTGCGCGAGCGCGGGGGCGGCGGCGAGGGCGAGCACGACGGCGAGCGCCGTCGCGGCCGGGACGTGCCCACGCATCGCGTTCATCGCCGCCCCCCGATCTTCTCGGCGTCGCGGATCAGCTCCGCTGCCATCGCGTCGAACTCGTTGTTCGCGCGCCGCGCATAGATCCAGGCGATCGCCCACGCGACGACGAACTCGGACAGCGCGAACAGGATCCCCACGTTGACCGGCCCCCACACCCTGATGCCGAACAGCGCCGGGAAATACGCGGCGCCGATCGGCAGCAGGAAGTAATAGGCGACCGAGAACACCATCAGTCCCCACAGGAAGCGGATCTTGCGGCTGCGCAGGGTCTGGAAGCGTGGATCGGCGACGATCGCCTTCCAGTCGAGGGCGGCGGTCTGGGCCATGCGGACCTCCAGGAAGAACGGCGGCGGATCGGCCGCCGCGGCAGCGCGCCGGGCGGTCGATGCTCGTCACGATACGCCTCCGGACGAGCCGATCCAAACCGTCGTTGCGCGGCCGGCCGGCCGCAATCGCGCTTGCGCGCCCCCCGCGCGGGCCGCAAGATGACCGCCCTCCCTCGCCCCGGGCACGTCTCACCGGCGGAGCGCGACGTCCCATGCGCCTCAAGAAGGTCATCGATGCCGACGACGCCGTCGCGGTGATCCGCGACGGCGACGTGGTCGCGAGCACCGGCTACGGCGGCAACGGCACGCCGGACGAACTGTTCGTCGCGCTCGAGCGGCGCTTCCTCGCCACCGGGAGCCCGCGCGGGCTCACGCTGGTCTTCGCGGGCGGACAGGGCGACGGCGCCGAGCGCGGCCTCAACCACCTGGCGCACGAAGGGCTGCTGCGCCGCGTGATCGGCGGGCATTTCGGCCTGATGCCCAAGCTCGAGCAGCTGATCGCGGCCGGCCGGATCGAGGCGTACAACTTCCCGGAGGGCGTCATCACGCACCTCTACCGCGACATCGCGGCCGGCCGCCCCGGAACGCTCACGCGCGTCGGCCTCGGCACCTTCGTCGATCCGCGCCAGGAAGGCGGGCGCATGAACGCGGCGACGGTCGAGCCGCTGGTGCGCCTGGTCGCGGTCGACGGGCAGGACTACCTGTTCTTCCGGTCGCTGCCGATCAACGTCGCGCTGATCCGCGGCACGACGGCGGACCCGGACGGCAACGTGACGATGGAGCGCGAGACGCTGACGCTCGAGAACCTCGCGCTCGCGATCGCCGCGCGCAACTCGCGCGGCGTGACGCTGTGCCAGGTCGAGCGGATCGGCATCGAGGGCTCGCTCGACGCGCGCCGCGTCGAGGTGCCGGGCATCCTGGTCGACGCGGTCGTGCAGGCGCAGCCCGGCAACCACATGCACACCTACGGCACCGCGTACAACCCGGCCTTCTCCGGCGAGGTGCGCGTGCCGCTCGCGACGCTGGCTCCGCTGCCGCTCGACGATCGCAAGGTGATCGCGCGGCGCGCGGCGCTCGAGCTCGCCCCCAACACGGTGATCAACCTCGGCATCGGCATGCCCGACAGCGTCGGGCGCGTCGCCGGCGAGGAAGGCGTCTCCGATCTTCTCACGCTCACCGTCGACCCGGGCGTCATCGGCGGCGTGCCGATGGGCGGGCTCGATTTCGGTGCGGCGGTCAACTACCAGGCGGTCATCGACCACGCCTCGGAATTCGACTTCATCGATGGCGGCGGCATCGACATCGCCTTCCTGGGCTTCGGCGAGTGCGATGCGCGCGGCAACGTGAACGCGAGCCGGTTCGGCGATCGCCGGCCCGGGTGCGGCGGCTTCATCAACATCGCGCAGCACAGCCGCAAGGTCGTGTTCGTCGGCAACTTCCTCGCCGGCGGCTTGCGCACCGACGTGAAGGACGGGCGGCTCGCGATCCTGCAGGAGGGACGGCACCGCAAGTTCGTCGAGCGCGTCCTGCAGGTGACGTTCAACGGCGAGCTCGCGGCGGCGGAAGGGCGCGCGGTGCTGTTCGTCACCGAGCGGTGCGTGTTCCGGCTGGGGCCGCGCGGCATCGTGCTCACCGAGCTCGCGCCGGGCGTCGAGCTCGAGCGCGACGTGCTCGCGCACCTGCCGTTCGTCCCGCCGATCGAGGGCCCGCGCCTGATGGACCCGGCACTGTTCGGGCCGGCGCCGCTCAAGCTGCGCGAGCGCCTGCTCGACGTGCGGATCGACGACCGCCTCACCTACGACGAGGCGACCAGCACCGTGTACATGAACTACGCCGGCATGCGGGTGCGCAGCAGCGCCGACGTCGAGCGCATCGTGGCCTCGGTCGACCGGCTGCTGGGGCCGCTCGCCCATCGCGTCAACGCGATCGTCAACTACGACGGCTTCCGCGTCGACGACGACGCGATGCCGGCCTACATGGACGCCGTGAAGTACGTTTCGGAGCGGTACTACGTCAACGTGACGCGCTACGCGCACAGCGGGCTCATGCGCCACCTGCTCGGCACCGAGCTCGCGCGCCGCGCGCTGGACGCGCAGGTCTACGAGACCGAGGACGAGGCGCAGCGCCGGCTCGGCACGGCGGACTGACGCCCGCCCCGCCGCCGCCTCATTCCCAGTTCGGCTTGCGCTTCTCGATGAACGCGCCGACGCCCTCGGCGGCGTCGGGGCCGAGCATGTTGCGCGTGATCGCCTTGCTGGCGAGGCCGTAGGCCTGCGCGAGGCGCGCCTCGAGCTGCTCGTAGAACAACGCCTTGCCCGCGGCGATCACGTCGCGCGGCTTGCTCGCGATCATGCCGATCAGCCGGCTCACCTCCGCATCGAGCTCGGCGGGCGCGACGACGCTGTTGACGAGCCCCCAGTCGAGCGCGGTGGCCGCGTCGATGAACTCGCCGGTGAACAGCATCTCGAACGCGCGCTTGCGCGACACGTTGCGCGACACCGGCACGCCGGGCGTCGCGCAGAACAGGCCGAAGTTGATGCCCGAGGTCGCGAAGCGCGCCTCGGTCGTCGCGACCGCGAGGTCGCACGCCGCGACGAGCTGGCAGCCCGCGGCGGTCGCGGTGCCGTGCACGCGCGCGATCACCGGCTGCGGCAGCGACGCCATCGTCAGCATCACGCGGCTGCACGCGTCGAACAGGCCGCCGATGAACGCCTCGGTGCGCGTGCCCATCATCTCCTTCAGGTCGTGGCCGCCCGAGAAGGCCGGACCGTTGCCGGCGACGACCACCGCGCGCACGTCGCGGTCGCGCGCGATCGCGTCGAGCGCCTCCTGCGCGGCGTCGAGCATCTCGCGCGAGATCGCGTTGTACTGCTTCGGGCGGTTCATCGTGAGCCGCGCGATGCCCGCGTCGTACGTGACCAGCAAGACGGGCTCGGTGACCTGCTGCGAATCGACGCGTGCGTTCATCGCGAGGCCCTATTCGATGGCGGAGCTCGACCGCGCCCGCTCGCGCAGCACGAACTTCTGGATCTTGCCGGTCGACGTCTTGGGCAGCTCGCCGAACTCGTAGCCCTTCGGGACCTTGAAGCTCGCGAGCAGGCGCCGGCAGTGCGCGTTGAGCTCCTCGGGCGTCACCGCCGACCCGGGCTTGAGCTCGACGTAGGCGCGCGGCGTCTCGCCCCACTTGGCATCGGGCTGCGCGACGACGGCGGCGGCGAGCACCGCGGGGTGGCGGTAGAGCGCGTCCTCGACCTCGAGCGAGCTGATGTTCTCGCCGCCCGAGATGATCACGTCCTTGCTGCGGTCCTTGATCTTGACGTAGCCGTCGCTCTGCAGCACGGCGAGGTCGCCCGAGTGGAACCAGCCGCCCGCGAACGCCTCGGCGGTCGCCTGCGGGTTCTTGAGGTAGCCCTTCATCGTGATGTTGCCGCGGAACATGATCTCGCCCATCGTCTCGCCGTCGCGCGGCACCGGCGTCATCGTCTCCGGGTCCATCACCGTCATGCCTTCCTCGAGCGTGTAGCGCACGCCCTGGCGGCCGTTGCGCTCGGTGCGAGCGCCGATGTCGAGGGCCGCCCACGCGCCGTGCTTCGCGCACACCGCGGCCGGCCCGTAGGTCTCGGTCAGCCCGTAGACGTGCGTGATGTCGAACCCGATCCGCTCCATCCCCTCGATCATCGCCGCCGGCGGCGCCGCGGCGGCGACCAACCCGCTGACGCGGTGATCGATGCCGCGGCGCAGCTCGTCGGGCGCATTGACCAGCATCGAATGGACGATCGGCGCGCCGCAGTAGTGCGTCACCCGGTGGAGCCGGATCGCGTCGAGCATCGCGCCCACCTCGACGCGCCGCAGGCATACGTTGGTGCCGGCGTTCGCCGCCATCGTCCACGGGAAGCACCACCCGTTGCAATGGAACATCGGCAGCGTCCACAGGTACACGGAATGGCGCGGCATCCCCCAGTCGACGATGTTCGAGATCGCGTTCAGGAGCGCGCCGCGATGGTGGTAGACGACGCCCTTCGGGTTGCCGGTGGTGCCCGACGTGTAGTTGAGCGAGATCGCATCCCACTCGTCGGCCGGCGGCTGCCACGCGTAGTCCGGGTCGCCCTCCGCGAGGAGCGCCTCGTAGTCGAGCGAACCGAGCCGCCCCGAGGGATCCGCGGCGTTGGGCCCCTCCGGGTCGGCCACGTCGACCACGAGCGGCGCGACCTTCGCGCCGGCGAGCGCCTTCTGCACGACCGGCGCGAACTCGGTGTCGGTGATGAGGACCTTCGTCTCGGCGTGGCCGAGCATGAACGCGAGCGCCTCGGCGTCGAGCCGCGTATTGAGCGTGTTGAGGACCGCGCCCGCCATCGGAACGCCGAAATGCACCTCGACCATCTCGGGCGTGTTGGCGAGCAGCACCGAGACGGTGTCGCCGCGCCGGATGCCGCGCGACACGAGGGCCGAGGCGAGCTGGCGGCAGCGGGCATGCGTCTCGCCCCAGCGGAAGCGGCGCGCCCCGTGGACCACGGAGGGGTGGTCCGGCCACACCTCGGCGGTGCGCGCGATCAGCGAGAGCGGCGTGAGCGGCGCGTGGTTCGCCGCGTTGCGGTCGAGGCCGCTGCCATAGGCGAGGGACATGGACGGTGCATCCGGGTGCTGCGTCGCCCCGTATCCTAGCAGGCCGACCCGCGGTGCGCCCCGGACGCTGGCGTTCGCTTGCCCGGGCCGTCCGCTTTCGCTACTGTCGGCATCGACCGCTTCGGACCGACCATGGGCCACCGACTCTCCAGGATCGTCACGCGCACCGGCGACGCCGGCACCACCGGGCTGGGCGACGGCTCGCGCGTGACCAAGGACGCGGCGCGCATCGAGGCGATCGGCGCGGTCGACGAGCTCAACTCGACGCTCG
The DNA here is from genome assembly GCA_035539315.1 of Casimicrobiaceae bacterium. Taxonomy (GTDB): domain Bacteria; phylum Pseudomonadota; class Gammaproteobacteria; order Burkholderiales; family Casimicrobiaceae; genus VBCG01. Next base: position 5,909 of record DATLIR010000373.1, read on the forward strand.
GCGTGCTCCTGGCCGAATCCCTGCCCGACGCCGTGGCGAGCTGCCTCGTCGATGTGCAGCACGACTTGTTCGACCTGGGCGGCGAGCTGTCGATCCCCGGCTACGCCGCGGTCACGCCCGAGCAGGTGCTGCGTCTCGAGGAGCGCGTCGAGCGCCTCAACGCCGATCTTGCGCCGCTCAAGGAGTTCGTGCTGCCGGGCGGCACGCGCGCCGCGGCGCTCGCGCACGTCGCGCGCACCGTGTGCCGCCGCGCCGAGCGGGCGCTCGTCCACCTCGGCCACGCCGAGCCGGTGAGCGATCCGGCGCGCCGGTACGTGAACCGGCTGTCCGACCTCCTGTTCGTGGTCGCGCGTGCGCTCAACGCCGCCGCCGGCCGCCCCGACGTCCTGTGGCAGAAGGGACGCTTCGGCCCTCCCGGCGGGGCGTGACGCAGGTGGCCGAGCCCCCGGACCGTCGCAACGCCCGGCTGACCGAGCTACTCGCTCGCGTCGCCCTCGCCGACCAGCGCGCGTTCGCCGAGCTCTACCGCCTCACCTCGTCGCATCTGTTCGGCGTCGCGCTGCGTATCGTCCGGGAGCGCGGCACCGCCGAGGAACTGCTGCAGGAGGCGTACGTCAGCGTCTGGCACCACGCGGGCAGCTACGCGGCCGAGCGCGCGCTGCCGACCACCTGGCTCACCGCGATCGTGCGCAACCGCTGCCTCGACCATGTCCGCAAGCGCGACGTCGACACCGTCTCGATGACGCGCGACGAGGGCGACGATGCGCCCGAGCTCGCGCTGCCCGACGGCGGACCCGGTCCGGCCGAGATGCTGCTCGCCGGCGCCGACGCGCATGCGATCCGCGACTGCGTCGAGCGCCTCGAAGGCGCCAGCCGCCAGGCGATCGCGCTCGCCTTCTTCCAGGGGCTGTCGCACAGCGAGCTCGCGCAGCACCTCGCGCAGCCGCTCGGCACCGTCAAGTCGTGGATCCGGCGCGGGCTCGAGCGGCTGAAGGGCTGCCTCGAGCGTGCCGGCGTCGCGCCGTGACGCGATGAACCTCTCGCGCCCCGATCGCGCCGAACGCCTCGACGCTCTCGCCGCGGAGTACGCGCTCGGCACGCTTCCGTCGCGGACGCGCGCACGCCTCGACCGCGTCGCGCGCAGCGATGCGGCGGTGTCGCGTGCGCTGCGAGGCTGGGAGCAGCGCATCGCCGCGCTTGCCGACGGCGCGCCGCCGATCCAGCCGGCTCCGCGCGTATGGGCTGCACTCGCCGGCCGGCTCGGCTTCGACGACGCCGCGACCGTCGCGCCGTGGTGGCGCCGCCTCGACTTCTGGCGGCCGTTCGCGCTCGCGAGCTTCGTCGCTGCGCTCGCGCTCGGCGTCACGCTGTTCGCGCCGCGCACCGAGCGGCCGCTCGAGTCGATCGTGGTCGTGCTCGCCGGACCGGACGCGCGCCCGGCGCTGGTCGCGAGCGCGCCGCGCGGGGACCGATTCCTCGCCGTGAAGGCGCTCGCGCCTGTGGCGGTTCCGCCCGACCGCGCCCTCGAATTGTGGATGTTGCCCGGCCAGGGTCCGCCGCGCTCGCTTGGCCTGATTCCCGCGGCGGGGGTCGCCCAGGTGCGCCTGTCCGCGCCGCCCGAGCTGATGTTCCGCGGCATCGACGCGCTCGCCGTGAGCCTCGAGCCGACGGGCGGCTCGCCGACCGGTTTGCCGACCGGGCCGGTGCTCTACACGGGCCGGATCGAGCGGCTGTAGCCGTCGACGGGCGTCGATCGATCCTGCGCGTTGGAAACTGCCCGCAGCGCCGCCCGTCGCTCGCGTCGGGACCGGAGAGACGACCCGCCGCGACGCGCCGATCGCATTCGCATCGCCGAAGTCTCACCCCCCGTCGCCGCTGCACCAAAACACACGGCCGACGACCCGTGGGTCGCCGGCCGTGCGCGCTTCTCTGGGGGAGAGGAGCGAAAAGCGTGGTGTCAGCTGCGCACGGCGGGCGACACCTCGGCGGCCGCACGCTCGATGCGCACGCCGACCACGTCGATGCGTCCGGGCTCGATCGCGACCTCGGTCGAGTTCTGCGCCGCGGCGATGGTCTCGAACGCGTCGCCTGCCCCGGGCAGGATGCGGCCCGCGAGGTAGGCGCCGCCACCTGGCATCGCGACGGCGAGCGTGAAGGTGGACAGCGCGGCCGCGAGGGCGAACGCGGCGATCCGGGAGGTCGTCGTGTGCTTCATGGCGGCGTCGATTCCGAGGGTCGGGGTCGTGGGCATCGGTGGTTATTCGGTTCGCCGGACCGGAAAGTTCCCGGGCGCGTGCGGTGTCGAGGATTGGATGCGGCGGCGGGCGGATTCGGTTTCACGCGCCATGCGCATGCCTTGCGTCGACCCGGCGAACTCTAGGCGGGCGTCGTTTCGCCGTGAAGACGGTTCGCGACGAAACACCCCGCCGGCGCGACCAAGTGCGCCGCGGCGGTGACGGACGGGAACGCCCGGGCGCTTGCGAATGCCGCCGGAGGTCGGGAGACGCCAGGGCCTGTCCGCGCCAACGGCACTCGCGCCCGTGCGGCGCCAAGCGGCCCTAGGCTGGGCCGCGAACCCGCTGGTCGATGGCGCCGAAGATCGAGTGCCCGGCGGCATCGAGCATCTCGAGGCGCACGCGATCGCCGAAGCGCATGAAGCGCGTGCGCGGCGCGCCCTCCTGGATCGTCTCGACGGTGCGTTGCTCGGCGATGCACGAGTAGCCGACCCCGCCGGCGGCGGCCGGGCGTCCCGGTCCGCCCTCCTCGCGGTTCGACACGGTGCCCGAGCCCACGATCGTTCCGGCGACGAGGTCGCGCGTGGTCGCGAGATGCGCGATCAGGCGACCGAACCCGAAGGTCATGTCCACGCCCGCGTCCGGACGCCCGAACAGGTCGCCGTTGAGATGCGAGAGGAGCGGCAGGTGCACCTTGCCGCCACGCCACGCGTCGCCGAGCTCGTCGGGCGTGACCGCAACGGGCGAGAAGCTCGACGCGGGCTTCGACTGCAGGAAGCCGAAGCCCTTCGCGAGCTCGGCGGGGATCAGGTTGCGCAGGCTTACGTCGTTGACCAGCATCACGAGCCGGATGTGCGCGAGCGCGTCGTCCTCGATCGTCCCCATCGCGACGTCGCCGGTGACCACCGCCACCTCGCCTTCGAAGTCGATGCCCCACGCCTCGTCGGCGAGCACGATGTCCTCGCCGGCCCCGAGCAGGTGGTCGGAGGCTCCCTGGTACATCAGCGGATCGGTCCAGAACTCGGTCGGCATCGCCGCGCCGCGCGCACGACGCACCAGTTCGACGTGGTTGACGTAGGCCGAGCCGTCGGCCCACTGGTAGGCCCGCGGCAGCGGTGCGCACGCGCGCGCGCCATCGAACGGATGCGCGTCGGACAGCCGCCCGGCGTCGAGCTCCGCGGCGATCGCCGCGAGCGCGGGCGCGACGCGCGTCCAGTCGTCGAGCGCGTGCTGCAGCGTGCGCGCGATCTCCGGCACCGCCACGGCGCGTGCGAGGTTGCGCGACACGACGACGAGCTGGCCGTCGCGCGTACCGTCGGGCAGCGTCGCGACCTTCACGCGGGCTTCTCCACGCGCCGCTTGAGCGCATAGCCGTCGGCGCGATCCTCCATGTCCCAGCCGGTCGCGTGCAGTGCCGCGCGCAGCCGGTCGGCCTCGGCCCAGGCCTTGGCCTTGCGCGCGGCGAAACGCGCGTCGGCCAGCGCCTTGACGTCGGACGGCGCGTCGTCCACTTTCGGCGTCCACGTGGCGAGCCCGAGGCCGAACACCTCGTCGAAGCGCGCGAGCGTCGCCCGCTTCACGCCCGGGGCAAGGTCGCCGCGCAAGGTTTCCCAGGCGACGGCGAGCGCACGCGGCAGGTTCAGGTCGTCGTTGATCTCGTCGCTGAAGCGCTCGGTGAGCACGGGATCCGGCGCCGCCGGCTCGTCGGGCAGCGCATGGAAGCCCTGGCGCAGGCGCGCGAGCCCGGTCTGCGCCGCATCGAGCGCTTCCCAGGTGAAGTTCATCTGGCTGCGGTAGTGCGCAGTGAGGCACAGGTAGCGGTAGGCCAGCGGGTCGATGCCGCGCTCGTCGAGCGATGCGAGGCGCAGGAACTCGCCGGCGGACTTCGCCATCTTCGCGTCGTTCGCGAGCAGGAAATAGCCGTGCATCCAGAAGTTCGCCAGCCGCCGCCGCTCGCGCGGGATCGACGGCTCCGACGCGAGCCGCCCCTCGGTCTGCGCGATCTCGTTGGTGTGGTGGACCGGGATGTGGTCCTCGCCGCCGCAATGGATGTCGAAGAAGTCGCCGAGGTACTTCTGCGCCATCGCCGAGCACTCGATGTGCCAGCCGGGGAAGCCGCGACCCCAGGGCGAGTCCCATTCCATCTGGCGCGCCTCGCCCGCGGGCGTGAGCTTCCACAGCGCGAAGTCGGTGGCGTGCCGCTTGTCCCCCAGGCCGACGCGGCGACCGGCCTCGAGGCCCGCGACGTCGAGACGCGCGAGATAGCCGTAGTCGTCGAGCTTCGAGGTGTCGAAGTAGACGCCATCGGCGGTCACGTACGCGAACCCGTTGCGCTCGATGTCGGCGACGAACGCGACCTGCTCGGCGATGTGGTCGGTCGCCTTGCACAGGATCGCGGGCGCCTCGAGGTTGAGCCGCTTCATGTCGGCGACGAACGCGTCGGTGTAGAACGCCGCGACCTCCCAGGCGGTCTTGCCGGTGCGCCGGGCGCCCTTCTCGATCTTGTCCTCGCCTTCGTCCGCATCGGACACGAGGTGCCCCACGTCGGTCACGTTCATCACGTGCCGCACCGCGTAGCCGTTCCAGCGCAGCACGCGCTTCAGGAGGTCCTCGAACAGGAAGGTGCGGAAGTTGCCGATGTGCTGGTAATCGTAGACGGTCGGGCCGCAGGTGTAGAGGCCCACCGGGCGACCGGGGAAGAGCGGCGCGAACGGACGCGTGCTTCTCTCCCAGGTGTCGTACAGCGCGAGCGGTCGGGGCATCAACGAAAAAGCCGCCGGGGACGGGTGCCCGGCGGCTTCATGGACAGGGAATGGCGAGCCTTCAGACCCGCGCCGGCGGGAGGCGGTGTCGCGACGCACGACAGCGGCGGGTTGGCATCGGGCGATGGTAGCCGCAACGGGGGGCGGCGGGCAAGGGACGGGCGCGCGGCGTGCGCTTGCCTGCGCAGGCGGGGCCGCGGGGACACTCCTCCCGACGACAGGGGTGAGCGCCTCGCGCGGCCATGACCGCTCACAGCGCCTTTGCCATCACGAAGTCGTCCATCACGAAGCCACCGCCGATGTCGATCACGACCGCTTCGCGAATCGCGAACCCGCACGCGCGGTAGGCAGCGATCGCTCCGGCGTTGCGCTTGTTGACGTTGAGGATCAGCGTGACGGCGCGGTCGCGGCGCGCGGCCGCCTCGACGTGACCGATCAGCGCGCGTCCCACCCCGTGGCCGTGCCGCGCCGGCAGCACGTAGAGCTTGTCGAGCTTGGCCGTCGCGGGCTCGTCGGCGCGATGCCATGCGGCGAATCCCACCGCGTCGCCGCGCTCGCGCGCGATCGCCAGTCCCGCCCCCGCGTCGCGCAAGAGCTTCGCCAGCACCGCGGGCGCATAGCCGCGCGCGAGCATGTAGTCGATCTGCGCGCCGCTGAGGATGGCGGGGTAGTACGCCCGCCAGATGGTGTCCGCGAGGCGCACGACCAGCGCGATGTCGTCGCGCGAGGCCGCGTCGATGGCGAGTTCGGAAGGTTCCATGCGCGTCTGCGCGGTGGGCGCGTCGAGCCTAGCACGGCGTACGCCGGGCCCGCGCGCTCGCCTTCCCGCTCGGGCGCGTCGTGCGCGCTGCGCCGCGGACGACGCGATCGGTACAATCGCTTCCCTGCGGCTCGAATTATCGGGTCGCCACGCGCCGATCGCCCCTCCCGTGCTCGCTTCGCTGCCCCGCGCCGCCTGGGCGATCGTCGCCGTGATCGTCGCGTTCACCTGGTTCGCCGCGCTCGACCTTCGCAAGCTGCAGCATCCCGACGAGGGGCGCTACGCGGAGATCGCGCGCGAGATGGCGGTCAGCGGCGACTGGGTCACGCCGCGGCTCAACGGCATCAAGTACTTCGAGAAGCCGCCGCTGCAGTACTGGGTGACCGCCGCGTCGTACCGGGCCTTCGAGACCGACCAGTGGACGGCCCGGCTCGCGCCTGCGGTCGCCGGCCTCCTGAGCGTGCTCGTGGCCGGATTCACGGCGGCGCGGCTCGCCGGACCGACCGCGGGCGCGTACGCCGCGCTCGGGCTGGCCGGTTGCGTGTGGCACGTGGGGCTGTCGCACTTCCTGACGCTCGACGCGCTGCTCACCTTCCTGCTGACCGCCGCGCTGTGCTCGTTCCTCCTCGCGAACCGCGACGGCCTGCCGCGAGCGCGCGTGCGCGCGTGGATGCTCGCCGCGTGGGCGGAGCTCGCGCTGGCGACGCTCACCAAGGGCCCGGTCGCCCTGGTCATCCCCGGTGCGACGCTGGTGCTCTATGCGCTGCTCACGCGCGACCGCGGCCCGTGGAAGCGGCTCCACCTCGCCAGCGGCCTCCCGCTCTATCTCGCCATCGCGGCGCCGTGGTTCATCGTCGCGTCGCGCGCGAACCCCGGGTTCGCCGAGTTCTTCTTCATCCACGAGCACGTCACGCGCTTCCTGACCACCGAGCACCGGCGCGGGGGCGCGTGGTGGTATTTCGTCCCGCTGTTCGCGGCCGGCGTGATGCCGTGGCTGTCGATCGCACCGTGGACCTGGCGCGCGAGCTGGCGCACGCCCGCCACCGCGAACGGCTTCCGCTGGCAGGCGTTCTGCCTCGTCTGGGCCGCGTTCGTGTTCGGGTTCTTCTCGCTGTCGGGCTCGAAGCTCCCCTCGTACATCCTGCCGATGTTCCCCGCGCTGATGCTCGTGCTCGGGCCCGCGCTGGCCGCGCTCCCCGCGCGCCGCCTCGCCTGGCTCCTCGCGCCGCTCGCGATCGGCGCGCTGCTGCTCGCGGCGGGCGTGGCGATCGGATTCGAGCGGCTGATCCCGCGCCTGGCCGCGGACGGCCGCACCCCCGCCGTCGTGTTCCAGGCCTACGTGCCGTGGGCCATCCTCGGCACCGGGATCATCGCGGTCGCCGCGGTGGCGGGCTGGGCGGCGCTGCGCCGCGACGGCGAGCGCGCGAAGAGCCTGGGGCTCGCGATCGTCGCGCTCGGAACGCTGGTGGGCTTCCAGGTCCTGTTCGTCGGGCACGACGTGTTTCGCGCGACGCGCTCGGGCTACGATATCCTGCGCGAAGCGAAGCACGCGCGCGGCGCGCCGCTCGATCCGGGCGTGCCGTTCTACCAGGTCGGCAGCTACGACCAGACGGTGCCCTTCTACCTCAACCGCACCACCACGCTCGTCGCCTTCCGCGACGAGTTCGCGATGGGACTCGACATGGAGCCGGCGCTGGCGATCCCCACCGAGGCGCAGTGGATCCCGGTCTGGGAAGCGCTGCCGGCCGGCTATGCGCTGATGCCTTTGACCGAACACGCCAGGCTCGCCGCGCAGGGCGTGCCGATGCGCGTGCTCGCGGCCGACGCGCGACGCGTGCTGGTCGCCAGACGCTGAGGACGCATGACGGGTGCCGCCTTCGCGTTCCTGCTGACCGGCGTGCTGCTGAACGCCGCGGCGCAGTTGTTCCTGAAGGCCGGGACCAATGCGACCGGCGTCATCACGCTGACCGCGGACACCTGGATGGCGACGCTCGCGCGCCTCGCCACGGTGCCGCCGATCGTCGCCGGCATCGTGTGCTACGCGGTGTCGGTCGTCGTGTGGATCCTCGGTCTGTCGCGCGTCCCGGTGTCGGTCGCCTATCCGTTGCTGTCGCTCGGCTACGTCGTGAACGCGATCGCCGCGCAGCTGCTGTTCGGCGAGGCGGTGACGCTGCAGCGCTGGATCGGCATCGGCTTCATCGTGCTGGGCGTGTGGCTGGTCGCGAGGAGCGCGTGAGCGCGGCCATCCCATGACCGTCGCGCTGCCCGACCTGCCCTTCGCCCGCCCGTCGCTCGACGCCGTGACGATCCAGGGCGTGGCCGAGGTCCTGCGCTCCGGCTGGATCGCGAGCGGGCCGTGGGTGCAGGCCTTCGAGCAGCGGCTCTCCGAGCTGTGCGGCGGGCGCCCGGTGCGCGCGGTCACGTCGGCCACGGCCGCGATCGAGATCGCGCTGCAGCTCGCCGGCATCGGACCCGGCGACGAGGTGATCAGCTCGGCGCAGAGCTTCTTCACGGTGCCCAACATGATCGCCAAGGTCGGTGCGACACCGGTGTTCGTCGACTGCGACCCGGTCACGCGCAACCTCGAGGTCGCGGCGGTCGAGGCGGCGATCACCCCGCGCACCCGGGCGGTCGTCCCGACGCACTGGCCCGGCTCGGCGATGGACCTCGACGGACTGATCGCGCTCGCCCGCCGGCGCGGCATGCGCGTGATCGAGGACGCCGCGCTCACCTTCGGTACGCGCTTCGCGGGGCGCTTCGGCGGCTCGTTCGGCGACGTGACGACGTTCAGCTTTCACCCGAACAAGAACCTGACGACGATCGAGGGCGGCGCGCTCGTCGTGAACGACGAGGCCGAGGCGAAGCGTATCGACGTGCTGCGGTTCCACGGCATCGAGCGGCTCGCGGACGGCACGCGCGACGTCGCGTTCCCCGGCGGCAAGTTCAACCTGCCCGACGTCAATGCGCGGATCGGCGTGGGGCAGCTCGACCGGCTCGACGAGCTCCTCGACCGGCGTCGCCACCTCGCCGAGCGGTATTTCGCTCGCTGGCCGGACGGCGTCGGATGCACGCTCCCGCCGCGCCCGGTCGCCCGCGACGGCTGCACGTGGAACATGTTCTGCGTTCTGGTCCCTGCCGAGCGCATGACCCGCGCGGCGTTCCGCGAGGCGATGCAGCGCGAAGGGATCGGCACCGGCATCTCGTACGAGGCGCTCCACCTGACCACGCTGGGACGCCGCTACGGGGGCCGCGAAGGGCAGCACCCCAACGCCGAGCGCATCGCTCGCGAAACGGTCACGCTGCCGCTCTTCCCCGACATGCGCGACGAGGACGTCGACCGCGTCTGCGACGCGGTCGCGCGTATCCTGTCGACCCACCGGCGCCGACCACGATGACCGCCCCCGCCCTGTCCGTCGTCATCCCGGTCTACAACGAGGAGGCGGGCCTCCCCGCGCTGTTCGCGCGCCTGTACCCGGCGCTCGACGCGCTCCGCGTCCCCTACGAGGTGCTGTTCGTCAACGACGGCAGCCGCGACGCCTCGGCGGCGCTGCTCGCCGACCAGTTCCGCGCGCGTCCCGACGTGACGCGCGTCGTGCTGTTCAACGCGAACTACGGCCAGCACATGGCCATCATCGCCGGCTTCGAGCGCGTGCGCGGCGCGCGCATCGTCACGCTCGACGCCGACTTGCAGAACCCGCCCGAGGAAATCGGCAGGCTGCTGGCCGCGATGGACGACGGCGCCGATTACGTGGGCGGCGTGCGGCGCGTGCGCGAGGACGCCTGGTGGCGGCGCGTCGCCTCGCGGCTGATGAACCGGCTGCGCGAGCGGATCACGCGCATCCGGATGACCGACCAGGGCTGCATGCTGCGCGCCTACTCGCGCGAGATCGTCGACGCGGTCGCGGCGAGCCGCGAGATCTCGACCTACATCCCGGCCCTCGCCTACACGTTCGCGCACCAGCCGGTCGAGGTCGAGGTCGCGCACGAGGAGCGCGCGGCCGGCGTCTCCAAGTACTCGCTCTACCGGCTCGTTCGCCTCAACTTCGACCTGGTCACAGGCTTCTCGCTGGTCCCGCTGCAGATGTTCTCGCTGATCGGGATGCTGGTCGCGGTCGGCGCAGTCGCCCTGTACGTGTTCGTGATCGCGCAGAAGCTCGCGACCGGCCGCTACGAGGAGGGCCTGGCGGCGGTCTGGGATCGCGACATTCTCGAGTTCTTCCTGATCGGCATCGTGCTGTTCGGGCTCGGCATCGTCGGCGAGTACGTGGGCCGCATCTACCAGCAGGTGCGCGAGCGCCCGCGCTACACGGTGCGCGCGGTGCTCGAGCGCGACGGCGCGACCGGCGACGGGCGGCCGCACCCGTGAGCGCGAGCGGCGCGGCGCGTTCGCGCGCCGTCGTCTTCGCCTACCACAACGTCGGGGCGCGCTGCCTGCGCGTGCTGGTGCGGCACGGCATCGACGTGGCGCTGGTCGTCACCCACCGCGACGATCCCGCCGAGACGTTGTGGTTCGAGCGGGTGGCCGACGTCGCCGACGCGCTCGGCCTTCCGTGGATCGACCCCGAGGATGCGAACGCGGCGGAGGTCGTCGCGCGCGTCACCGCGCTCGCGCCCGACTTCCTGTTCAGCTTCTATTACCGCCGCATGCTCGGCCCCGCGCTGCTCGCGATCCCGCGGCGCGGCGCGCTCAATCTGCACGGGTCGCTGTTGCCGAAATACCGTGGTCGCGCGCCGGTCAACTGGGCGGTGCTGCACGGCGAGCGCGAGACCGGTGCGACGCTGCATGACATGACCGCCAAGCCGGACGCCGGCGGGATCGTCGACCAGGAGCCGGTGACGATCGGTCCCGACGAGACGGCGCAGGAAGTCTTCGACAAGGTGACGCTCGCCGCCGAGACCGTCCTCGACCGCGCGCTGCCGGCGCTGCTCGCAGGCACGGCGACGCGGCGCGTCAACGATCTCGCGGCAGGCTCCTACTTCGGCGGCCGCCGCCCCGACGACGGCCGCATCGACTGGTCGCAGCCGGCGCGGCGCGTGCACGACCTGGTGCGCGCCGTGGCGCCCCCCTATCCCGGGGCCTTTTGCAATCTGCCGGGCGGGCGCCTCCTGGTGTGGCGCACGCGCCTGCTCGACACCGCGCCCGCAGCGCTATCGCACGCGACGGGCGTGCACGTGATCGGTGAGGCGCTCTATGCGCGCTGCGGCGACGGCGGGGCGCTGGCGCTCGTCGAGGTTGCGATCGACGGACGACCGGCGACTGCGCGCGCCGTCGCAGCACGGCTTCGCGCGCCCGGACCGTCGTAGCGGTGCCGCCCCTGCGACGGGGGAAGCGAGGTAGGCTGTCGGTCATGCACGTCCGCGTACTCGCCGCACGCTCCCTACCGCTCGCCGTCCTCGCGGCAGTGTCGGCGTGGGGCATCGCCTGCGCCGGCGCCCAGGGGGCCGACATCGTAGCGATCCAGGCGCGCGAGGCGCGCAACGCGGACCAGCGCACGATCGCCGCGCTCGAGCGTTTTCGCGCGGCGCTCGTCGCGCGCTTCGGCGCCGATCCGTCGCTGACGATGCTCGACGTGAGCGAGAACGAAGGCGAGGCGCTGGTGCTGCGGGCAGGCGCGAGCTCGCCGGAGTACGTGATCTGGCAGGGCGAGCGCTGGATCGGCACCGAGAACCGCCAGCTGCGCGCCTGGGCGAGCGAGCGGATCGCCGCGGCGAATGCGTTCCCACTGTCGTCGGTGCGCGTGACCGCGATCCGTGCGTGGCTCGAGGCCTGGCGCAAGGTGCCCGCGCAGGCGACCGATTTCGTCGCCGGCTACCAGGTCGGGTTCGAACCCGCCGCCGGTCGCGTCGTCGTGCGCACTCGCGTCGGCAGCCTCTCCACCGGGCGGTTGTCGCAGCAGACCTTCGATCCGGCGACCGGCGCGCCGCTCGCGCCACCGGTGGCGAAGCGCTGACCGAGATGGCCGGCCCCTCGCTTTAGACCGGGCCGCGTCGCCCGCGGCCGGTAGAATGGCGCCCTCGCCCGTGCCTCCCCTTCCATGAAACGCGTCCTGATCCTCGGGGTCAACGGCTTCATCGGCCACCACCTGTCGAAGGCCATCCTCCAGTCGACCGACTGGGAGGTCTACGGCATGGACATGCAGACGGACCGGATCGCCGAGCACCTCGCGGATGCGCGCTTCCGCTTCTTCGAGGGCGACATCACGATCAACCGCGAGTGGATCGAGTACCACGTCAAGAAATGCGACGTCGTGCTGCCGCTGGTGGCGATCGCGACGCCGGCCACCTACGTGCGCGAGCCGCTGCGCGTGTTCGAGCTCGACTTCGAGGCCAACCTGCCGATTGTTCGCGCCGCGGTGCGCTACCGCAAGCGCCTGGTGTTCCCGTCGACCTCCGAGGTGTACGGCATGTGCGCCGACGAGGCGTTCGACCCCGAGACCTCCAACCTCGTGATGGGGCCGATCGACAAGCCGCGCTGGATCTACGCATGCGCGAAGCAGCTGATGGACCGCGTCATCCACGCCTACGGCATGGAGCAGGGGCTCGACTACACGCTGTTCCGCCCGTTCAACTGGATCGGGGCGGGGCTCGACTCGATCAACACGGCGAAGGAAGGCAGCTCGCGCGTCATCACCCAGTTCCTCGGCCACATCGTGCGCGGCGAGCCGATCCGCCTGGTCGACGGCGGCGCGCAGAAGCGTGCGTTCACCTATATCGACGACGGCATCGCGGCGTTGATGAAGATCATCGCCAATCCCGCAGGCATCGCGAGCGGGAAGATCTACAACATCGGCAACCCGGCCAACAACTATTCGGTGCGCGAGCTGGCCGAGATGATGCTGGTGCTCGCACGCCGCATCCCCGAGTACCGCGACAACGCCGCGCGCGTGACGCTGGTCGACACGTCGGCCGACGCCTACTACGGCCGCGGCTACCAGGACGTGCGGAACCGCGTCCCGGCGATCGACGGCACGATGCGCGACCTCGACTGGGCGCCGCGGGTCGGCATGGACGACGCGCTCGCGCGCATCTTCGAGGCGTATCGCGAGCACGTCGCCGCCGCGCGCGCGCTCGTCGAGTGATGCGGCTGGCGCTGAAGGTCGACGTCGACACGCTGCGCGGCACGCGCGAAGGCGTGCCGGCGCTCTGCGAGCTGTTTCGCAAGCATGGCGTCGGCGCGACCTTCCTGTTCAGCCTCGGGCCCGACCATACCGGCCGCGCCATCAAGCGGGTGTTCCGGCCCGGCTTCGTCGGCAAGGTCCGGCGCACCAGCGTCGTCGGGCATTACGGCGTGCGCACGCTGATGTACGGGACGCTGCTGCCGGGCCCCGACATCGGCCGCCGCGCTGGGGACGTGATGCGCATGGTGCGCGACGCGGGCTTCGACACCGGCGTGCACTGCTGGGACCATGTCCGCTGGCAGGACGGCGTCGCGACGGCCGACGCCGCCTGGACCGCGCGCGAGATGCGGCTCGCGTGCGAGCGCTACACCGACGTGTTCAAGGAGCCGCCGCGTGCGCACGGCGCGGCGGGCTGGCAGATGAACGTGCACGCGCTGCGCCTGACGCAGCGGCTCGGCTTCCAGTACTGCTCGGACGGGCGCGGCAGCCATCCGCACCTGCCGGTGTGGAACGCCGAGCCGGTGCGCTGCCCGCAATTCCCCACGACGCTCCCGACGCTCGACGAAATGATCGGCCTCGATGGCGTCGACGCGAGCAACGTGGCCGACCGCCTGCTCGCGCTCACCGAGGCGCCCGCGCCCGCCGGCCACGTGTTCACGCTGCATGCCGAGCTCGAGGGGATGCGTCTCGCACCGGTGCTCGACCAGCTCGTCGCGGGGTGGAAGGCGCAGGGCTGGACGCCGTGCAGCGTGCGCGCGCTCCACGACGCGGTCGAGCCGCTCGCCCTGCCGCGCTGCTCGGTCGGCCTCGGTACGGTGCCAGGCCGCAGCGGAACGCTGTTCGTGCAGCAGGGCCCGTTCCCGGGCGCGGTGCTGCCGCACGCCGCCTGATCCCACGACGCGAGGAGGTTGCGCGATGCTCGGCAAGAAGGTTCCCGATTTCACCGTCGAAGCCACCGCCGGCCCGTTCACGCTGTCGGAATACCGCGGCCATCCGGTCGTGCTGTATTTCTATCCCAAGGACAACACGCCGGGCTGCACGACCGAGGGTGCGCAGTTCCGCGACCTGCACGACCGCTTCGCCAGGGCCGGCGCGGTGGTGGCGGGCATCTCGCGCGACTCGGTGAAGTCGCACCAGGGCTTCGCGGCCAAGATGGGCTTCCCGTTCCCGCTCTTGTCCGACGCCGACGAAACGCTGTGCCAGGCGTTCGACGTCATCAAGATGAAGAACATGTACGGCAAGAAGGTGCGCGGCATCGAGCGCTCGACCTTCCTGATCGACGCGGACGGCAAGCTCGCGCGCGAGTGGCGCGGCGTCAAGGTACCCGGCCACGCGCACGAGGTGCTCGACGCGGTGAACGCGCTGAAGAAGCGCTGAGCGCCGCTTCGCGGGCGGGCGTCGCCACGCAGCCGGCGTTTGGCGCCCGGACCCGGGTTGGGTCGCCGGGGGCTGCGTGGCGATGACCGATTTGCCACAACCAGTGCCCTTTCCGGGGGTTGCGGCCACCATCTCTTGTGCTTTCGCCGGAGCGCGGCGTAGCATGGCATCGGAGCGGCGCCCGCGCCTCCCTCTTTCGGGCGCCCGACAGGAGAACCATGGTCGAACGCAAGCTGCGCCCTGCCCCGTCCCAGCTCATCTCGCTCGCCTCCCGCAAAGCCGCCCGCGCCTCCAAGAACGGCGGACGCCCCAGCCCCACGACGACCCGGCTGTTCGTGCTCGACACCAACGTGTTGATGCACGATCCGACCAGCCTGTTCCGCTTCGAAGAGCACGACATCTACCTGCCGATCCTCACGCTCGAGGAGCTGGACAACCACAAGAAGGGCGTCACCGAGGTCGCGCGCAACGCCCGCCAGGCGTCGCGCTTCCTCGACGAGCTGGTCACGACGCACGCGGGCGCGGGCGGCGACGCGATCGCCGGGGGCATCCCGCTCGAGCAGAAGAGCAACGGGGCCGCCACCGGCCGCCTCTACCTGCAGACGGAGACGATCTCGATCGCGCTGCCGCCGTCGCTCGCCAACGGGAAGGCCGACAACCAGATCCTCGCCGTCGTCATGCATCTCGCGCGCGTGCATCCGCGGCGCGACGTCGTCCTGGTGTCGAAGGACATCAACATGCGCATCAAGGCGCGCGCGCTGGGGCTCGCCGCCGAGGACTACTTCAACGACAAGGTCATCGAGGACAGCGAGCTCCTCTATTCGGGGATGGAGGAACTGCCGGGCGACTTCTGGGAGCGCCACGGCAAGGGGATGGAGAGCTGGCAGCAGGGCGGGCACACGCTCTACCGCGTGACCGGCCCGCTCGTGCCGACGCTGCTCGCCAACGAATTCGTGTGGCTCGAGCCGTCCGGCGAGGCGCCGTTCCAGGGAATCGTCAAGGAGCTCACCGGTCGCACCGCGCTCCTGTCGACGCTCAAGGACTACACGCACCAGAAGAACAATGTGTGGGGCATCACGGCGCGCAACCGCGAGCAGAACTTCGCGCTCAACCTCTTGATGAACCCGGACGTCGACTTCGTGACGCTGGTCGGCCAGGCGGGAACGGGCAAGACGCTGCTCACGCTCGCCGCGGGGCTCATGCTCACGCTCGAGTTCAAGGTCTACACCGAGATCATCATGACCCGCGTCACGGTGCCGGTCGGCGAGGACATCGGCTTCCTCCCCGGCACCGAGGAGGAAAAGATGAACCCGTGGATGGGTGCGCTCGAGGACAACCTCGACGTGCTCAACAAGACCGACGACGAGGCCGGCGAATGGGGCCGCGCCGCGACGCGCGACCTGATCCGTTCGCGCATCAAGGTGAAGAGCCTCAACTTCATGCGCGGCCGCACCTTCATCAACAAGTTCCTGATCATCGACGAGGCGCAGAACCTGACGCCCAAGCAGATGAAGACGCTGATCACGCGCGCGGGTCCTGGCACGAAGGTCGTCTGCCTCGGCAACATCGCGCAGATCGACACGCCCTACCTGACCGAGGGCAGCTCCGGATTGACCTACGTCGTCGACCGCTTCAAGGGCTGGTCACATTCGGGGCACGTCACGCTGCAGCGCGGCGAGCGTTCGCGGCTCGCCGACCACGCGGCGGAGGCGCTGTAAAGAGGGGTTGACCTATCGGCGGGGGACATGACCGCTGCGGGAACGATCACGTCACCGACGCGGTGGCCTGGCGCAGCGCCATGGCCAGTTCCGATTCCGCCGGAACATTCGGCGCGTTGCCGTAGGCGAGCGCGCGCGCGGTCGCCTCCAGGTACTGGTGGCCGAAGCGCCGGTCGGGCTCGAGGTGTGCGCCTTCGGCCCACTCGTTCCACGCGTTGATGAACAGCAGACGCTCGCCCGGCGGCTTGCGCCGCGTCTCGGCC
>DATLIR010000374.1:0-9255 GCA_035539315.1 Casimicrobiaceae bacterium
TTATCGAGGAGCGCTTCGAGGCGGGCCTTTCCCTCGAAGGATGGGAAGTGAAGGCGATCCGCGCGGGACGCGCGAACTTGAAGGAGGCGTACGTCGTCGTGAAGAACGGCGAGATCGCGCTCATCGGCTCGCACATCACCCCGCTGTCCACGGCTTCGACGCACGTGCGCGCCGATCCCACGCGCACGCGCAAGCTCCTCCTCCATCGGGAAGAGATCAACCGCCTGGTCGGCAAGGTCGAGCGCGCCGGCTATACGCTCGCCCCGCTCAATCTCCATTACAAGGCGGGTCGGATCAAGCTCGAGATCGGCCTCGCCAAGGGCAAGAAGCAGCACGACAAGCGCGCCGCGCTCCGCGAGCGCGAGTGGGGGCGCGAGCAGCAGCGGCTGCTGCGCCAGCGCGGCGGCACGGCGCGTTCCGGCAAGCCCGCCGACGGCTGAGCCGCGAGGCCACGCGTGAGCGACGCCCCGTTACCCGCCGACCATCGCTTCGTCCGCCACCTCGCGGCCGGCCCCGCCAACCACGTCCCGCTCTCGCCGATCGGATTCCTCGAGCGCAGCGCGGCGGTGTGGCCGGAGCGCATCGCCGTGCGGCACGGCCGGCTGGCGTACACCTACGCGCAGTTCGAAGCGCGCGCGCGCCGCCTGGCCAGCGCGCTCGCCGCACGCGGCGTGCGGCGCGGCGATACCGTCGCGGCGATGGCACCGAACGTGCCCGCCCTGCTGGAGCTGCACTATGCGGTCCCGGCGCTCGGCGCCGTCCTCAACGCGCTCAACGTGCGCCTCGATGCCGCGTCGCTCGCGTTCTGCCTTGCGCACGGCGAGGCCAAGGTCGTCGTCACCGATCCGGAGTACGCGCCGGTGATGCGGGAAGCGCTGCGCCAACTCGGCCGTGCCATCCTCGTGGTCGACATCGATGACGGCGAGGGGCCCGGCGGCGAGTGCCTGGGCGGCGTGGCGTACGAAGCGTTGCTCGCCGAAGGGGACCCGGCTTACGCGTGGCCCGGGCCGCTCGATGAGTGGGACTCGCTCGCGCTGCTCTACACGTCGGGCACGACCGGCGACCCCAAGGGCGTCGTCTACCACCATCGCGGTGCCTATCTGAACGCCCTCGGCAACGCGCTCGCGTTCCGCCTCGCCGGCGACAGCGTCTACCTGTGGACGCTGCCGATGTTCCACTGCAGCGGCTGGACCTACACCTGGGCGGTGACCGCGTCCGGCGGGACGCACGTGTGCCTGCGGCGCGTCGAGCCTGCGGCCGTGTTCCGCGCGATTCGCGACCACCGCGTGACGCACCTGTGCGGCGCGCCCATCGTGCTGTCGATGCTGATCCATGCCCCGGCCGAGGCGAAGCTCGCATTCGACCACACCGTCGACGTCGCGACCGGTGGCGCGGCACCCCCGTCCGCCGTCATCGAGGCGATGGAGGCGATGGGCTTCCGCGTGACCCACCTCTACGGGCTCACCGAGTCCTATGGGCCCGCGATGCTGTGCGTGCCGCACGAGGGCTGGGCGTCGCTGCCGCTCGCCGACCGCGCGCGCCTGATGGCGCGCCAGGGCGTGGCCATGCCGACGCTCGCGGCGATGCGCGTCGTCGATCCCGACACCGGCGTGCCGGTGCCGCGGGATGGCGCGACGATGGGCGAGCTCGAGCTGCGCGGCAACACGATCATGAAGGGCTATCTCGACAACCCGGCGGCCACCGCGAAGGCGTTCGCGCACGGCTGGTTCTCGACCGGCGATCTCGCGGTGTGGCACCCCGACGGCTACGCCGAGATCCGTGACCGCAGCAAGGACATCATCATCAGCGGCGGCGAGAACGTGAGCTCGCTCGAGGTCGAGGAGTGCCTCTACCGCCATCCGCACGTGATGGAGGCGGCGGTGGTCGCGCGGCCCGACCCGCGCTGGGGCGAGACGCCCTGCGCGTTCGTGACGCTCAAGCCGGGCGTCGAGGCGGTGGGCGCCGACGAGATCATCACGTGGTGCCGCGAGCGCCTGGCGCACTTCAAGGCGCCCAGGACGGTCGTGTTCGGCCCGCTGCCCAAGACCTCGACCGGCAAGATCCAGAAATATGCGCTGCGCGATCGCGCGAAGGATCTCTGAACCGGCCACCTCGGGTGTCAGAGGCGGACCAGGGCGCGCGCCACCGCGCGCCCCGCCGCTTCGCCGCTCGCGACCGCGGCCTCGAGCGTGGCGGGTAGGTCCGGATCGAGATAGTCGCCGGCGAGGTGCAGCCGCGGCCCGAGCGTCGCGGTGCGCGGCCGACGCAGCCCCGGCGTGCACGCGAAGGTCGAGCGGCGCTCGACGATCACCTGCGACCACACCGGCATCGGCACCTCGGGGTTGAGGCGGCGCAGCTGCGCGTGCACGCGTCCGGCGAGCGCCTTCGCGTCGAGGTCGTCGTGCACGCCCGACGCCGAGATCACGACGGCGACAAGACCGCGCAGCGCCCGCGCCGCCGCGGCGTCCGGCGCGCGCTCGAGCACGTCGTGGCGGTCGAACAGCCACTGGCCGGGACCGTCGTCGAGGCGCGCGATGCGGGCCGGCAGGCGCAGGCGCTCGCGAAACCCCAGGTAGATCGTCGCGGTCGGCTCGAAGCGCATCGCATCGGTGGCCGCCAGCGCGTCGGCGACCTCCGGCTGCCGGGCGACCTCGGGCGCGAACACGTGCGAAAGCTGGTGCGGCCCCACCGCGACGATCGCCGCGGACGCCTGCCAGGTGGCGCCACCCGCATGGATGTCGACGCCGTCGTCGCGCATGCCGGCGACGAGGGCCGTCGAGCGGAGCCGGATCTCGCCCCCGCGCACCTCGACGCGCCGGCCCGCCGGCTCGGGGAAGAGCTCCGAGAGGTCGAGCATCGGCAGCAGGAAATCCGAGGCGCCGCCCGTGCGCGAGATCAGGTCGAGCAGGTGCGCGAACACTCGCGCCGAGCCGCGCTCGGTCGGCGTGTTGAGCGCGGCGAGCGCGAGCGGCGCGAACACGCCGCGCGCGATGCGCTCGGGCAGCCGCGCGAGCATCGCGTCCACCGTCTCGTCGGCGGGCCGCTCGAAGCGGGAGGTTCGCAGCCGGCGCAGCCAGCCGAGCGCCGCCGCGCGCTCGCCGAGCGTCGGCCCGCGCGAGAGCGCGATCGCGGCGGTCAGGTTCCACGGCGGGCGCAATGCCGGCGCGCGGAGCGCGACCGTGCTGGCGTCGCGCACGAAGGGCCGGATCGCGAGCGCCTGGCGGCGCAGGCCCGGGTCGACGCGGCGGCCGTGCACCGCCCAGAGCATCGAGCGCGTCGCCGCGTACGCGCCGACGATGAGGTGCTGGCCGTTGTCGATCGGCAGTCCGCCGCGCTCGACGCGGCGCGCGCGCCCGCCCAGCATCGGCGCGGCCTCGTGCACGACGACCGGGACGCCACGTGTGGCCAGCGTCCAGGCGGCTGCGAGACCCGCCCACCCGCCGCCGATGATGGCGACCGGCCGGCCCCGGTCGTTGCGCTCCGGATTCATGTCGCGCGCGCGGTCCGCCACGCGATCCACAGCTTGCGCAGCGGTGTCAGCGCGATGCGCCGGTCGAGCACGCGGTAGCCGTCGCGCTCGATCTCGTCGAGCAGCGTCCGATAGATCGCCGCCATCGCGAGGCTCGCGCGCTGCGCGCGCCGGTCGCGCGGCGCGAGCTGGCGCAGCGCGCGCTCGTACCAGTCGCGGGCGCGCTGCACCTGGAACGCCATCAGCGCGGGGAAGCCGGACTCCGTGCGGGCGCGCAGGATCGACGAGGCGGGCACGCCGAAGCGCGCGAGCTCGTCCTGCGGCAGGTAGATGCGGCCGCGCCGCGCGTCCTCGCCGACGTCGCGCACGATGTTGGTGAGCTGGAACGCGATGCCGAGGTCGCGGGCGAAGCCGGCGGTGGCGGCGTCCTGGTAGCCGAAGATCTCGGCCGACATGAGCCCCACGACGCCGGCCACGCGATGGCAGTAGCGCTCGAGGTCGGCGAAGTCGGCGTAGCGTTGCTGCGCGAGGTCCATCGCCATGCCGTCGATTACCGCCTCGAGGTGCTCGCGCGGCAACCGGAAGTCGCGCACGACCGGAGCCAGCGCCTGGCTCACCGGGTGCTGCGGCGCGCCGTCGTAGATCGCGGCGACCTCGAGGCGCCACCAGGCGAGCTTGGCGTGCGCCACGAGCGGATCGTGCACCTCGTCGACGACGTCGTCGACCTCGCGACAGTACGCGTAGAGCGCCGTGATCGCGCGCCGGCGCGGCTCCGGGAGCAGCCGGAAGCTGTAGTAGAACGACGAGCCGCTCTGCGCGGCCTTCGCGGCGCAGTACTCGTCGGGTGTCATGCGATTCCCCCCGACGCTCGCTGCGCGAGCCTCCCCCCAGGGGGCGGCGCGCGCTCGGGAGCCGGCATTCGCAGGGAGCTGCGGCCCCGTCCGCTCGCGAACGGGGAGGCGACCGCCCGCGAATCGCCGCGGGTCGGCCGACACTCCTCGATCCGAACGGCAAGGCCGGTGCCAGATGGCCGACAGCCGGTCGCGCGCGCGGACGGCCCGGTGGCAGTCACGCCGCCCCCCGACCCGGCGCGAGCACGCGCATCGCCACGCGCGCCCAGTCGCGCGTCGATAGCACGGGGCGGCGGCGGAACACGTCGCCGTCCACCGCATCGATGCGGTCGAGGACCGCGAGGCCGCCGGCGACCACGCCGCGCAGCTCGAGGCCGACGCGCCAGGGCAGGCGACGCACGAGCGGGCGGCCGGCGACGAGCTGCGCGCGGGCGCGCGCCGTCTGCTCGCGCATCAGCGCGCGCCACGCGGCGTCGCAGCGCCCTTCGCCGATCTGCGCCTCGGTGACGCCGTGGCGGGCGAGATCGTCCTGCGGCAGGTAGACGCGGCCCTTCGCGAAGTCGACCCCGACGTCCTGCCAGAAGTTGGCGAGTTGCAGTCCGGTGCAGACGGCATCGCTCGCGGCGCGATTCGCATCGTCGTCGCACCGGTAGAGCGAGAGCAGCAGGCGCCCCACCGGGTCGGCGGAGCGGCGCGTGTAGTCGCGCAGCGCCGCGAACGTGGCATAGCGGTGCACGGTCACGTCCTGCGCGAACGCGGACAGGAGGTCGGCGAGCGGGGCGGTCGGCAGGGCGTGCGCGCGTACCGCCCGCGCGAGGTCCGCGAAGGGAGCCTCGTGGAGCAGGGGATCGTCGCCGCCCGCGGCCATCGCGTCGACCGCGCGGCGGTAGCGGGCGAGCGCGTCGAGGCGCGCCTGCGCGGGCGCGTCGCCTTCGTCGGCCAGGTCGTCGGCGCCGCGCGCGAAGCGGTAGAGGGCGACTACCGCGGCCCGCTCGCGCGCCGGCACCAGGAACGAGGCGACCGGGAAGTTCTCGTAGTGGCCGACCGACACGGAGACGGGGGATGCCGGCACGCCGCCCGGTGGTTCGGGGGGCGGCGATCGGCTATAATTTCGCGTTTGGCAGCCGGGGGACGGGTTGCTCGGGGCCCGGGCGCCGCGAAAGTGGCGGAATCGGCAGACGCACCGGATTTAGGTTCCGGCGGGGCAACCCATGGGGGTTCGAGTCCCCCCTTTCGCACCACGACCGCTCCCGCGCCTCGAAGCGACGGATGTCCCGGCGGACTGTAGCACGCGCCACCGCGCCGCCCGAGCGACGCCCACCCCTTACGCACGAACCCACGATCGCCCATGACCGAGACTTCCTCCTCCGCCGCCCTCGAACGGCGCCTCGACGTCGCCGTCCCGATCGCCGACATCGACGGCGAGGTGCAACGCCGGCTCGCGAACCTCGCCAAGACGGTCAAGGTGCCGGGCTTTCGTCCCGGGCACGTCCCGATCAAGATGGTCGCGCAGCAGTACGGCCCGCAGGTCCGTTCCGACGTGATCTCCGAGGCGGTGCAGACGCGCTTCCAGGACGCGGTGCGCACGCAGAACCTGCGCATCGCCGGCTACCCGCGCATCGAGCCGCACCCGAGCCCGTCGCGCGCCGGCGAGGCGCTCGAGTTCTCGGCCGTGTTCGAGGTGTATCCCGAGATCACGATCGGCGACCTGTCGGCCGTGACGATCGACCGTCCCCAGGTCGATGTCACCGATGCCGACGTCGACCGCACGATCGACGTGCTGCGCCGCCAGCACGCTACCTGGCACGATGCGACCGGCGGCGCCGCCGAGGGCGATCGCGTGCTGGTCGACTTCACCGGCACGATCGACGGCGTCGAGTTCCCGGGCGGCCAGGCGCGCGACTTCACGATCACGCTGGGCGAGGGCCGCATGCTGCCCGAGTTCGAGGGCGCGGTGCTCGGCATGAGCGCGGGCGAGCAGAAGTCGTTCCCGCTCACGTTCCCCGCCGACTACCACGGCAAGGAGGTCGCGGGAAAGGCGGCCCAGTTCTCGCTGACGGCGAAGAAGGTGTCGACGCCGACGCTGCCGCCCCTCGACGAGGCGTTCGCGCGTAGCTTCGGCGTCGCGTCGGGGTCGCTCGCCGACCTGCGGACCGAGATCGCGCAGAACCTCGAGCTCGAGCTTGCCCGCAAGGTCGAGCAGGTGGTCAAGGAGCAGGCGCTGTTCGCGCTGCGCGCCAAGGCGACGTTCGCGCCGCCGCGCTCGCTGGTCGAGTCCGAGGCGCAGTCGATGGCGCAGCGCATGGCCGAGAACCTGCGCCAGCAGGGCATGAAGCCCGACGACATGAAGATCACGCCGGACATGTTCCGCGAGGAGGCCGAAGGCCGCGTGGTGATCGGGCTCGTGCTGGGCGACCTGGTGCGCAACCACGGCCTCGCGGCGACGCGGGAGCAGGTTCGCGCGCGCGTCGAGGCGGTGGCGCAGACCTACGAGCAGCCGGACGCGGTGGTCCGCTGGCACTACGAGAAGCCGGAGCGGCTCGCCGAGTTCGAGACGGCCGCGGTCGAGCGCAACGTGGTCGACTGGGTCCTGACGCGCGCCCGCGTCGTCGACCGGCCCACGTCGTTCGAGACGCTGATGGGGCCGTCGCGCAGCTGATTCGCGCCGTCGGTGCCCCGCCGCTTGACGCCGGGCCCGTCGAGTCCCATCTTGACGGCACCGGGCGGCGCGTCGCGCCTGCCCCGGTTGTCAACTACAGCACTGGAACCTTCGCCATGACGGAACCGCAAGGCCTCGGTCTCATCCCGATGGTGATCGAGCAGAGCGGACGCGGCGAGCGCGCGTACGACATCTACTCGCGCCTGTTGAAGGAGCGCGTCGTGTTCATGGTCGGCCCGGTGAACGAGTCGACCGCGAACCTCGTCGTCGCGCAGATGCTGTTCCTCGAGTCCGAGAACCCGGACAAGGACATCCACTTCTACATCAACTCGCCGGGCGGCTCGGTGTCGGCGGGGATGGCGATCTACGACACGATGCAGTTCATCAAGCCGGACGTCTCGACGCTGTGCACCGGCATGGCGGCGTCGATGGCGGCGTTCCTGCTCGCGGCCGGCGCCAAGGGCAAGCGGTTCGCGCTGCCCAACGCGACGGTGATGATCCACCAGCCGCTCGGGGGCTTCCAGGGCCAGGCCTCGGACATCGAGATCCACGCCAAGTACATCCTGTCGCTCCGCGAACGGCTGAACAAGCTGCTGGCCCAGCACACCGGGCAGCCGGTCGAGAAGATCGACCGGGACACCGACCGGGACAACTTCCTGACCGCCGCCGACGCCGTCGCCTACGGCCTGATCGACAAGGTCTTGCAAAAGCGGGTGGCGGGCGCGTAAAGTGGCCCCGAAGGTATCTCACGCAGGTCGTTGAATGGCCGACAAATCTTCCTCCGACAAGCTCCTGTACTGCTCGTTTTGCGGCAAGAGCCAGCACGAGGTGCGAAAGCTCATTGCCGGCCCGTCGGTGTTCATCTGCGACGAGTGCATCGAGCTGTGCAACGACATCATCCGCGAGGAGGGGGCGAGCACCGGCGAGGCGCGCGGCGAGCGCAACAAGCTGCCGACGCCGCACGAGATCCGCTCGATCCTCGACCAGTACGTGATCGGCCAGGAGCCGGCCAAGAAGATCCTGTCGGTCGCGGTCTACAACCACTACAAGCGGCTCGAGTCCGGCGCCAAGGAAGACGACGTCGAGCTCGCCAAGTCGAACATCCTCTTGATCGGCCCGACCGGCTCGGGCAAGACGCTGCTGGCCCAGACGCTGGCGCGGCTCCTCGACGTGCCGTTCGTCATCGCCGATGCCACGACGCTCACCGAGGCCGGCTACGTCGGCGAGGACGTCGAGAACATCATCCAGAAGCTGCTGCAGAAGTGCGACTACGACATCGACAAGGCGCAGCGGGGGATCGTCTATATCGACGAGATCGACAAGATCTCGCGCAAGAGCGACAACCCGTCGATCACCCGTGACGTGTCGGGCGAGGGCGTCCAGCAGGCGCTCCTGAAGCTGATCGAGGGCACGATCGCGAGCGTCCCGCCGCAGGGCGGCCGCAAGCACCCGAACCAGGAGTTCGTGCAGGTCGACACGACCAACATCCTGTTCGTGTGCGGCGGCGCGTTCGATGGGCTCGAGAAGATCGTCCGCCAGCGCAGCGCCAAGACCGGCATCGGCTTCGGCGCCGAGGTCGCCTCGCCGGACGACCGCAAGAACATCAGCGCGATGCTCCGTCAGGCCGAGCCCGAGGATCTGATTAAGTTCGGCCTGATCCCCGAGTTCGTCGGCCGTCTGCCGGTGGTCGCGACGCTCGACGAGCTGGACGAGGCCGCGCTGATCCAGATCCTGGTCGAGCCCAAGAACGCGCTGATCAAGCAGTACCAGAAGATGTTCCGGATGGAGGGCGTCGAGCTCGAGATCCGGGAGGCCGCGCTTCGCGCGATCGCGCGGAAGGCGCTGGCGCGCAAGACCGGGGCGCGCGGACTCCGCTCGATCCTCGAGCAGACGCTCCTCGACGTGATGTACGACCTGCCTTCCCTCACGAACCTGTCGCGCGTGATCGTCGACGAGTCGACCATCACCCACGACGGCAAGCCGCTCCTGATGTTCGCGGATCCGCCCAAAGTGGCATCCGCGCACAACTAGCCGGCGCGCGCTTCCCCGTAGTCGCACCAACCTGGTGCGTAGGACGGCTTGACAAGGCCGTTCGTGCGCCCCATGTTGCCCGTACCCCCCGAAAGGTCCCTCCGCAATGGCCCAGGACACCCCCCTCCCGACGAACGAGCCCGTCACGCTGCCGCTCCTGCCGCTGCGGGACGTCGTCGTGTTCCCGCACATGGTCATCCCGCTGTTGGTCGGGAGGGGGGTGTCCTGGGCCATTGCGGAGGGAC
>DATLIR010000375.1:0-4957 GCA_035539315.1 Casimicrobiaceae bacterium
CCTCCGGGAAGCAGGAGCGTCCGGCGCGTTCCCCTACTCGCATGCGGGAGGAAGCGTCCGCATGGCGAACATCCATCATGCAGGGAGTGGGAGACTTGGAAGCTGGCCCGTGGCGCGACCATGGTCGCGAACGGCACCGTCGACTCCCCCTTTCCCCGAAGCATGGACAAGCCCTTCGCGCCTTCCAGCGAACGCAACCGCGAGCCGATCCTCGCGATCCTGCGCGAACGCTTCGCCGACCGTCGTCGCGTGCTCGAGATCGGCAGTGGCACCGGGCAGCACGCGGTCCATTTCGCCGCGGCGCTGCCGCAGCTCACGTGGCAATGCTCGGACCGCGCCGAGAACCTGCCCGGCATCCGGATGTGGCTCGACGAGGCGGCGCTGGCCAACACCCCCGCCCCGATCGCGCTCGACGTCGACGGCCGCTGGCCTCGCGACCGCTACGACGCGGTGTTCAGCGCGAATACGCTGCACATCATGGGCTGGACCCAGGTCGAGCGATTGTTCGCGGCCTTGCCGGACGTGCTCGCGGACGATGCGATCGTGGCGATCTACGGGCCGTTCAACGTGGACGGGCGGCCGACCAGCGACAGCAACGCGGCGTTCGACGCGTCGTTGCGCTCGCGCGCGCCGCACCAGGGGCTGCGAGACGTCGCCGACGTGGATGCGCTCGCGCGCGGCGCCGGCCTCGCCGGGCTCGAGGACCATTCGATGCCGGCCCACAATCGCTGCCTCGTGTGGCGGCGCGCGCGGGCGCCATCACCGCGCTGAGCACTGCGTAATATGATACGCGTTGGCCACGATAGGAACATTTCCGGTATCACATCGCCTGCGGGCTCGCGATCCCGCGCGCGGGATCGCGGCCGGGGCGACCGCGCCCCGCTCACGCCATGAACGCGGCGGGAACGGGGACTTCGCCGAGCGCGTTGCGCAGGATCGCCCAGTGCATCGCCTCGTCGCCCAGGATGCTCGCCGCGGCCTTCGCGAGGTCGCGGTTGCCGAACACCGGCACGGCGCCGAGGTAGGCGCTCACCGCCCCCCTCTCCAGCGTGGCCGCGAAGCGCAGCACGTCGCCTTGCGTCTTGAGCGTCTCGGTCGGGAACGCGTACTTCGCCTTCGCGGCGACCGGTGCGCCCCCGAGCTTCCGCACCGTCGCCGCGAGGAGCTCCGCGTGCGCCTTGTGGTGGGACTGGAACGTCACGGCGAGGTCCAGCACCGGCTTTTGCAATAGGCCGCTCTCGGCACCGAGCTGGTAGGCGGCGATCGCCTCGAGCTCCGCGCCGAGCGCGGTGTTGAGCACGCCCACGTCGGACGCCGTCGACGCCTCGCCTTTCGCGAGCGCGTCGCGGCCGGCGAGCAGCGCCACCGCGGCGCCGGACAACAGGACGCCCGAGCGTCCGAGGAAAGCGCGCCGGGCGGACGCGGCATCGGGTTGACGGGCAACGAGCAGGAACGACATGTCAATTCTCCTGGGGTGGATCGCCGGGACGCGCGACGCCACGGGCGACCGGCAGGTCATCCAGGCGCGCGAGCACCCGCGCGACGATGCGGTCGCAACGCGCCCCGGCGAATCCGTAGGCGTGCTCGACCGCGAGGTCGATCTCGCGAGCGAGCGACTCGCGCAACTGGCCGCGTGCGCGGAAGAAGCGCGAGCGCACGGTGGCTTCCGGGACGCCGAGCACGACCGCGGTCTCCTCGACCGACATCTCCTCGACGGCGCGCAGCACGAAGACGATGCGGAACGCCTCGGGCAGAAGGTCGACCGCCTGCTCGAGCAGGCGTCGCGTCTCCGACCGCATGGCCGCGAGGTCGGGGCGATCGGGGGCCATCGCCGGCGGGCTGCCGTCGTCTGCGGGAAGGTCCATGTCGGCGTCGCCGTCCATGCGGATGATCTCGGCGGTGCGCTTGCGTTTGCGCAGGCGCTGGAGCGCGGCGTTCACGGCGATCCGCGTGAGCCAGGTGGAGAGCTTCGCGTCGCCGCGGAAGTCGCCGATCGCCGTGTAGGCGTGTAGCCACGCGTCCTGGACGGCGTCCTCGGCATCGGCGTCGTTGCGCAGGATGCCGCGCGCAGCGCGGTAGAGCGTGCGGTTGTGCCTGCGCATCAGGACGGTGAACGCATCGCGATCGCCCTGGACGATGCGCGCCGCGAGCGCGGCGTCGGGGAGGCCGGAGGCGGGAGTCGGGGCGGAGGCGGGTTGCATGGCGTCGTCGCGGGCTTTCATGGCATTCGATGCGGGCCGGGCACCTGGCGTTCCCGCCGCGGCCGCCCAGGCGACCCCGCCCGTCGGATCGACCCCGGGGCGGGTTGAAACGCCGTCTTCCGGACCGACTATGCTGCAGGCACGCCCGGCGTGCACGCGCGCCGTCGGCCGCCGATCCCGCCATCCCGTGCACTTCGACTCGCCCCATCCCGCCTTCACCGACTCGCCCGGCGTGCGCGCCGGCTTTCGGCTCGCGCTGCGGCTGTCGCTCGCGTTCGTGGCGATCCTGTGGGCGATTGCGCTCCTGAACGCGGCGCTCGACCTCGACGCATCGCCGTTCGGCGTCGCCCCGCGGACGGTGGCGGGCCTCGCCGGACTGCTGTTCGCACCGCTCGTGCACGGGGGCTTCGACCACCTCGTCGCCAACACGCTGCCGCTGGTGATCCTGGGCACGGCGATGCTGCACCTGTACCCGCGCGCGACGCCCATCGTGCTGCCGGCGATCTGGATCGGCCCCGGACTCGCCGTATGGCTGTTCGCGCGCGGCGGCGTGCACCTCGGCGCGAGCGGGCTCGTCTACGGGCTCGTCGCCTACGTGTTCGTGGCCGGGCTGATCCGGCGCGACCGGCGCGCGATCGCCGCGTCGATGGTGGTCGCGTTCCTGTACGGCGCGTCGGTGTGGGGCGTGATGCCGATCCAGCGCGGCCACTCGTGGGAGACGCACCTCGCCGCCGCGGTCATCGGCCTCGCCTGCGCGCTGCTGCTGCGCCGGCGCGACGTCGTCCCGCGCGTGCGCTACGACTGGGAGGGCGACGAGGGCATCGTCGACCTCGAGCCGGTCGACGAGGCGGCGCGTCCCGCGAGCATGCCGGGCGCACCCACGCTGCACTGACGCCGCCGGCGCGCGATGACTCTCAAGCTCAACCTCGGCTGCGGCCGCACCATCCTCGACGGCTGGATCAACGTCGATGCGGTCGCGCTGCCCGGCGTCGACGTCGTCGCCGACCTCGACCGCTGTCGCACCGCGCCGCTGCCGTTCGACGACGCGAGCGCCGGCGAATTCCTGCTCTCGCACGTGCTCGAGCACCTGTCCGATCCGCTCCCGCTCATGCAGGAGCTCCACCGGATCGCGGCCCCCGGCGCGCTCGCGACGATCCGCTGTCCCTACGGCAGCAGCGACGACGCCGACGAGGATCCGACGCACGTGCGCCGCCTGTTCGCCGGCAGCTTCGGCTACTTCGCGCAGCCCTGGTACTGGCGGGCCGACTACGGCTACCGGGGCGACTGGGAGACGCGGCGGATCGTGCTGTTCGTCAGGCGCGCCGACCACGAGGGGCTGGCGCTCGACGCGATTCTGCGACGCGTGCGCGAGCTGCGCAACGTCGTGGTCGAGATGGCCGCCGAGCTCGAGGCGGTCAAGCCGGTGCGCGCGCCCGACCGATCGCTGCAACGAGCGCCCCAGCTCGTCGTGCAATGGGCGGAGTGACGCGACGCGCGCGCCGCTCGCCGAGCTAGCGTCGCGCGGCCGGCGCTTCGAGGCGCCGCGTACGCTCGTCCCACGCCGCGTCGGGCGCCGCCATCGCGCGACGCGCGCGGCGCGCCCAGTCGAGCGCCGCGGGCAGCTCGCCCATCCGCTCGTGGCACAGCGACACCATGCGCAGCGGCTGGTCGAGGTACTTGTCGGGCTCGCGCCACAGCATCGTGGGCGGGATCGGCAGCGCCGCGGCCTGCAGCGCGTAGCCCATCGCCTGGGTCCAGCGCTCCTGCGCATAGGCGATATAGGCGAGCTCCATCCAGAATTCGGCCCAGGTGCGCTCGCGCGACGTGGCCTCGAGCAGCGTGCGCTCCGCCGCCGCGTCGTCGCCGAGCATCCGCTCGCAGCGCGCCTTGTAGAGCCAGGCGAACAGCCACTCGTCGCGGAAGGCCTCGCCCATGGCGATGCGCGTGGCGTAGGCGTCGACCGCCTCGCGCCAGCGTTCGGCGTCCTTGTGCGTGCTGCCGAGGTAGAACGCCACGCGCGGCGTCGGCGCCTCGGCGAACTCCTCGGCGAGGATGCGCAGGTTGCGCGCGTTCGCGCCTTCGCCGCTGCCGGGCGTCGCGTCGTGGCGGATCACGCTGTCGGCGAGCGCGAGCGAAGGATGCCCGCCGATCGTCGGGTACTCGTGGCAGCGGCCCTCGAAGCGGATGCCGCGGTTCGCGCGCCACAGCCGGTGGTGCAGCCAGCGCTGGCCCGCGCTCTCGATCTGCACGCCGTAGACCTCGTGCTCGTGCCACCAGAACGCGCGCGCGAGGTTGGCCGGCGTGACGAGCTCGTCGTCGGCGTCCATCCACAGCGTCCAGTCGGCGCCGCGCCGGTCGATCTCGTCGACGAACACGTTGCGCGCCTTGCCGAAGTCCCACAGCTTCCAGTCGCCGCCCGCGTCGCAGCGCGACGCGCCGGTGTAGGTCTGCACGTGCACCGGTTTCGCGATCGTCGCCACCGCGACTTCGAGCGTGCGGTCGGTCGAGCCGGTGTCGACGACCACGACCTCGTCGACGACGGCCTCGATCGACGCGAGGCAGCGCGGCAGGTCGCGCTCCTCGTTCTTCACGATCAGGCCGGCGATGACGAACGGCTTCCGCGCGAGCGGCCTCAGCACGAGGTCGCGCTGCCCCGCGCCGTCGAGCGCGTGGTTGCGCTCGATCGCGAACAGGTCCTGCGTCCGCACGCACAGCTCGAGCAGGCCCGAGAACGCGTGCAGGAGCGGCGCGACCTG
>DATLIR010000376.1:0-12558 GCA_035539315.1 Casimicrobiaceae bacterium
ACCGGCGCGGCCGCGCGGCTCGCACCGATGGCCGGGCACGTGGCGGCGATCGTCGCGATCGAGTTGCTGGCCGCCGCGCAGGGCATCGACCTGCGCCGCCCGCTCGCGACGTCGGTGCCGCTCGCCGGCGCGCACGCGCGCATCCGCGCCGCGGCACGCTACTGGGATCGCGACCGTGCCTTCGCGCCGGACCTCGCCGCCGTCCGGTCGCAGGTCGAGCGTGGCGACTATGCCGACGATGTGCCCGAAGCGCTGGCCGCCGGCTGAACTTGGGTCGACAATCCCCTTTCGCCCCGGAGGCGCCGATGCATCGCGACGATCCCAAGGAGCTTGCTGGACGGACGATCGATCCGCGGCACGCCGCTCGGCGAGCGCGCCGGCCTCGGCGATCGCGAGCGCGAGATTGTCGGCGGCGAACGCCACCGCCTCGGCGTGGAAGTTGCCGCCCGACAGCACGTCGCCCGACGCCGCGAACACCAGCGGATTGTCGGAGACAGCGTTGGCCTCGACGACGAGCGTCGCGGCCGTGGCGCGCGTCTGGTCGAGCACCGCACCCATCACCTGCGGCTGGCAGCGCAGGCTGTACGGGTCCTGGACGCGGGGACAATCGACGTGCGAGGCGCGGATCGCGCTGCCGGCCAGCAGCCGCCGGTAGATCGCCGCGGCGTCGCGCTGGCCGGCGTGCCCGCGCAGCGCGTGGATGCGCGCGTCGAACGGCGTGTCGCTGCCCAGGCAGGCGTCGACGCTCATCGCCCCCGCGACGAATGCCGCGGCGAGCGCGCGCTCGAACGCGAACAGGCCGGCGAGCGCAAGGGCCGTCGACACCTGCGTGCCGTTGATCAGCGCGAGCCCCTCCTTGGGCGCGAGCACGAGCGGCGCGAGCTTCGCGTGCGCGAGCGCCGCGGCCGCAGGCACGATGCGGCCATCGACGCGCGCCTCGCCCTCGCCGATGAGCACGCCGGCGAGATGGGCGAGCGGCGCGAGGTCGCCGGACGCGCCGACCGAGCCGTGCAGCGGGACGCAGGGCAGCACGTTGGCGTTGGCGAGCGCGAGCAGCGCCTCGATCACTACCCAGCGCACGCCGGAATGGCCGCGTGCGAGCGAGGCGGCCTTGAGCACGAGGACGAGGCGCACGACGGCGTCGTCGATGGGCGGACCGGTGCCCGCGGCATGCGACAGCAGGAGCGCTCGCTGCAGCTCGGCGAGCCGGGTGTCGTCGATGCGCGTGCGCGCGAGCAGCCCGAAGCCGGTATTGACGCCGTAGACGGTGCGATGGTCGGCCACGACGCGCGCGACGGTCGCGGCGGCGGCGTCGACGCCCGATTTCGCGCCGGCGTCGATCGCGATGCGCTGCGGCGCGGCCCAGAGCCGGCGCAGCGTCGCGAGTGAAACGTCTCCGGGAACGAGCGTGAGGGTCATCGTCGCGGGGCCGCGCGCTGTGCATCCGCGCACGGCCGCCAGTGTAGCCGTTCCGGCCGCCGCGAGGCCGGCGCAGGTTCAGCGCGGCACGAAGCGCAGGTTCACGACGAGTCCCGGGCCCGAGGGGGGATCGGAGAACGCGAGAACCGCACCGTGCAGCTCGGCGATTCGCCGAACGATCGACAGGCCCAGACCGCTGCCCCCGGCGATCGATCCGGGCACCCGATGGAATCGCTCGCCGAGGCGCGCGCGCTCGGCGCGCGGAATTCCCGGGCCGCGGTCGACGACGACGAGTTCGACACCGCCGGCGGTGGTGCGAACGCCGACGTCGACCGCCGTTCCGGCGGGACCGTGGCGTAGCGCGTTGTCGACGAGGTTGCGAACCAGGATCGCTACCAGCGCGGGATCCCCGAGGACGGGGGCGGGCGAGGCATCGAGTGCGACATCCACGCCTCGAGCAATTCCCACTGGCGCGACGTCGGCGACCGCATCGCGCGCGACGGACGCGAGGTCGAATTGCACGGCGCCAGGCAGCGCGCACTGTGGATCGAGACGAGCGAGCACCAGCATCTGGTCGACGAGCCGGGCCGCGCGATCGCATCCTGCCACCACCTGCCGCAGCGCGTGTGCGCGTTCGGACTCCGCGCCGGACCCCAGGGCGACTTCGGCCTGCGCGCGCACCGCCGCCAGCGGTGTCCTCAGTTCGTGCGCGGCATCGGCGGTGAAGCGCCGCTCGTGGTCGATCGATTTTCGCAACCGTCCAAAGAGGTCGTTCAGGCCGGCGACGAGCGGCTCGACCTCTTGCGGCGCGGCTGCGGCGTCGAGCGCGTGCAGGTTGTCCGGATCGCGTCGCGCGACGTCGCGACCGAGGGCGACCAGCGGCGTCATGCCGGAGCGCAGCGCCAGCCAGATCAGCGCCCCGAGCAAGGGCAACCCGACGAGCATCGGGACCAGCAGTGCGCCGCCGACGCTTCCGACGATCCCGTCGCGCGCCCGCGCCTCCTCGGCCACTTGTACGAGCACCTTCCCGCGCCGATCGAGACTCGAGAACACTCGCCAGCCGCGGCCCCCGGACAGGACGTCGGCGAATCCCTCGTCGCGCGGAGAGAGGCGCACGTCGGGGGCGCTGGCTGAATGCACGCGAAGTTTCCGGCCGTCCTCCCAGACCTGGAACGCGAGTCGTCGCGCGTAGCGATGCAGCTCGGGGGCATGCTCGAGCTCCTCGGCATCGATGTCGTCGCCGATGCGTGCGTGCAGCATCGCGGCCGCCTGCACAAGGTGCGCGTCGAGGATTTCGCCGGTCTCGTGGCGGACGCGCGCGACCGCGAGGATCGACGAGCCGATCCACACGACCGCGACCGCCGCGAGCGTGAGTACGAGCAGGCGACGGGAGAGCGATGCGCCGCGTCGCGGGGGCGCGCGCGTCGTCCCGGAAAGGCGTGTCCCCGCGTCCAGCTCGCGGCTCATGCGCTGCCACCCCCGCGCGGAAGGATGTAGCCGACGCCGCGGATCGTTCGGATCAGCTCGGGCGCCAGCTTGCGGCGCAGGTGATGGATATGCACCTCGATCGCGTTGCTGCCGACTTCCCCACCCCACGCGTAAAGCCGCGATTCGAGGCGCTCGCGCGACAGCACGCGCCCTGCGTTCAGCATGAGCTCGTGCAGCAGGTCGAACTCGCGCGGCTTGAGCTCGACGGCGCCGCCCCGGAGACGTACGGTCCGGGCCGCCGGATCGAGCGCGAGGTCGCCCACTTCCAGCGTCGGGGACGACTCGCCGCGCGAGCGGCGAATCAGGGCGCGCAGCCGGGCTGCGATCTCGGCGATCTCCGCCGGCTTGACCACGTAGTCGTCGGCCCCGGCGTCGAGGCCGCGGACGCGGTCGCCGACCGCATCGCGCGCGGTCAGCACCAGCACCGGAATGTCGACGCCCGCGGCGCGCGCACGCTCGAGCACGTCGAATCCCGACAAGCGCGGCAGGCCGAGGTCGAGCACCGCCGCCGCGTGCTCGCCGTCCCGCAATGCCGCGAGCGCCTGCGGTCCATCGCGGACCCAGTCGACGTCGTGCCCCGCCTGCGCCAGTCCCGCGCGGAGGGCGTCGCCCAGCAGCGTATCGTCCTCGACCAGCAGGATCCGCACAGCGTCGGCTCAGTCGTCGTCGACTCTTTCAGTGTGGCGGGACGATGCCCCGGCTGCCGTGATCGATGTCAATGACGGCGGCGATTGCAGTCCCGGCGTCGGCACGACACCGGACCACACGCCGGCGACGAGGGCCACCAGCACGGCCGCGACCGCCCGGCGGGGATGGCGAACGCCCTGATCGGGCCGTCCGACCTTGTGCCCCGTGACCATCGCGCGGACGAGGTTCTCGCGATGGGCGAGGCTGCCCACCACCACGCCGGCGACATGCACACCGACGAGCACCAGCATCGCGACGGCCAGCCCTTCGTGCACGTCGTCCATTCCCCTCGGCGCGAGATCGGCCTGGATGAGGAGGCCGGTCGCCACGATCGCAAGCGTGAGCGCGAGGAGCCCGACGATCGCCCAGCCGCCCGCCGGGTTGTGGCCGATCGAAGGTTCGGGCCGCCCGGAGGCGAGTGAGCGCAGGTAGTCGAAGACGCGGCGCGGTCCATGCACGAACGTCGCGAAGCGCGCGTAGCGCGTTCCTGCGATGCCCCAGACCAGGCGCAACGCAACGAGCATCCCCGCCGTGTACCCCAGCAGGACGTGGATGTCGCGCCATCGCTCGGAA
This sequence comes from Casimicrobiaceae bacterium, assembly GCA_035539315.1. Classification (GTDB taxonomy): domain Bacteria; phylum Pseudomonadota; class Gammaproteobacteria; order Burkholderiales; family Casimicrobiaceae; genus VBCG01. Next base: position 4,168 of record DATLIR010000376.1, read on the forward strand.
TCCGCGGTGAGCCAGGCGCCCGCGAACGCGATCGCGAGCATTGCGTGGAACAGGCGGACCGGAAGGTCCCAGACCAGGATCCGCGTCGACCCCGCAGCAACGTCCTTGTTCATGGCAGTCTCCGTCAGCGCGGGACGCGCAGCGCGCGCTCCGCAAAATCGCCGCGGTCGGCGGCGGGGTGGCACGCGGCGCAGTTCACGAGGCTGCGAACCTCGGGCCGCGCGAGCGTCGCGGCAGGCACCTTGCGATGTTCGCGCGCGAACCACGCGGAATCGGTGATGCGCGGCAGGCTCGTCGTGCCGGGAGGCGCCGCCCGGGGCGCGAAACCGGCGTTGCGATCCAGGAACGCCGCGATGGCGGCGGCGGTCCTGGCGTCGAGCGATGCGTCCGTTCCGTAGTGCCGGTCGAGTGTGCTCATGACTTGGCCCCAGGCGGGGGCGGACAGCAGCGCCGGCGGGAAGGCCGCGTGGCAACTGCCGCACTCGGACCGCCACGTGGGATCGTCGGCCATGAAGCGCGACGAATCCGCGAAGGACGGGAGCGCGGCGCAGCCGAGCGTGGCGACGAGGCAGGCGGCGAAACGTCGGAACATGGCGCCCACCTCACTTGAGCGTGACGAGCCAGGCGAGGATGTCGCCCTTTTCCTGCGCAGTGCATTCGCGCTTCAGCACGTCGCCGCAGTTGCGCCTGAACCATTTCTCCACCTGCGCGGTGTCGCTGAAGCGCTCGGGATTGGTGGCGGGAGCGAGGGGCTGGATCGCCTTGTTCGTCCGGGCGTGGCGTCCCGTGCCGGTCGGCGTCTCACCGTGGCACGTTGCGCAACTCCACTCGCCGCCTTGCGGCGTACGGAACAGCCGGCTGCCGCGTTCGGCCGACGAGCCCGCGTACGACGGCGATGCCGCCCGCGCGGAGGCCTCGTAGCCGCGCAGGAGCTCCATGGGATTCGCCGCGTATGCTGGCGCGGTTATCGCGACCAAGGCAGCGACGAAGACGAGGGTAGCGGGGAAGGCGTTCGGCACGGCGTTCTCCGGGGTCGGGGACGGCATGACGGCGACCTTACGTACCGATCCTTAACGGTGCCTTAACGACTACGCCTCGCGGCCGGTCCCTATAATCCGCGGATGCCCTCGCGTCCCGGCTCCGTCCACCCCGATGCGATGGCGCTCGCCCGAGAAGCTGCCGCCTTCGACGCTCGCGGTGCCGACGCCCAGGCGATCGATGCTTGGTCGCGTGCCGCGCAGCGCGACCCGTCGTTCGTGCCGGCACGCCTCGGACTCGCGCAGGCGCTCCTGCGCGCCGGCCGCACGGCGGATGCGCTGCCGCTGCTCGAGGAGGTCACGCAGCGCGCGAGCGGCGTCGCCGCGGCGTGGCTCGCGCTCGCGGTCGCGCTGTCGACGCTCGGCCGGCATGGCGAGGCCATCGCGGCGTCCGACCGCGCGGTGTCGCTCGCGCCGCGCGTACCCGCGGTGCAACTGGGCGCGGGCGACGTTCTGCGGCAGGCCGGCCGCCTGCCTGCGGCGACCGACGCCTACCTCGCCGCGCTGGCGCTGGCGCCGCACGAGCCGGACGCGCTCAACAAGGCCGCGTCGATGCTGCGCATGCGCCATCGCGGCGAGGAGGCCGAGATGCTCCTTCGCCGGGCGGTAGCGCGCGTCCCCGACCATCCCCAGGCCCGCGTCAATCTCGCGACGCTGATGCTCGAGCAGGGCCGCCCCGAGGGTCCCGCGATGCTGCGTGCGGCGGCGCAGCTGCCGAACCTTCCCGCCGACGCGCGAGCCGAGGTCGGCGAGGCGCTGGCGAGCCTCGCCGAGCGCGAGGCGATCTCGGCGCCGCTTGCGACGGCGCTCGCGGATAACGATCCGGCCACCCTCGCTGCGGTGCTTCGCGCACGACCGGTCGCCGCCGGCCCGGACCGCGGACTCGTCACCGCGTTCAGCACCCTCGCGGATCGGCTCCGCGACGCGCCCCCGATCGACCACCGCTTCGCCACGGGGACGCCGCGCTCGGCCGACTGGCCGGCGATCGAGGCGCACCACAACTTCCTCGGCCCCCGCACCGACGAAGCGATCGCCGCGACCGGGCGCCTGGTCGCCAACCCGGGGACTGCGCCAGGCGCGGCGGACCTGGACCGCATTCGCTACGCGCGGGCGGTCGCGGATCCGGGAATCGGGAAGATCGACACGGCGGACCCGTTCGCGTTCGAAGCCTGGCTGCGCCTGCGCCACGCGCAGCTCGTCGGGCACCGGGCCGATCACGCCCCCGGCCAGTTCAAGCTCCTCAACAACCTGATCGCCGACTATCCGCACGTCGTCCGCACGCCGTCGCGCCAGGTGGCCGCGACGCTGCACGCCATCGTGGCCGACCTCGCGCCGCGCGTGCCGGCCGGTCTGTGGCGCGCTGCCTACCTGTACGCCGCGTTGCTCGAATGCCATCCCTTCGCCGACGCGAACGGTCGCATCGCCCGGCTGTTCGTCAACCGCCAGCTCGAGTCCGCAGGCGTCTACCCGCACCTGCGCCGCGAAGGCAAGGACAGCAGCGCGGTCAACGCGACGCGCGCGGCCGCCGACCTCGAGCCGATGATCGACTGGCTCGCCGCCGGCAGCCACTACGCCGCGGCGGTGGACGCGCGCTGGTCGCAGCGTACGGTCGCATGAAGCCGGCCGATCGCGCCGCCGGCGACGCATGGGCCGCCCATACGCCGATGATGCAGCAGTACCTGCGCGTCAAGGCCGACCATCCGGACAAGCTGGTCTTCTACCGAATGGGCGATTTCTACGAGCTGTTCTACGACGACGCGCGCGAGGCCGCCCGGGCGCTCGACATCACGCTGACCTCGCGCGGGCAATCCGCCGGCGCGCCGATCCCGATGGCCGGCGTGCCCTACCACGCGATCGAGGGACATCTCGCCCGACTGATGCGATCCGGCGGCTCGGCGGTCATCGTCGAGCAGTTCGGCGACCCGGCCACGAGCAAGGGGCCGGTGGAGCGCCGCGTGTCGCGCATCGTGACGCCGGGAACGCTGGTCGACGCGTCGCTGCTCGACGCGCGGCAGAGCTGCCTGCTCGCCGCGTGCGCCATCGCGGGCAAGCGCGCGGGGGTCGCGTGGCTCGACCTCGCGGCAGGCCGGCTGGCGCTGGCCGACGTGCCCGCGACCGAGCTCGTCGCGACGCTCGAGCGCATCGAGCCCGCGGAGCTGCTGGTGGCGGACGGTGCGGACGCGCCGGCGCTGCGCCGGATGCCGCCCGTACGCACGCGCGCCGCGTGGCAGTTCGACGGCGCCGCGGGCGCGCGCGCACTCGCGAAGCATCTCGGTACGCAGGACCTGCGCGCCTTCGGTGCCGACGAGGCTCCGATCGCGACCGGCGCGGCCGGCGCGCTGCTCGAGTACGCGGCGGCGACGCAGCTGGCCGCGCTCGCGCACGTCGCGACGCTCACGGTCGAGCGGCCGGGCACGCACGTGGCGCTCGATGCCGCGACGCGGCGCAACCTCGAGATCACGCGCACGCTCGCAGGCGAACCCCAGCCCACGCTCCTGTCGCTGCTCGACGCGTCCGTGACCGCTCCGGGCAGCCGCCTGCTCCGGGATTGGCTGCAGCAGCCGCTGCGCGACGCCGCGGCGGCATCGGCGCGCCACGACGCGGTCGAAGCGCTGGTCGCCGATGCGAGTGCGCGCAAGGGACTGCGCGGAGCACTCTCGGACGTCGCGGACGTCGAGCGGATCGCGTCGCGGATCGCGCTCGCACAGGCGCGCCCGCGCGAGGTGGCGGCGCTGGGTACGACGCTGGCCGCGCTGCCGGCGCTGCATGCGTCGCTCGCGAACGCCGGGCCGGCATTGCTGCGCGACGCCGCGGCGGCGCTCGCGGTGGACGATCGCTGGCGAGCGCTGATCGCGCGCGCGATCGCGCCCGAGCCGGCATCGCAGGTGCGCGATGGGGGCGTAATCGCGGACGGCTACGACGGCGACCTCGACGAGCTTCGCGCGATCGACCGCGATTGCGGCGTCTTCCTCGCGGACCTCGAGCGGCGCGAGCGCGAGCGCTCGGGCATCCCGAGCCTCAGGGTCGAGTACAACCGTGTCCACGGGTTCTACATCGAGGTCACGAATGCGCACGCCGCGCGCATCCCGGCCGATTACCGCCGCCGGCAAACGCTCAAGAACGCCGAGCGCTACGTCACGCCCGAGCTCAAGGCGTTCGAGGACAAGGCACTCTCCGCGCAGGAGCGTGCGCTCGCCCGCGAGAAGTTCCTGTTCGAAGCGCTCGTCTCCTCGCTGCGCGATGCGACGCCGGCCCTGCAACGCGCGGGAGCCGCGCTCGCGGCCCTCGACGTACTCGCCGCACTGGCGGAACGCGCGGCCGAGCTCGCGTGGGTGCGCCCCGGGTTCGCGGCGGAGGTGGGCATCGAGATCCGCGGCGGACGCCACCCGGTGGTCGAGCGGCAGGTCGAGCATTACATCGCCAACGATGTCGCGCTCGCGGCCGACCGGCGCCTCCTGGTCGTCACGGGGCCGAACATGGGCGGCAAGTCGACCTACATGCGTCAGACGGCCGTGATCGCGCTGCTCGCCTATTGCGGCAGCTTCGTGCCGGCGGCGTCGGCGACGCTCGGGCCGCTCGACGCGATCTACACTCGCATCGGCGCCGCCGACGACCTCGCCGGCGGGCGCTCGACATTCATGGTCGAGATGACGGAGGCGGCGGCGATCCTGCACCGCGCGACACCGCAGAGCCTGGTGCTGATCGACGAGATCGGGCGCGGCACGTCCACCTACGACGGGCTCGCGCTCGCCTGGGCCATTGCGCACCGTCTCGCGGAGACCAACCGCTCGCTCGCGCTGTTCGCGACGCATTATTTCGAGCTGACCGCCCTCGCCGCCGAGATTCCCGGCTGCGCCAACGTGCATTTCGACGCCGTCGAGACGCCGCGCGACGGCATCGTGTTCCTGCACGCGGTCGCGGACGGGCCGGCGAACCGCAGCTTCGGCCTCGCGGTGGCGAAGCTCGCAGGCGTTCCCGCGGAGACGGTACGCCAGGCTCGTGCCTACCTGGCGCGGCTCGACGCCTTCGCGCGCGCGGGCGAGGGACAGGCCGATCTGTTCGCCGCGGACGTCCCGCGATCCGACGAAGGCGCAGCCCGCACGCGCGAAATCGTCGAGCGTCTCGCGCTCCTGGACTGCGACGCGTTGTCCCCGCGCGAAGCGCTCGAGGCGCTCTACGAGCTCAAGCGCCTGGCCTCGGGGACGTGAAGCGTGGACCGCGCGCTGCGGCTAGCCGGAGGCTTGTCCTTCCAGTCGCCCGCGCACCGGCACCCACTGGCGCTCGTTGGACGCGACGCCGACGATGGCCCGCGTGCCGAAATCGACCACCAGCGAGAGCGTGAAGCCGGACGACGACAGGTACGAGACAAAGCAGGCGTCGCTGCCGACGTCGGCCGCGAAATACGCGGGGCGCTCCTCGATGGACGCCTTGGGCGCGGACGGCGTGCTCGGATCGACGGCACGCCACTCGACGGTCCCGTCCGTGTGGAAGCGGTGTTCGTGCGTCTTGCCCGCCGTGGGGCCGTCGGTCCAGGCGAAGCGCAGCGTTCGGCCGCGAATGCGCTCCGACGTGGTGACCTGGGTGGAGCGATAAGCGGACGCGGCGTCCATGCCGACATTGCACGCTTCCGCGTGCCGACGCGGCGTCGGGCAGGGCCGGGAAGCGATGTAGGAAAGCCCCTACCGTGCGGAACATGACCGTTGTCATCGCTGTTCACGACGACCTGCCGCCGGAGGCCGCGCAGGTCGACGCGGGCCTGGGCGACTTCAACGATGCCGCAGCCCCGCTGCACGAGGTGCGGCCGTTGTCGTGTTTCGCACGCAGCGCCGAAGGCGCGTTCATCGGGGGGCTCGTCGGCCGTACCTGGGGCGCGTGTGGCGAGATCCAGCAGCTGTGGGTGGCGGCGGCCCACCGCGGCCAGGGCATCGCGACGCGCCTGGTGCGTGCCTTCGAGGCGCGCGCAGGCGAACGCGGCTGTCGCGCGTTCTACCTCGAGACGTTCGATTTCCAGGCGCCCGGCTTCTACGAGAAGCTCGGCTACCGGCGTGCGTACGCGCTCGACGTGTATCCGCACGGCATCGTGCGGTTCACGATGCTGCGCCAGGCCGGCGAAGGCGCGGTCCGCGCCTGAACATCCATCGCGCAGCCGCGCGCCCGCGCCACGCGTTCAGTGGTGGTGGCCGTGCGCGCCGTGCACGTGGCCGTGCGACACCTCTTCCTGCGTCGCCGGACGAATGTCGATGACGGTCGCCTCGAACCGCAGCTGCTGGCCGGCCAGCTCGTGGTTGCCGTCGAGCACCGCCTTGCCATCGGCGATGTCGGTGACGCGCCAGACGACCTCCTGGCCGTCCTGCTCCGAGACCAGGTAGCCGCCGACGGTGAGATCGGGCGGCAGCGCGTCGACCGATTCCATGCGCACCAGCGACGCATCGTAGTCGCCGAACGCGTCGGCGGGCTCCAGCGTCACGGAGACCGATTCGCCGACCTTCTTGTGCATCAGCGCCTCCTCGACGCGCGGGAAGATCCCCGAGTAGCCGCCGTGCAGGTAGGTGATCGGCTCGCGTGCCTCCTCGATCAGCGCGTTGCGGGCGTCGTAGAGCTTGAACGTGAGCGACACGACGGTGTTGGCGAAGACGTTCATCGTTTCCTCGGGACCGGGCCGCGGCGCGCGGCGTGAGCGTGGTCGCATTCTATACGCCGCGCGCGAAGTCCCCTCGCGCCGCCTATAATCGGCGCGCCCCGCCCACGCCATGCCTGCGCGACGCTTCCCGCGGAACCATGCCACCGACGCGGCCGCGCCGCTGGGCGGGCTCGACCCCGCTTCGTTCCTTCGCAGCACCTGGCAGCGCCGCGCCCGGCTCGTTCGTGCGGCGCTTCCCGGATTCGCCGGGCCGTACTCTCGTGCCGACCTGTTCGCGCTCGCCGGTCGCGACGACGTCGAGTCGCGGCTGGTCGTTCGCACCGGCCGGCGCTGGCAGGTGGAGCATGGGCCGTTCGCCGCGCGCAGTCTGCGCGGCCTCCCCGCGCGCGCGTGGACGCTGCTCGTGCAGGGCACCAACCTGGTCGACGCGCGCGCGGACACGCTGATGCGTCGCTTCGCGTTCGTCCCCTACGCGCGACTCGACGACGTCATGGTGAGCTATGCCGCTCCCGGCGGCGGCGTGGGGCCGCACCTCGACTCCTACGACGTGTTCCTGCTGCAGGGCGTCGGGCGGCGCCGCTGGCGCTGGGGCGAGCAACGCGACGCGCGTTTCGTGCCGGACCTGCCCCTGCGCATCCTCGCGCGGTTTGCGCCGACGCACGAGGCGATCTGCGCGCCCGGCGACCTCCTCTACCTGCCGCCGCAGGTCGCGCACGATGGTGTCGCGCTCGAGGCCTGCACCACCTATTCGATCGGCTTCCGCGCGCCGGCGGCGCAGGAGATCGCCACCGCGTTCCTCGCACACCTCGCGGACACGCTCGAGCTCGCGGGACGCTACGCCGATCCCGGCCTCGCGGTTGCGCGCCGGCCCGCGCGGATTCCCGCCGCAATGCAGCACAAGGTGCGGCGCACGCTCGCGCGCATCCGGATCGCTCCGCGCGACGTCGACGCCTTCCTCGGTGCCTGGCTCACCGAACCCAAGTCGCACGTCGTGTTCCCCGCGCGCGCACGCGCGCCCGCCGCTGCCGCGTTCGCACGCGCGCTGGCGCGACGCGGCGTGCGGCTGGACCTCGCCACGCAGGCGCTCTACGATGCCAGGGCGCTCTACGTCAACGGCGAGCGGTCGACGCCGGGCGCGCGTGCTCTTCCGGCGCTTCGCGGCCTCGCCGACCGGCGAGCGTTGACGGCGCGAGACGCCGCAGCGCTCGACGCCGAGGCGATCGGGCTCATCCACGACTGGTACCGCCATGGCTGGATCCACTACGCCGACGCCTGACGACGCCCCGCTCCCGGTCGAGCGCATGCTCGCGTCGATCGCCGAGCAGGTGGAGGCGATCGACATGCTCATCGACCGCGCGAGCCATTCGCTGCGCGTCTTCGACGTCGACGGCTCGCAGGGCGGCTGGAACGGTGCGGAGCGGGCCGAGCGCCTCGGCGCGTTCCTGCGCCGCACGCGCGGCGGGCGGCTCGAGATGATCGTGCACGACACGCGCTACCTAGAGCAGTCGTGTCCGCGCCTGATCGCCCTCCTGCGCAGCTACGGCCACGCGATGACGGTCTACCGCACCGGCGCGGCAGCGCGCGCGGCGATGGACCCGCTGCTGATCGTCGACGAGCGCCATCACCTGCACCGCTTCCACATCGACCAGCCGCGCGCGACCGTGGCGATCGACCTGCCGCAGGCGACCAAGCCGCTGGTCACACGCTTCGAGG
>DATLIR010000377.1:0-4762 GCA_035539315.1 Casimicrobiaceae bacterium
TGTTCGAGTCGGGGGCGATCCTCCTCTACCTCGCGGGCAAGACCGGGCGCTTCTACGCCGACGATCTCCGCGGGCGCTGCGAGGTGATGCAGTGGCTGTTCTGGCAGATGGCGGGGCTGGGACCGATGGCCGGGCAGAACCACCATTTCTCGCACTACGCGCCCGAGAAGATCCCCTATGCGGTCGATCGCTACGTGCGCGAGACCGGGCGGCTCTACGGCGTGCTCAACAAGCGGCTCGCCGACCGCGAGTACGTCGCCGGCGACTACTCGATCGCCGACATGGCGTCCTATCCGTGGGTGCTGCCCGAGCGGCAGGGGCAGGACCTCGACGAGTTCCCGCACCTCAAGCGCTGGAAGGCGGCGATCGGCGCGCGGCCGGCGGTCGTGCGCGCCTACGCGAAAGGCAAGGAGATCAACACGCGACCGGCGATCTCCGACGACAAGTCGCGCGCGATCCTGTTCGGGCAGGACAAGGCGACGGTGAAGTGAGACGTCGGGGAACTGAGGTCGGCCCCCGACGCCAACCGGGTCGGCGTGAGGTGCGCTAACGCCCCAGCGCGCGCCACCCATCCTTGGGAATCTTCGCGATCACCGTGAACGTCCGGCCGCTCGCGGGCGCGACGACGGCGGCTTCTCCCTCGGCGAGATAAGGGGGCCCGGCGACCGCATAGAACGGATTGCCGTGGCTCGCCACGACGCGCAGCGTGCGCGGCGCCGGCGGCGTGGCGAGCAACGCGCGCAGGGCCGCGTAGCGTTCCGTATCGGCTTGCGCCGGTCCGCCGCGAGCTTCGGGCGCCGGCGTGGCGCGGCCGAACATGAGCGTCGCGGTCTCCATCGTGCGGCAGAACGGGCTCGCGAGCACCTCGCCGATCGGAAGGGCGAGCCGCCGGATCTCGGCGCCGATCATGCGGGCGTCGTTGCGTCCGTCGTCCGTCAGGTTGCGCTGCGTCGTGCAATCGCCGGCGACGAAGCCCGCGTCGTTCTGGCTGAAGTCGGTCGCGGTGTGGCGGAAGTAGAGCGTCACGCCGCCCTCGCGCAGCCGCGCGAGGAGTGCCGCGCCGGCGAGCGGCGGCGGCGCCTGCGCGGCGGCGTGGTCGACCGCGGCCAGGCACGCGAGCGCGACCGCGAATGCGCTGCAGGCGCGGCGCAGGGTCCTGCGGGCGTCCATCGCGTGCCGGGGGCGCGGCCGCTGCGTCAGCCGCGCGCGAGCGGGATGACGTTCGGCAGCGCGGCGGCGGCTGCCGCGGCCTCGACGGCGGCCTCGAGCGCCGGATCGACATCGAACGCGACATCGCCGTCGCCGGTCGGCACGCCGGTCGCGCGAAGCGAGGCGAAGTCGAACAGCGTCCGGTCCATCAGGTGCGAGGGGACGGCCTTGCCGAGCGCGTTGAAGATCGACTCGATGCGTCCCGGATGCTGGCGGTCCCAGTCGCGCAGCATGCTGCCGACCTGCCGGCGCTGCAGGTGCTCCTGCGATCCGCACAGCGTGCACGGGATGAGCGGGAACGCGCGCAGCGACGCGTAGCGCGCGAGGTCGCGCTCGCGCGCATAGGCGAGCGGCCGGATCACGACGTGGCGCCCGTCGTCGGACACGAGCTTCGGCGGCATCGTCTTGAGCTTGGCGCCGAAGAACAGGTTCAGGAAGAACGTCGCGAGCAGGTCGTCGCGGTGGTGGCCGAGCGCGATCTTCGTGGCGCCGACCTCGGCGGCGACGCGGTAGAGCACGCCGCGCCGCAGCCGCGAGCACAGCGAGCACATCGTGGTTCCCTCGGGAATCACGCGCTTGACGACGCTGTAGGTGTCCTGCTCGACCACGCGGAACGGGATGTCGCGCGAGGCGAGATAGGTCGGCAGCACGTCGGCCGGGAACCCCGGTTGCTTCTGGTCGAGGTTGACCGCGATCACCTCGAAGCGCACCGGCGCGCGGTGCTTGAGCATCCACAGCACGTCCAGGAGGCCGTAGCTGTCCTTGCCCCCCGACACGCACACCATCACGCGATCGCCGTCCTCGATCATCGCGTAGTCGGCGATCGCCTCGCCGACCTGGCGGCACAGTCGCTTGCGCAGCTTGTTCGCCTCGAACGCGACGCGGCGCGGATCGCGCGCGACCGCGTCCGCGGCGGGCGCGTCGTGCGGCGAAACGGCGGTGATCGGCGTGTCCACGGGGCGATTCTACCCCGCGGGGTCTGCCGTCAGTCGCGCTTGAACGCGACCTCGACGTCGGTGGTGCGGCCGCCGTCGCCGGGCTCGAATGTCCACCGGGCGAGCGTGCGTGTCACCGCGCGATCGAACACGCGGCGCGGTTGCGCATCGAGGATGTCGACCGCGGTGACGCGCCCCGCGGCGTCGACGCTCACGCGCGCCTTGACGCTCCCTTGCACGACGCCGGCGTTGAGCGCTTCGCGCGGGAACTCGGGCGCTTCGCGCGTGAGAGGCACGAGAGCGCGCGCAGCCGGACGTGCATCGAGCCTGGCCGGCGCCGCGGCGGCGAGTTGCACGGGCGGCGCGGGCGTGGTGGTCGGGGTCGGCGCGGCCGACGGCTGCGCACCCGGCGCGGGCGCGAGCGCGGCGGGCTCCGGGGGCGTGACGGTAACGGGGGAGCCGATGACCGCCTCGATCCGGCGAGGGTCGGGCCGCGCATCGGGGACCACGAGCGCGGAAGCCGGCGGCGCGGCAACGTTCGGCGTCGCGACGGGCGGAGGGGTTCGCCCCGGCGTGTCCCGCGCGGGCGGTGCCACCGCGGCGAAGCGCTCCGGCGCGACGGGGGCGTCGATCAGTGCGCGCACCGGCTCGAGCGGCCGCGACGCGGCCGTTGACAGGGTGGCGGAGGTGTTGCGAACCGGCCCGGGTGCCGCCGTCCCGGCAGGCGAGGGGGCATCAGGGGGCCGCGGATGCTCCGGCGCCGGTGTGGCGACAAGCCAGATCGCCGCGCCGACCGCGACGAGCGACAGGAAGCCGACCAGCAGCGCCCGGCCACGGCGGACCCGCCGCATGGGCGGTGATCCCCCAGTCGACGCGTCGCGGCGCGCTCCGGCGAGCGCCGGGGACGCGGTCGGGGTGGGCGGCGGCGGAACCATGACGGCCGCGGGCGACAGCCGCCGCGGCGGGAACATCGGGCCGGTGGTCCCCGCCGGGCGGTGCACCTCGATCAGCCCATGCTCGGCCAGGCGCGAAAGGTCGCGCTCCAACCGGTCGGGCTGCAGGCCCGGCCTCGCAGCGAGCTCGTCGAGGGGCAGGGGCTGGTCGAGCAGCGTCAGGAGCCGGCGCTGGGCGATCGCCAGGCCATGCCGCGGCGCCGCGAGCTCGGCGTCGCCGGCGGTGGTGCGGGCACACAGGGTCGAAGGATCGAGCGGCATCGGGACACGCAACAGGCACCCTGCCGCAGCAAGCGACGTGCCACGCGGGCATCGGCGATTCCGCTACCATCACCGGCGGCCGGGGAACCGACCCCGGCGGGCCTCGGGGAGTGGCCTCGCGTGCACACGATCCTGATCGCGAATCCCAAGGGCGGAAGCGGCAAGACGACGCTCGCCACCAACATCGCCGGATGGCTCGCCGGCAAGCGCCAGAAGGTCGCGATCGACGACCGCGATCCGCAGCAGTCGTCGACCGGCTGGCTCGAGCGGCGTCCGGCGCTTTTCCCGGCGATCGCTCGGCTCGAAGGCGGCGCGCGACGCAAGCCGCAGGACCTGCAATGGTGCGTGGCCGACAGCGCCGCTGGCCTGCACGGCGACGACTTGCGCGACGCGTTGCGCGGCGCCGACATGCTGCTGGTACCGCTCACACCGTCCGCCTACGACATGACCGCGACGGAGCGCTTCGTCGCGACGCTCGCCGACACCAAGGCCGTGCGCCAGGGGACGCTGCCGATCGGCATCGTCGCGATGCGCGTGGATGCGCGCACGCGCAGCGCCGACGAGCTCGACGCGTTCCTCGCGGGCTTCGACCTGCCGGTCGTCGCGCACCTGCGCCAGACGCAGGTCTACGTGCAGTGCGCGCGCGATGGCGCCTCGGTGTTCGACCTGCCGCGCTCGCGCGCCGAGCAGGACTGGGAGCAGTGGCGCGCGCTCACGCGGTGGATCGCGAAGCACGCGCCGGCCAGAGGTTAGGGCGCACGCCGGGCGGCCTTTACCGCTGATGGCGAGACGGCCGGTCCGCGTCGCCGCGGCCGGCCGTCGTCGCGCGAGGTGTTGCGCGTTACTTCTTGGCGGCGTCCTTCGCCGCGGCGACCGCCTTGTCGGCAGCGGCCTTGGCATCGGCGCTGGCCTTCGCCGCGGCGTCCTTGCTCGCATCGGCGGCCTGCGACGCGGCGGCCGCGGCCTTGTCGGCGGTTTCCTTGGTGGCGGCCGCCGCGGCTTCCGCGGCAGCCTTGGTGGCGGCCGCGGCGGCTTCGGCGGCCTTCGTCGCCTCGGCCTTCGCCTTGTCGGCCAACTCCTGCGAGCTCTGGCCGCATGCGGCCAGCGACACTGCGAGCGCCAGCGCGCTCAGCGTGGCCATCGTTCGAGATTGCATCGTCTTCTCCTGTTGTCGGGCTAGCGGTGACCGGCCGGCGCCGTGCGTCGGCGAGGGCCGTAGTTTACTGCAGCGTCGGCGCGCGGGCGCCTGGACGGCGCTCAGTGCGCGCCGGGATGACGCAGCACACCGAGCCAGGCGACAACCAGCGCGACGATGCCGGCGGCCGCGAGCGTCGCGGCGAGCGGGCGCGGCGTGCCGTCGAACGACGCGCCGATCCACGTGCCGATGATCACCGCGACCGCCAT
>DATLIR010000378.1:0-4902 GCA_035539315.1 Casimicrobiaceae bacterium
CCAGTGCTCGAACAGCCTCGCGACGTGGTCGCCGCTGGGCCCGGTCGAGTAGCCGACGCTGGTCGCTGCGAGCACCGCACGCCGCACCGCGTCCTCGGAGCCGATGTCGGGTCGCGGATCGCCGGATCGAACCGCCACCGAAACGCCGGACCTGACGAGGTCGACGAGGCTTCCGGGAACGACCCTGCCCTCCGCGGCCAGCTGATCGATCACCTCGGCGGCGAGCACCACGGCGTCGAACGCTTCGCCGGCCCGCACGCGCCGGGCGGCCTCGACGCCGTGGTGCTCGCCGCCGAGGTCATCGATCAGTTAGCCGCGGAGGGAAAGGTCGTTCCCGGAAGCCGCGTCGACCTCGTCAAGTCCGGCGTTTCGATGGCGGTTCGATCCGGCGATCCGCGACCCGACATCGGCTCCGAGGACGCGGTGCGGCGTGCGGTGCTCGCAGCGACCAGCGTCGGCTACTCGACCGGGCCCAGCGGCGACCACGTCGCGAGGCTGTTCGAGCACTGGGGCATCGCGGAGGCCGTCCGGTCTCGCACCGTCCAGGCGCCGCCGGGTGTTCCGGTCGGCACGCTCGTGGCCCAGGGGAAGGTGGGGCTCGGGTTCCAGCAGCTCGCCGAGCTCATCCACGTCGAGGGCATCGACGTCCTCGGGCCCCTGCCTCCCGCGATCCAGGTCGTCACCACGTTCTCGGCCGGCGTCATCGCGACGTCAACGCAGCGCGACGCCGTGGGCACGCTGCTCGCGTTCATGGCGTCGCCTGCCGCGGCTTCGACCAAGCGGCGGCACGGGATGGAGGCGGCGTGACGGGGTGGGAGGTGCCACTGAAAGACCGTCGGGCTGAAGCCCGACCCACGCAAGCGAACCATGCCTAACCGGCATAACTGCTAGTGCGGCGATAGCGCTTTTCACCATGGAACCCGCGGCGCACACTGGCTGCACCGGGTGCGGACGACGCGACGGTTCGGGTATCGACGGGAGGCGGCAACGATGAGCGAGTTCGGCAAGACCGGGATCGTCGTGCGCAACATCGCGCGCGCCGACGCGGCGTCCGTCGAGCGGCTGGGCCGCCACGGCGTGGCGACCATCCACGAGGCGCAGGGACGCACCGGCCTCATGAAGCCGTACATGCGCCCGGTGTGGCCGGGCGCGTCGGCATGCGGCACGGCGGTGACCGTGCTGGCGCAGCCGGGCGACAACTGGATGCTGCACGTCGCCGCCGAGATGGTGAAGCCGGGCGACATCGTCGTCGTCGCCGTCACCGCCGAGAACGACGACGGCATGTTCGGCGACCTCCTCGCGACGTCGTACCACGCACGCGGCGGGCGCGGGCTGGTCCTGGAGGCCGGCGCCCGCGACGCGCGCACGCTCGCCGAGATGAAGTTCCCGGTGTGGTCGCGGGCGATCAACGCGCGCGGCACGGTCAAGGCGACGGTCGGCTCGGTCAACGTGCCGATCGTGTGCGCCGGCATGGTCGTGCATCCGGGCGACGCGATCGTCGCGGATGACGACGGCGTCGTGGTGGTCCCGCGCGCCCAGGTCGCCGCGGTCGCGGACGCCGCCGCGGCGCGCGAGAAGAACGAGGAGTCGAAGCGGGCGCGGCTCGCCGCGGGCGAGCTCGGCCTCGACCTCTACGGCATGCGCGAGCCGCTGGCCAAGTCCGGACTCAAGTACATCGATTGAGTGGCTCCCGCGCCGCATGGACGCCGACTACCTGCCGTTCCATCCGCACCCGTCGAAGCCGCGCTACGCGCCGCCGGCGGGAGCGGTCGACGCCCATTGCCACGTGTTCGGGCCCGCGGAGCGCTTTCCCTACGCGCCCGAGCGCAAGTACACGCCGTGCGACGCGCCGAAGGAGAAGCTCTTCGCGCTGCGCGACTTCCTGGGCTTCGAGCGCAACGTGATCGTGCAGGCGACCTGCCACGGCACCGACAACCGGGCGTTGTGCGACGCGCTGGTCCACTCGCACGGGAGGGCGCGCGGCGTCGCGTCGGTCGGCCGCGACGTCACGGACGACGAGCTGCGCCGGATGCACGATGCGGGCGTGCGCGGCACGCGCTTCAACTTCGTACGCCGGCTGGTGGACTTCACGCCGCGCGAGGTGCTGGTCGAGATCGCGCACCGCATCGCGCCGCTGGGCTGGCACGTGGTCGTCTATTTCGAGGCGCAGGACCTGCCCGACCTGTGGGACTTCTTCACCACGCTGCCGACCACGATCGTCGTCGACCACATGGGCCGGCCGGACGTGGAAAAGCCGGTCGACGGGCCCGAGTTCGAGCGCTTCGTACGCCTGATGCGCGAGCATCCCAACGTGTGGTCGAAGGTGAGCTGCCCCGAGCGCCTGTCCGCGTCCGGTCCACCGGCCTACGACGACGTCGTGCCGTTCGCAAGACGGTTGGTCGAGACCTTTCCCGACCGCGTGCTGTGGGGCACCGACTGGCCGCACCCCAACATGAAGACGCACATGCCCGACGACGGCGCGCTGGTCGACGTCGTGCCGCGCATCGCGACGACCGCGGCGCTGCAGCGCAAGCTCCTGGTCGACAACCCGATGCGCCTCTACTGGAGCGCGTGATGAAGCGCTACAACGACGCCTTCAAGGACATCCCGGGCACGACGGTGTTCGACGCGACGCAGTCGCGGCTGGGCTACCACCTGAACATGTTCTGCATGTCGCTGATGAAGGCGGAGAACCGTGCCGCGTTCAAGTCCGACGAGCGCGCCTACCTCGAGCGGTTCCCGATGACGGCGGAGCAGCGCCAGGCCGTGATCGACCGCGACTACAACCGGATGATCTCGCTCGGCGGCAACATCTACTTCCTCGCCAAGATCGGCGCGACCGACGGCTTCTCGTTCCAGAACCTCGCCTCGAAGATGACCGGGATGCCCGAGGACCAATACAAGGCGATGATGGTGGCGGGCGGGCGCCCGGCCGCCGGCAACCGCAGCAAGTCGGACCGGGAGAAGTAGGGATGGCGCGGATCACCGCAGGCGTCGCAACGTCGCACATTCCGGCGGTCGGCGCGGCCATCGACCTCGGCAAGACGCACGAGCCCTACTGGCAGCCGGTGTTCGCCGGCTACGAGTTCAGCAAGCGCTGGATCGCGGAGCACCGGCCCGACGTCGTCGTGCTGGTCTACAACGACCACGCGTCGGCGTTCTCGCTGGAGGTGATCCCGACCTTCGCGATCGGCTGCGCGGAGTCGTTCGCGCCCGCCGACGAAGGCTGGGGTCCGCGGCCAGTGCCGGTGGTGCAGGGCCATCCCGAGCTCGCCTGGCACATCGCGCAATCGGCGATCCTCGACGAGTTCGACATGACGATCGTCAACCGGATGGATGTCGACCACGGGCTGACCGTGCCGCTGTCGCTGATGTTCGGGCAGCCGCAGGCGTGGCCGTGCCGGGTGATCCCGCTCGCCGTGAACGTCGTGCAATACCCGCCGCCGCTCGGTCATCGCTGCTGGAACCTCGGCCGCGCGATCCGCAAGGCGGTCGAGTCGTTCGACGACGACCTGAACGTGATGGTCTGGGGCACCGGCGGCATGTCGCACCAGCTGCAGGGCCCGCGCGCCGGCCTCATCAACCGCGACTTCGACACGCGCTTCCTCGACGGCCTCACGCGCGATCCCGAGGCGCTCGCGCGGCTGCCGCACCTCGAGTACGTGCGCGAGGCGGGCTCGGAGGGCATCGAGCTCGTCATGTGGCTGATCATGCGCGGCGCGCTCGCGGCCGATGCGCGCGAGACCTACCGCTTCTACCACGTGCCGGCGTCGAACACGGCGGTCGGCCACATCATCCTCGAGAACCCGCGCTGAGCGAAGGCACGCCATGAAGATCTGTCTCGCCGGCGCCGGCGCGTTCGGCGTCAAGCACCTCGAGGCGCTCGCGAAGATCGACGGCGTCCAGGTGACGTCGCTGGTCGGCCGCACGCGCGGGGCGACCGAGGAGGTCGCGCGCAAGTTCGGCGTCGGGCACGTGACCACCGAGCTCGACGAGAGCCTCGCGCGTAGCGATGTCGACGCCGTGATCCTCGCCACCCCCACGCAGATGCACGCGAGCCAGGCGGTCGCGTGCCTCGCGGCCGGCAAGCACGTGCAGGTCGAGATTCCGCTCGCCGATACGCTGAAGGGTGCCGAGGCCGTCCACGCTGCGCAGAAGTCCGCGGGCAAGGTCGCGATGGTCGGGCACACGCGGCGCTTCAACCCGAGCCACCAGTGGGTGCACAAGCGCATCCGCGCGGGCGAGCTCATGGTGCAGCAGATGGACGTGCAGACCTATTTCTTCCGGCGCACCAACATCAACGCGCTGGGCCAGCCGCGCTCGTGGACCGACCACCTGCTGTGGCACCACGCCGCGCATACGGTCGACCTCTTCGCCTGGCAGACGGGCGCAATCGTCACGGCGCATGCCGTCCAGGGACCGCTCCATCCGGCGCTCGGCATCGCGATGGACATGTCGATCCAGCTCAAGGCCGCGACCGGCGCGATCTGCACGCTGTCGCTCTCGTTCAACAACGACGGGCCGCTCGGCACGTTCTTCCGCTACATCGGCGACACCGGCACCTACATCGCGCGCTACGACGACCTCGTCGACGGCAAGGACCAGAAGATCGACGTCAGCAAGGTCGACGTCTCGATGAACGGCATCGAGCTGCAGGACCGCGAATTCGTCGCGGCGATCCGCGAGAAGCGCGAGCCCAACGCGAGCGTCGCGCAGGTGCTGCCGTGCTACCGGACGCTCGACCGGCTCGAGCGACAGCTGGCGACGCAGCCGTGAGGATGGCGGTGGGACAGGGAACTGCGCAGCGATTGATCGACCGCAAGGCGGCGGCCCGGGGCAGGCCGGAAACTCGGCGTCACGACGGCATGACGGCGGCGGGTACCAGGCGTGCCTGCCGGGGAC
>DATLIR010000379.1:0-2498 GCA_035539315.1 Casimicrobiaceae bacterium
GCGCGCACGCGCTCGTCCCCGACACCGGCCTCGCCGTGCTGCGCGGCAACCTCGCGCCGGACGGCGCGGTGCTGATGGGCGGCTGCGACAAGACCACGCCGGCGCTGATCATGGGCGCGATCAGCATGAACCTGCCGGCGATCTACGTGCCGGCCGGCCCGATGCTGTCCGGCCACTGGCGCGAGACCACGCTCGGCTCGGGCTCGGACTCCTGGAAGTACTGGGCGGAGCTGCGCGCCGGCACCATCACGCAGAAGGACTGGCACGAGATCGAGGACAGCATCGCGCGCTCGCCGGGCACCTGCATGACCATGGGCACGGCGGCGACCATGATGTCGCTCGCCGAGAGCCTCGGCTTCTGCCTGCCGGGCGCGGCGTCGATCCCGGCGCCGGATTCCAACCACGCGAAGATGGCCACGCTCACCGGCAAGCGCATCGTCGACATGGTGTGGGAGGACCTGAAGCCCTCCGAAGTCGTCACCGCCGCGTCGTTCGACAACGCGATTACCACGGTGCTCGCCCTCTCCGGCTCGACCAACGCCGTCGTGCACCTGGTCGCGATGGCCCGCCGCATGGGCATTCCGCTCATGCTCGACCGCTTCGACACGCTGTCGCGCCGCACGCCGGTGCTGGCCAACATCCGCCCGTCGGGGTCCTACCTGATGGAGGATTTCTACTATGCCGGCGGCCTTCGCGCGATGATGGCGAACCTCGGCGACCTCATCGACGGCAGTCAGCGCACCGTCGAGGCGCGCACGCTCGGCGATGCCGTTGCGGGCGCGCGCACCTGGAACGAGGACGTGATCCGCGACCGCGCGCACGCGCTCGTCCCCGACACCGGCCTCGCCGTGCTGCGCGGCAACCTCGCGCCGGACGGCGCGGTGATCAAGCCGGCCGCCGCCGAGAAGCACCTGCACGTGCATACCGGCCGCGCCGTGGTGTTCGACGACTACAACGACCTCGCCGCGCGCATCGACGACGAGAAGCTCGACGTCGACGCGCAAAGCGTGATCGTCCTGCGCAACGCCGGCCCGCAGGGCGCGCCGGGCATGCCCGAGTGGGGCCAGCTCCCGATACCGAAGAAGCTGCTCGCGCAGGGCGTCCGCGACATGGTGCGCATCTCGGATGCGCGCATGAGCGGCACGAGCTACGGCGCGTGCGTGCTGCACGTGGCGCCCGAGTCGTACGTCGGCGGACCGCTCGCGTTCGTCCGCGACGGCGACACCATCACGCTGGACGTGCCGGGGCGCAAGCTCCACCTGCATGTCGACGATGCCGAGCTCGCGCGCCGCCGCGCCGGCTGGAAGGCGCCCGCGCCGCGCTTCGACCGCGGCTTCGGCGCGCTCTACCAGCAGCACATCCGCCAGGCCAACGACGGCTGCGACTTCGATTTCCTCGAGCCGGCGGGGCCCGCCGGCAGCGACCGCCACGAACCCGAGATTCACTGAACGCGCGATTCCGAAGCGCCCTTTCCCCCGGAGGACCTCCATGCCGTATCGCCGCTCCCTGCTTCGTGCCATCGCCGCCGCGCTCGCCGCGGTCACGCTCCCGCACGCGGCGCCCGCGCTCGCGCAAGCCTGGCCGTCGAAGCCGATCACCTACGTCGTCCCGTTCCCCGCCGGCGGCACGACCGACATCCTCGCGCGCATCCTGGGCCAGAAGCTGGGGGCGGCGCTCGGCACCACCATCGTCGTCGAGAACAAGCCCGGCGCCGGCGGCAACGTCGGCTCCGAGATCGTCGCGCGGGCGGCGCCGGACGGCTACACGATCCTCGGCGGCACGATCAGCTCGCACGCGATCAACGTGTCGCTCTACCCGAAGCTTCCGCACGACCCGGTGACGTCGTTCGCGCCGATCACGCTGATCGGCACCAATCCCAACGTGCTGGTCGTCAACGCCGCGTCGCCGTACAAGTCGGTGCAGGACATCACGGCGGCGCTCAAGGCGAAACCCGGATCGCTGTCGTACGCGTCGGCCGGGAACGGCACCTCGCAGCACCTGTCCGCCGAGCTCTACAAGTTCATGGCCGGCGTCGATATGGTGCACATCCCGTACAAGGGCAGCGGCCCGGCGATCACCGACGTGATCGGCGGCCAGGTGCCGATGATGTTCGACACGTCGGTCGTCGCCGGCCCGCACATCGAGAGCGGCAAGCTCCGCGCGCTCGCGGTGACCTCGGCGAAGCGCGCCGCGTCGATGCCCGCCGTGCCGACGATGGCCGAGTCGGGCGTCGCCGGCTACGACGTGGTGTCGTGGCAGGCGGTGTTCGCTCCCGCCGGCACGCCCAAGCCGATCGTCGACCGGCTGCACGCCGAGATCGCGAAGATCCTGAAGGAGCCCGAGGTCCAGGAGCGCCTCGCGAAGCTCGGCCTCGATCCGTCCGGCATGACGCCTGCCGAGCTCGCCGCGTTCCAGAAGGCCGAGATCGACAAGTGGGCGAAGGTGATCAAGGCCGCGAACATCAAGATCGACTGAGCGTCGAGGCTGCGAACCGGCCG
>DATLIR010000380.1:0-10007 GCA_035539315.1 Casimicrobiaceae bacterium
TGCGGCCCTCGAACGCGCCGGCCAGCGGCCGCGAGCGCGCGATCTTCTCGCGCACCGGCAGCGTGCCGTAGGCGAGCGACAGGTGCGGGAACGGCGAGAGGCCGTCGCGCGAGCCGGTCAGCTTCGCCGAGCGGTCGAGCAGCGCGTGGAAGCGGTCGGCGCGGTCGAACGCGACGAAGAACGTGCGGAACGGGTGCTCGGTCCACTGGAGGCCCCAGGAACGCCATGCCAGCGGCGCCTCGCCGGCGACCAGCTCGCGCGCGAGCATCTCCGCGTCGTCCGCCGACAGGTCGAGGTCGCCCTGCACCGTCGCATGCGGCGCGAATGCGGGCATGCCGAACACCGGGGCGAGCGCGCGCACGAGCTTGCCGAGCTCCGCTTCGAGCGACGGCTCCGGGACCAGCCAGAACGAATAGGTGTCCCCGTTCAGGATGACGCCTCCCCAAGGCGGGCCGCCGACGCGACGTGGCGCCGTCCTCCCCATGGAAGGAGCGCGCGCGCCGCGGCGGGCTCCGCGGCGCTCATAGCATCAAATCGCCCAGCGTCGACTCGAGGAAGCCGCGCATCCCCGGCGCACCGGCGAGGATCGGATTGCCGCGCATCAGCGCTTCGCCGGTGAAGAAGTCGCTGGTGAAGCCGCCCGCCTCGCGCACGATCACCAGCCCGGCGGCGACGTCCCACGAGTTGATGTGCGGCTCGAAGTAGCCCTCGAAGCGGCCGTCCGCGACGTACGCCATCCCCAGCGCTCCGCTGCCGAGGCGGCTGTACTCGCAGCGGCGCGTGAGCAGCCGGTCGATCGACGCGAGGTGCAGGCCGTGTTCCCGCCGGTACGAGAAGCCCAGCCCGATGCGCGCCAGTTCGGGCGAGGTCACGGCCGAAGCGCGGATCGGCCGCCCGTTCAGCGTGGCGCCCCGTCCGCGCGCTGCCGCGTGCAGCTCGTCGGCCATCGGATTGTGAATGACGCCCAGCAACGCGTCGCCCTCGGCGTACAGCCCGATCGACACGCACCACAGCGGCAGTCGCCGCGCGAAATTCGCGGTGCCATCGATCGGGTCGAGGATCCACAGCGGCGTGCGGCCGTCCCATCCCGCGGCGAGACCCTCCTCCTCGCCGAGCACGGCATCCGCGGGGAACGCGGCGGCGATCTCGGCGCGCAGCGCCTTCTCGACCGCCTTGTCGGCGGCCGTGACCACGTCCTGCACGCCCTTCGCCTCGATGCCCAGTCCGGCGGGATCGCGCGCATGCGCGAGCGCGAGCTCGCCCGCGCGTCGTGCCGCGTCGACGGCGAAGCGCAGGCGGGTGTCGATCTCGAGGCGTGTCATCGTCGTGGACCGGTCGCGCCGGTGCGCGTTGTTCCGCGGGATGATACAGTCCGGCGGCATGGTTCGGCCTTTCCCCGTCTTCGTCGCCGTCGTCGCCTGCGCGTTCGTCGCGCTGGGCGGGTGCGCCGAGCGCTACAGCGTGGGCCTCGAGACCACCGTCCTCGCTGCGACGATCGACTACGAGTGCGAGGGCGGCACCCGGATTCGCGTCGAGCGCGACGCCGAAGCCCGCAGCGCGCGCGCGACCGTCGGCGGACGCACGTGGACGCTCATGCGCGTCGACAGCGCCGCCCAGGAGAAGTATTCCGAAGGCGCCACGTCGCTCTACCTGGAAGGCGAGGTCGCGGCGATGGAGAGCGAGGGACGCCTCATCGGCGGCAAGTGTCAATCGAAGGTGCCGATGCCCAAGGCCCCGACGATGCGCAAGTACGACATCTACGCTCCGACGTTCTAGGCGTCGTCGAACGGCAACCCCACGTAGTTCTCCGCGAGCGATCGCTGCGACGCCACCGAGGCGAACAGCAGCATCAGGTCGGCATCCTGCATCTTCGCGCCGAAAGGATCGGTGCCGGGGAAGCGGTGCAGGAGCGACGTCATCCACCACGAGAAGCGCTCGGCGAGCCAGATGCGCTTGAGGCAGCGCGCCGAATAGCTGTCGACCCCGCGCGGGTCGCCGCGTCGGAACCAGTCGGCCAGCGCGTGCGCGAGATAGCGGACATCGCTCGCGGCAAGGTTGAGCCCCTTGGCGCCGGTCGGGGGCACGATGTGCGCCGCGTCGCCGGCGAGCAGCAGCCGGCCGAAGCGCAGCGGCTCGCCGACGAAGCTGCGCAACGGCGCGATGCTCTTCTCGATCGACGGCCCGGTCGCCAGCGCGGCGTTGGCGCGCTCGTCGAGGCGCGCGCGGAGCTCGTCCCAAAAGCGCTCGTCGGGCCAGCGCTCGACTTTCTCGTCGAGCGGGCACTGCACGTAGTAGCGGCTGCGCGTGGTGGAGCGCATGCTGCATAGCGCGAACCCGCGCTCGTGGTTGACGTAGATGAGCTCCGCGCTCACCGGGGGGCGGTCGACCAGCACGCCGAGCCAGCCGAACGGATAGACGCGCTCGTAGGTCCGGATCGCGCCGGGGGGAACGCTCTGGCGCGTGACGCCGTGGTAGCCGTCGCACCCGGCGATGAAGTCGCACGCGAGCTCGTGCGCCTTTCCGTCCTGCCGCCAGGTGACCCGTGGCGCCGTGCCGTCGAATCCCGCGATGCGGACATCGTCGGCCTCGTAGATGGTCCTCGCGCCGGCCGCGCGTCGCGCGTCCATCAGGTCGCGCGTCACCTCCGTCTGGCCATACACGACGACGGACTTGCCGCACAACGCCTGGAAGTCGATGCGATGGCGCCCGCCGCCATGGGCGATCTCGATGCCGTGGTGGACCAGTCCCTCGCGATGCAGGCGGCCGGCGACGTTGGCCTCCTCGAGCGTCGCGACGGTTCCCTGCTCGAGCACGCCGGCGCGGATGCGCCCCAGCACATAGTCGGCCGACTGGCGCTCGAGGATGACGTTGTCGACGCCGGCGCGCGCGAGTAGCTGGCCGAGCAGGAGGCCCGACGGTCCCGCGCCGACGATCGCGACCTGCGTGCGCATCTCCTCTCCCGTTCGGCGGGCAGTGTGGCGAGGCGCGCGAACGGTGTCAATCGCGGGCGTTCGACGCCGTCCCCGCGCGCGCCGAACGCGCGATAATGGGCGACGGGCGCACCATGGGCTACTCGTTCGACGCCTTCCTCGCTGCCGTCGGCGACAACTGGTTCGACGACGACGCGCTGCTCGCGTCGTTGCTGGGACGTCATGCGTCCACGGGCGCCGCGACCGAGGCGCTGCGCGCGTTTGGCGCGCGCGTGGCCGGCCCGCTCGCGCGCCTCGCCGACGCCTCCGCGCAACCCGCCCATGCTCCGGTTCTGCGCGCCTTCGACGCGTGGTATCGCCGCGTCGACGAGATCGTGCTTCCCGCCTCGACCCACGCGGCGCTCGCCGAGGTTGCGGGGCGCGAGCGCCTGGGCGCGCTGCACGGCGATCCGTTCGTCTTCTACGCGAAGACCTACCTCGCCCACCAGAACGGTGAGGCGGGCGTGGCGTGTTCGCTCGCGTGCACCGACGGGCTCACGCGCCTGCTCGCCGCGCTCGGCGATCGCGACGAGCATCGCGCGGCGCTCGGCGAGCTGCGCGCCTCCAGCGCGGCGCGCGTCGCGCACGCGGCACAGTTCGTCACCGAGATCCAGGGCGGTTCGGATGTCGGCGCGAATGCCGTCGAGGCGGTGCAGGACGGCGACGCGTATCGGCTGCACGGGGCCAAGTGGTTCTGCTCGAACATCAATGCGGACTGGTTCCTGGTGAGCGCCCGTCCACGCGGCGCGACGGCCGGCACGCGCGGCGTGGCGATCTTCCTCGTGCCCGCGTGGCGTCGCGGCGAAGCGCCGCTGCGCAACGGCTACACGATCGACCGGCTGAAGGACAAGCTCGGCACGCGCGAGCTCGCCACCGCCGAAG
Source organism: Casimicrobiaceae bacterium (assembly GCA_035539315.1). Lineage (GTDB taxonomy): Bacteria > Pseudomonadota > Gammaproteobacteria > Burkholderiales > Casimicrobiaceae > VBCG01. The sequence goes on from DATLIR010000380.1 coordinate 3,852, forward strand.
TCAGCTTCGACGGCGCGCTGGCCTGGCCGATCGGGCCGCTCGACCGCGGCGTCGCCAACCTGGTCGACCACGTGCTCGCGACGTCGCGCATCGCCTGCGTGCTCTACGCGGCGGCGACGCTGCGCCAGACCGAGCGCATCGTGCGGGCCTACACGCGCTTTCGCACCGCCTTCGGGCGGAGCATCGGCGACTACGCGCTGGTGCGCCGGACCGTCGACGACATTGCGACCGCGCGCGAGCGCGCGCTCGCGGTCGCGTTCGAGTTGCTGCGCCTGTGGCCGGCCCGCGAGGGCTCCGCCGACGCTGCCCGCTTTCGCGTGTTGCTGTCGCTCGCCAAGCCGGTGCTCACGCGACGCGCGAGCGTCCTGGCGCACGAGGCGTTGCTGGTGCTCGGTGCGAACGGGATCGAGGAGCGCTTCTCGCCGCTGCCGCGGCTTTACCGCGACGCCGCGGTGATGGAGACCTGGGAGGGGCCGCACAACGTGCTGCTCACGCAGGCGGCTCGCGACCTCGTGCGGCTGCGAGTCGATGTGGACGACTTCGTCGCCGGCGTGGCGGGCCGCGGAGACGCCGCGCTTGCCGCCGCGCTTGAACAGGTCGTGCGCGGGGCCGACGCCGACGACGCGCTGCTCGCGATGCCGGAACTCGCCGGGCGGATCGTCGACGCGCTCGGCGACCGCGTCCTCGGCGCGTCCTGACGCAGGCTGGCGTCAGTCGGAATGGATGCGAGCGCGCTTGACGATGTCGCTCCAGGTCTTCTGCTCGCGCGCGATGAACGCGGCGAATTCCGACGGCGGCCCGCCGCCCGCCACCGCGGCGTCGCCGGCGAAGCGCTCGGTCACCGCGCTCGAGCGCAGCGCCTTGAGCGACTCCTCCTGCAGCCGCCTGACCAGCGCCGGCGGCGTTCCCGCGGGGACCAGGATCCCGTACCACTGCGACGTCTCGAAGTCGGGGTAGCCCATCTCGGCGACCGTGGGGACGTCGGGCATCTGCGCGACCCGCTGCGGCGTGCCGACAGCGATGGCACGCAGCTTGCCGCTCTTGATGTGCGCGGAGAGCGCCGGCAGTCCCGCCGACGACGCCTGCGTCCGTCCCGCGAGCAGGTCGGTGAGCTGCGGCCCGGTGCCCTTGTACGGGATGTGTGCGATATCCATCCCGGTCACGAGCTTCAGGTATTCCATCGCCAGGTGGCCGGCGCTCGCGTTCCCCGCCGAGCCGTAGTTGAGCTTACCCGGGTTCTTCTTCGCGTACTCGACGAACTCGGTGAAGTCCTTCACCGGCACGTCGGGATGGATGACGAACACGTTCGGGACCTTCGCCAGCAGCGTGACCGGCAGGAAGTCCTTGTTCACGTCGTACGGCTGGTTCGTCAGCATGTAAGGATTGACGGCGAGGGTGCCGACGTGTCCCAGGATCATCGTGTAGCCATCGGGCGGGGACTTCGCCACGTCGGCCATGGCGACGGTGCCTGCGCCGCCCGGCTTGTTCTCGACGTAGACGGTCTGGCCGAGCTGCTTCGAGAGCTCGGCCGCCACCGCGCGCGCGACGATCTCCGAGGTTCCGCCGGGCGCGAACGGGACGACGAACCGGATCGGCTTGGTGGGCCAGTCCGACTGAGCGAGGGCGGAAGGCAACGCAAGCGCGGAAACGACGAGCAGGGCCGACTGCAGCAGCCGGCGGCGAGGCGAAAGGCGCGGATTCATGGGAGGGCCCTGTTGGAAGTGCTGGCGGCGGAGCGTTCAGAACTGGTAGCGGCGCAAGCCGCCGTCCACCGGGATCACCGCGCCGGTGATGTAGCTCGCGCGCGGCGAGGCGAGGAAGCAGACCAGGTTCGCGAGGTCCTCGGGCTCCCCGTAGCGACCCATGGGGATCTCGTGGTCGGCCTGCCATTGCCGGAACTCGGGTGAGTAGTTGCGCAGGATCTGCTCGGAATGGATGCGCCCCGGCGCAATCGAATTGATCGTGATGCCGTGCTTGCCGACCATGCGCGAGAGCCCCTTGGCCCAGCTGTGGAGGCCGGCCTTCGCGCAGAAGGCGCCGTTGACGTGATCGGGCTCGCTCTTGCCGGTGATGTTGACGACGCGTCCCCACCGACGCGCGATCATCGGGTCGATCAACGCATCGGTCAACTGGCGCGGGCGATGGAAATTGAGCGTCATCGCCTCCTGCCAGCGGTCCTCGCCCACGTGCATCTCGGTGAAGCTGCGCGAGCCGCCCGCGTTGTTCACGAGGATGTCCACGTGACCGAGTCCGCGCACGGCGGCGGCGGCCAGAGTAGTGGCGGCGTCGTCGGCGTAGAGGTCGGATACGATCACCACCGGCCGCCGCCCCCCTTTCGCGGCGATCGCGTCGGCGACGTCCTCGAGCAAGTTCGCGCGACGCGCCGAAATCGCGAGCCATGCGCCCTCCTCCGCCAGCGCGAGCGCGATCCCGCGCCCGATGCCGGTGCTGGCGCCGGTGACCAGCGCACGCTTGTCACTCAGCTGCAGGTCCATGGGCGCATCTCCGTGCGAAAGGCGGGGGCAGACTCGACGTCTGGCGCTGCCGCGCCCCGCGGGTTGCGGAATAAGTCGAGTCTGCCCCGGTTCTTCACTGCCGCTCGATCTTCGCCTGCTCGATCACCCGCCGCCATTTCGCGACGTCGGCGGCGAGCAGGCGCGCCAGCTCCTCGGGCGTGCTGGCGCGCGGGGTGACGCCCGCGGCCGCGAGCCTCTCGCGCACGTCGGGCAACGCCAGTACGCGCTCGATCTCGTCGTGCAGCCGCGCGACGATCGGCGCGGGCGTCTTCGCCGGCAGGGCGATCGCGTTCCACGACGACGCGGCATAGCCAGGGACGCCGCTCTCGGCCACCGTGGGCACGTCGGGCAGCGCCGGATGGCGCCGCTCCGAGGTCACCGCGAGGATCTTCACGGCCCCGCTCTTCGCCTGCGGCATCACCGGCGCGAGCATCTCGAAGGCGACCTGCACGTCGTTGGCACGCAGCGCCGTGATCACCGCGGGGCTGCCCTTGAACGGGACCACGGTCGCGTCGACGCCGGCCATCGCGCGAAACATCTCGGCCGAGAGATGCTGCGTGCTGCCGATGTTGATCGTGCCGATGTTGAGCTTGCCCGGGTTCGCCTTCGCGTACGCCATCAATGCCGGCATCGAGTCGATCTTCGCCTCCGCGCTCGCGACGACGGCGACGTCGAAGGTCCCGAGCAGCGACACCGGCGTGAAATCGGCGAGCGTGTCGTAGGGCAGCGCCTTGAACAGCGACGCCGACACCGCGTTCCCGTTCGACAGGAGCAGCATCGTGTAGCCGTCGGGCGGGGCCTTCGCGACCGCGTCCGCCGCGACGATGCCGCCGGCGCTCGGACGGTTGTCGACGACGACCTGCGCGCCCAGCCGCTCGGAGAGCCGCTGCGCGACGACGCGCGCCGTGACGTCGGCGACGCCGCCGGGCGCGAAGCCGACGATCAGGCGGATCGGCTTCGCCGGCCAGGATTGCGCGAGCGCGCAGGACGGCGCAACCAGCGCGAGCAGCACGCAAAACAGGCGGGCAAGGGTCTTCATGGGGTCCTGTCGGGTCGCGGCCGGCGCGCCCGGCGTCGTGTCGCGCATCATAGAGCGCTCCGTCGGGATTATCATCGCGTTCCGCCTGCTCTCCGACCCGCCACCCCCCATGAGCCAGGAGCGGGCGCCTGCCGGCGCCCTCCCGCCCGACACCCCGGCGCCCGACGCTGTCGTCGAGCGCCTGCGCCTGTACGTCCCGCGCATCCTGCAGCAGCACCTGCGCGACGATCCGCAGGGGAGCCACTGGAGCGAGGACGGCACGGCGGTGTTCGTCGACATCTCCGGCTTCACCAAGCTGTCCGAGGCGCTCGCCTCGCGCGGTCGCGAGGGTGCCGAGCAGATCTCCGAGGTCATCAACGCGAGCTTCACGTCGATCCTCGTCGTCGCCTACGGGGCGGGCGGAAGTCTGCTCAAGTTCGGCGGTGACGCGCTGCTGCTGTGGTTCGCCGGGGACGGCCACCTGGCGCGCGCCTGCCAGGCGACAGTCCATATGCGTGCCGACCTCGCGCGCGTCGGCCGCATCGCGCTCCCGGGCGCCGAGGTCACGCTGCAGATGTCGCAGGGCGTGCACACCGGCGCGTTCCACTTCTTCGCGGTCGGCGGCACGCACACCGAGCTGCTCCCGGTCGGTCCCGGCTGGACGCAGCTGGTCGCGATGGAGACCGAAGCGTCCGCGGGCGAAATCCTGGTGTCGCCCGCCACGGCAGCGTTGCTCCCCGCCGAGGCGCGCGACGCGCCCAAGGGGCCAGGCATCCTTCTCGCGCCACTGGCGGGAGAGCCGGAGACGCTGCCGCACCGCGCGCGCCCCGACCTGCCCGCCGCCACGCTCGCGACCTGCCTGTCGTCGCTGATTCGCGCGCACGTGGTCGCGGGCGGCGTCACCTCCGAGCACCGTCCGGTGACTGTCGCATTCCTGAAGTTCGAGGGGACCGACGCGCTGATTGAAACGAAAGGTGAACCGGCCGCGGCGGAGGCGCTCGATCGCCTGGTGCGCATCGTTCAGGACGCGGCGGACGCGCAGGACGTCGCACTCCTCGGCTCCGACCTCGACGGCAACGGCGGCAAGCTGATCCTGTCCGCGGGCGCGCCGAAGGTCACCGGCGACGACGAGGAGCGCATGCTGCTCGCGGCGCGCCGCATCCTCGAGTCCGACCTGCCGATCCCAGTGCGGATCGGCGTGCACCGCGGCGCCGTGTTCGCGGGCGACATCGGCCCGAGCTATCGGCGCACCTACACGGTGATGGGCGACGTCGTGAACCTCGCTGCACGCGTAATGGCGAAGGCCGAAGCCGGTTCGATCCTCGCGACCGCCGAGGTGCTCGAGCGCTCGAACACGCTGTTCGAGACAACCGAGCTTCCGCCGTTCGCGGTGAAGGGCAAGGCCGAGCCGGTCAAGGCCTGGTCGGTCGGGCGCGCGAAGGGGTCGCGCACCCGCCAGGTCACGCAGCAGCGCCTGCCGCTGACCGGCCGCAACGCGGAGCTCGCGCTCATCCGCAAGGCGCTGGGAGGCGCGCGGACCGGCGCCGGCCAACTGGTCGAGGTCGTCGGCGAATCCGGCATCGGCAAGACGCGGCTCCTCGATGCGATGTACGACACCGCGATGGGCTTCCGCAAGTTGCGGGTCACCTGCGAGGCCTACACCTCGTCGACGCCGTACGTCGCGTGGCGCGACCTGTTGCGCGAAACGATGGAGATCGGACGCGACACCTCCGAGGTCGAGATCGAGGCGGCGCTGCGCAAGGCCGTGGCGGAGCGCGCACCCGACCTCGAGCCATGGCTCGCCCTCGTCGCTGCGCCGCTCGGCCTCGTCATCGCGCCGACGGCCGAGGTCGAGATGCTCGCCGAGGAGAACCGGCGCGCGAAATTGCACGAGTCGGTGGCGCGCTTCCTCCAGGCAATGCTGCCCGGTCCGGCGATCCTCGGGATCGACGACGCCAACCACATGGACGAGGCGTCCGTCGAGCTCGCCGTGCACGTTGCCGGAGGATTGGCGGAACGAAAGTGGCTGATCGCGATCGCGCGGCGTCCCGGGACCGCCGGATTCAACGCGCCCGAATCGCTCGGTGCGACGCACATCGACCTCAAGCCGCTCGCGCAGGGCGATGCGCTGCGCATGGCCCAGCTCGCGACGCAGGAGCACCCGCTGCCGACGCACGTCGTCGAGGTAGTCGCGCAGCGTTCGGGTGGCAACCCGCAATTCCTTCGCGACCTCCTGCGCTCGGCCATCGAATCGGGAGGCGTGGCCGCGCTGCCGGATTCCGCGGAAGCCGCGGCACTGGCGCGAATCGACTCCCTTGCGCCGGAGGACCGCCACGTCGTGCGTCGCGCGGCGGTTTTCGGGATCACGTTCCATCCGCGCATGCTCGCGTGGTTCGACGACCCGGAGGATGGCCCGCCGCCGAACGATCACACCTGGGCGCGGCTCTCCGACATCTTCGTCGACGACGGCGACGGCTACCTGCGCTTCCGCCAGTCGCTGCTCCGCGACACCGCCTACGAAGGCCTGCCATTCCGGCAGCGACGCCGCCTGCACGCGGTCGTCGCCACGCACGTCGAGCAGGAGATGGAGAACATCGACGAGGTGGCGGGCATCCTGTCGCT